>JBKPDC010000207.1:0-8660 GCA_046727715.1 Thermodesulfobacteriota bacterium
TAGCGCGGGGGCTCGGTCTCGAGCTTCACGAGGAGGGCCGCATTGCGACGGCCTTCGGACGCGAGGGCAAGCGCCCGCACCTTGGTCATGCGACTGAGCGAGCTCTCGGCCATGGCGAGCACGGTGCCGACCAGCATCAGCAGGGCCACCACCCAGATGAGGGCAGTCATCGCGGTGCTCCGGCGCGGCGGGTCCGAGATGGCCCGTCTCGATCGTTCATCGCGGCGCAGACCCCGTCGGGACCCCGACCTCTACCCTGTGGCCAGCTGCCATCGCCGTGGTGAGCCGGGAGTGTAGCACGCCGGAGGGGCATGTCAGGAGCGCCGCGGTTGACCCGCTCGGGCCCGGGCGCTAGACGCTCTGGCGTGCGACGGCTCGAGCTCAAACGGGTGCGGGTCTGCTCGCGGTGCGGTCGGGGGCGAGCCGAACTCGAGGGCGCCGAGGGCGCCGGCATCGAGGTGGTGCTCGACGCACCCCGGGCGCGCGATCTGTCGGGCCAGCAAGACGGGCTCCGTTCCCTGACGGCGTTGGTGCTGGCCCAGGCGGCGGAGACGCAGACCACGCTCGCGGAGGTGATATTCGACCGTGGGCCTGCGGGGTTGCGAGCGCTGCTGTCGATCGCGCGCGGCGGTGAGAGCGACGTCGTCGCCTGCACGCCCCAGGAGGGCGTCGAGCTGGCGGTGCGCGCCGGCCTCACGATGTACGCCACCGACGACGCGCTCGCGCGCGACGGCGATGCGCCGCGCAGCACGGTCCACTGAGCGGCGCAGCGCGGTCGGCGCCCGGCGCGTCACCGAGCTCCGTGGCCGATGCGGTAGCGTCGCAGTGCGGGGTTGGTGAGGGCGACGATCGCGAGGACCACGAGGCACCCGAGCCCGCCGCTCGCGACTGCGAAGGGCGCGCTCGTGAGCGCGGCGACGAACCCCGACTCCGCCGCCCCGAGCTGGTTGGAGGCGCCGATGAAAAGCAGGTTCACCGCGCTCACCCGCCCGCGCAGGGCGTCCGGCGTGGAGAGCTGGATGGCGGTACTACGCATCACGACGCTCACCTGGTCGGCGGCGCCGACCAGCATGTAGGCCGCCACGGAGAGCGGAAACCAGCGCGACAGGCCGAACACGATCGTCGCCACACCATAGACACCCACCGCCACCAGCAGCGCAGGGCCGGTGCGCTGGATGGGCGGCCGCGTCATCAGGACAGCCGCGGTGACGAGCGCGCCCAGCTCGAGCGACGAGCTCAGCAGCCCGTACCCCCGCGGGCCGACGTGGAGGATTTCCTGTGCGTAGATCGGCAGGAGCGCGGTCGCGCCGCCGAAGACGACGGCGAACATGTCCAGCACCATGCAGCCGAAGACCACCGGCCGGCGCCGGACGAAGGCGAGGCCTTCCCGGATGGTCTGGAGGGATGGCGCCATGCGGGGGCCGTCGTGCCGGCCGCCGCGAACGAACACCAGGGCCGCCAGCGAGGCGCAGAGGAGGGCCGCGTACACCGCGTAGGCGACGGCGATCCCCGCGGCGGCGATCACCAGCCCGGCGAGCGCCGGGCCGGTGGCGAACGCCAGCGCCTGGTTGGTGGACGCGAGCGTGACGGCGCGCGGGAACAACTCGCGCGGCACCAGCGTGGGCAGGAGGGCCGCGCGCGCCGGGCCATCGAACGTGCTCGCGGCAGCGAGGACGAGCACGACCCCGTAGAGAGCGGCCAGGCTCAGCACGTTCAGCGCCGTCGTCACCCCGAGGACGAGGCCGCCAGCCAGGGCAACCGCCTGCGCGACGGTCATGATGCGCCGCCGGTCGTGTGCGTCGGCCAAGGCGCCCGCGAACAGCATGAGGCCGAGCGCGGGCAGGAACTGCACCACACCGATCACGCCGAGCTGGAACGCCGAGCGGGTGAGTGCGAAGACGTGCCACGCGACGGCGGTGCGCATCAGAGTCATTGCGGTGGCTGCACAGAAGCGGCTCGCGAGGTACGCGACGAGCGTCGGCGAGAGCACGCGGGAGGTGGCGCCCGAGCGCGGTTCCATGCGTGCCGTTGTCTAGCAGGTGTCTGGCAGGGATCCTCGCTGGGCGCGCCCGGCGTTCCTTGACGACGTGCGCTCGCGCCACCATTCGCGCGCTACCGCATGCGGGTGGCGGCGCGCTCTCTCATTCGCCTTTCGCATGCGCGAGCACAGCTCGCACAAAGTCCTCCTTCGCATCCGTGCACGCCTCGCGATCGGTGCGAAAGGCGACATGAGCTCCTCACCCCAGCCGCGGCTTGAGCCGCCATCGGATCGCGCCCAGCAGCACCCCGAAGATCGCCAGCAGCGCCAGGCACGGGATCAGCACGTCCGCGACGCCGGCGCCGCGCGACACGAGGCGCCGGAGCGCGATCTGGTACCAGCGCAGCGGGAATGCGTCGCCGAGGGCGCGCACGGCGGGGGGCATCAGCTCGTACGGGTACATGACGCCCGAGAGCACGAACGACGGCATGATGAAGAACACCGAGATGAAGACGGCCTGCGCGGAGCTGCGGGCAAGCGCCGACACGAAGACGCCGATGGCGAGCGTCGCGAGCACGAAGGGCAGCGTCACGAGCACCAGGCCGGGCCAGCTGCCGCGGGGCCAGAGACCGAAGACGAGGCCGCTCCCCAGGATCGCCAGCGCGAGGAGGATGTAGCTCACCACGACGAGGGGAAGGAGCTTGCCCAGCACGATCTCCAGGGTGGAGGTGGGGAGCGACAGCGTCTGCTCGAACGTCCCGCTCTCGCGCTCGCCCACGATGTTGAGCGCCGAGATGCTCAGGCAGAGGTTGGTCAGCAGCATGCCGGCGAGGATGGCGAGGAAGAAGTCGCTGTCGCGGAGCGTGGGGTTGAACCAGAAGCGCTGGCGCACGTCGATGGACGCCGCGGCATCCTCGCCCGTACGCCCGGCCGGCGCGCGCCGGGTCTCGAAGTTCGCCGCCACCTGGCTCACGTACGCCAGCAGGCGAGCGGCCGTCACCGGGTCGCTGCCGTCCACCAGCAGCTGCACCTGTGGCCGGCCGCGTTCCATGTCGCGGCGGAAGTCCTTCGGGACCACCAGCAGCGCCAGGACGTCACCCCGGCGCAGGCGGTCGCGGCCCTCGACGTAGCCGCGGACGGCAACCGGCGGGAGGAAGTAGCCGGTGGAGTGCACCGCCTCGACCAGGCGGCGCGACTCGGCGCTGCCGCTGCGGTCGAGCACGGCCCAGGGGACGTTCGCCGGCGTGTAGGACAGGGCACCGCCGAAGAGCAGCAGCATCACGACCGGCTGGGAGACGACCGTGGCGAGAAACCCCTTGTCGTGGCGCAGCACGAGGGTCTCGCGGTACGCCACCGCCAGGATGTTGGAGATGCTGCGCCGCACGCGGGCGATCATGCGCGCGTCTCGAGCGTGCGGCGCGCCAGGACGAGCAGGACGAGGGCGAAGAGGCCTAGCAGGATCAGCTCCGGCAGTAACGCCATCGCTCCCTCGCCACGCAGGTAGATGCCCCGGCTCACCCGGATGTAGTGCGTCGCGGGGAACAGCTGGGTGAGCCACTGGACCACGGTGGGCATGTTGCGCACCGGGAAGGCGAAGCCACTGAGCTGGATCAACGGGATGCTGAAGAGCACGGTCTTCTGCACCGCCTCGGCCGCGGTGTTCGAGGTGGCGGAGAAGATGAGCCCCAGCGCGAGCGACATGAGCACGTAGAGCGTCGAGACCACGAAGAAGAAGAGGGCGCTGCCCGCCGGCCAGACGCCGAAGAGGAAACCCGCCACCAGCATCATGATGGCGACGTCGAGCGCGAACACGGCGCCCAGCGGCAGCAGCTTGCCGAGCAGGATCTCGAGCGCCGTCGCGGGCGTCACCTGGAGCTGGTCGAACGTGCCCGACAGCCGCTCGTTCACGATGGTCACCGCCGTGATGAGCGTGGTGAGGAACGAGAGCACGAAGCCGAACGTGCCCGCGACCATGAACGGCATGCCCTCGAGCCGCGGGTTCCAGAGCACCCCCGTGGCCAGCGCGACGCCTCCCGGAGACGACGGCTCCCGCACCAGCTGGGCCCCGCTGGCGGCGACGAGACCGCGCAGCGCGCCTTCCGCGTTGCCCGCCAGCACGGTCTCGGCACCGTCGTACACGACCTGCACCTCGGGGGGCGTCCGCCCCTGCCGGAGCGAGCGCGAGAAGTCGGGGGGGATGACGAGCGCTGCACCCAGAGACCCGCCGCGGAGCCTGCTGGCGATCTCCGCGCGCGTGGCAACGGGTTCGGTCACGAACCATCCCGTCGCCCCGATGTCGGCCACCAGCCGGCGGCTCTCGGGTGAGTGATCGGCGTCGAGCACGGCGAGGCGGAGGCCGTGTACCTCGGTGGAGATGACGAAGCTGAACGTGAGCAGAGCGATCAGCGGGACGCCGATGAGGATCCCGACGGTGAAGGGGTCGCGGAACGTCGCCCGCACCTCTCGCCGGATGAGCGTCCAGAGACGTCGCCGACTCATCGAGCCACCTGTGCCTGCGCGAGGGCCCGACGGAACACCTCGGTCATCGGCGTCTCGGTGATGTGGACCGCGGCGCCCGGCTCGGCGTGGCGGAGCGTGTCGAGCCGGTGGAGGACAGCGGCATCGAGCGCGGCGACCGTGAAGCTCACCCCCGAAGGGCTCGTCGTCGCGCTGGCCGCGAGGGGGCCGAGCCCCTCCAGCACCCGCCCCTGATCCACTACGGGGGCGGCGATCGTGATGCGGTATCCGTCGGAAAATCGCCGGCGCAGCTCCTCCGGTGAGGCGTCCGCGATCAGCCGGCCGGCGTCGATGAGGGACACCCAGTCGCAGTACTCCACCTCCTCCAGGAAGTGCGTGGTCACGAACACCGTCACGCCGCGGGCCGCCTCGTCCTGGATCGCTTCCCAGAAAAGGCTGCGGCTGCGGACGTCGACCCCGGCGGTCGGCTCGTCGAGCAGCAGAAGGCGCGGTTGGTGCAGCATGCTGAGCGCGAGCCCGGCGCGCTGCCGGATGGCCGCCGGCAGGTTCTCGGGGCGTTCGCCCTCGGCGCTGGCGAGTTCGAACCGCTCGCGCAGCCCGCCCCAGCTGCGTTCGAGTGCGGCGCTCTCCAGGCCGAAGAGCCCGGCGTAGAACTCGACGTTCTCGCGCAGCGAGAGCCCCTGGTAGAGGCTCACCTTCTGCCCCATGTAGCCGATGCGGTCGCGCACGCGCCGCGGATGCCGGATGACGTCCACGCCATCGACCTCGATCTGGCCGGCCGTCGGCCGCAGCAGGCCGATCAGCATCCGGATGGTCGTGCTCTTGCCGGAGCCGTTTCCGCCCAGGAAGGCGAAGATGGTCCCGGGCTCGACCTGGATGCTGAGGTCGTCGACCGCGGTGAAGTCGCCGAAGCGCTTCGTCAGGCCGCCCGTCCGGATGATCGGCGCGCTCACGCGTGCCCTCCCGCGAGGGCGAGCAGGGTCGCTTCCATGTCCACGGGCAACTGCTCGGCGAAGCCTACCGCGCCGTCAGCCAGGGCCGAGAGGTCGCGCAGGACTCGCGGCGCGCCCGGCGACTGCTGGCGACGCACCTCCACGCGCGCGCTCTGACCTGCGGCACGCGCGCCCGCGACGTAGGGCAGGGCGCGCGCGGCGGCGGCGACGGTACGCGCCGCGCCGCTCCAGGCCCGATACAGCTCGAGACCGACGGCGGCACGCAGTTCGTCCGGCGTGCCGGTGCCGACGACGCGTCCCTCGTCGAGGTATGCGAGCCGGTCGCACTGCGCTGCTTCGTCCAGATAGCTCGTGCTCTGGATGACGAGGGCGTGGCTGCTCGCCTCGACGAGCAAGCTCCAGATCTCGCTTCGCGCGACGACGTCGACGCCGGCAGTGGGCTCGTCCAGCACGAGCAACGCCGGGCGCGGCAGCAGCGCGTTGGCGACGGCGAGCTTCTGCTTCATCCCGCCCGAGAGCGCGCCTGTGACGCGGTCGGCGAAGGGGGCCATCGCGATGCGTTCGAGCAGCTCCGCGATGCGGTGCGCTGTCGCGTCGGCGGGGAGTCGATGGAGCCGCGCGGTGAACGCGAGGTTCTCCGCGACGCTCAGGTCGCGGTGCAGGCTGAACACCTGGGGCACGTAGCCGATGCGCGCCTTCAGGGCGGTCACGTCGCCGCGCAGGTCGTGGCCGAGCACCGATGCCTCACTGGCCTCCACCTCGAGGAGACCCACCAGTGCGCGCAGCAGGGTGCTCTTGCCGGCGCCGTCTGGTCCGACGAGTCCGAAGATCTGCCGATCGTGGATCTCGAGGTCCACGCCCGCGAGCCCGCGGCGGCGTCCGTACGACTTGCGCAGTCCGCGCAGGCGGATGAGGGCCTCGCTCACCGCTCTGCCCGTGCCGACGGCGCCGGCGTCTCTTCGACCAGGTACACGTTCCCCTCCGTCCCCGGCTGGAAGCGCTCGACGCCCTCCAGGATGCGGACCTTTGCCCGGTAGACCTGGCCCAGGCGGTCGCTCCGCGTCTCGATCTTCTCGGGCGTGAAGTTGGCGCTGTCCGCGACGAACGTCACCTCGCCCGGCACGCGGCGGCCGGGCTCGCTGTCGAGCTCGATCTCGACCCGGCGGCCGACGCGGAAGCGGTCGGTATCGGCGACGGGGACGTAGACCTGCACGTACTTGTCGGTCGGATCGAGGACCGACACGATCGCCGTGCCCGCCTGCGCCAGCTCGCCGGGCCAGATGAGCTGCGTCTGCACCGTGGTGGGCACGGCCGGCGCATGGATAGCGAACTTGGATCGCGTCACCTCCAGCTCGGCCAGCTCCGCCGCGGCCTGCTCGCGCTGCTGCCCCAGGACCTCGGCCTGCTGCCGCGCGAGGGTGATGCTGCGCTGCTCCGCCTGCGCCCGCCCGAGCAGCTCCCGGGCACGCTGCAGGGCGCTCGCGGCCTGGTCGCGTTGCGCGCGCATGTCGTCCAGTTGCTGCGCGGTGCTGGCGCCCGTGCGCACCAGCTCCCGCTCGCGTACGAAGGTCCGTTCGGCGCGCTCGGCGGCGGCTTCCGCCTCGCGCACCTCGGCCTCGCGCGCGCTGCGGTCGCGGCGCCAGGTGGAGTCGGTCAGTGCCACCTGCTCCTGCTGACGGCGGATCTCGCTGTCGATCACCGCGATCTCGGCGCGCTTCGCGGCGAGCCGTGCGGCGATGTCGCGGTCGTCGAGCCGGGCCACGACGGCCCCCGCCGGCACCGCATCCCCCTCGCGGAAGGGTACCTCGAGCACGCGCCCGACGACCTCGCTGCGAATCACGCGCTCCTCGCCTTCGACGAAGCCGGTGTAGTGAACCGGGCCGCGGTCGGTGCGGAGCCACCACACGGCGGCGGCGACGACCGCGAGCAGCGCGACGACGATCGGCGTGCGTCTGGCCATGCGACAGCTACCTCGAGGCGGACGCCAGGTCTTCCAGCGGCAGCCCCATCAGCTCCTGCAGCTCGGCGCGGCGGGTGTGGGCCTCGTAGAGGGCGGTGGCCAGCGTCGCGCGTTGCTGCGTGAGCAGCGCCTGGGCGTCGAGCACGTCCTCGCTGGTGGCGCGGCCGGCGTCGAACTGTTGCTGGCGGATGCGGAGGTTCTCCTCCGCCTGCCCGACGGCGGCACGCGCCGTGTCGAGCGCAGTGAGCCGCTCGGCCGCCGCCGCGCGCGTGTCGCGCACGGCGCCTTCCAGCTCGCGCAGCTCGCGCTCGATGGCGAGGCGGTTGCGCTCAACCTCGATGCGCGCCTCGGCCAGCTGGGCCTCGCGCCGGCCGTCGGTGCCGAGGTCCCAGGCGAAGCCGACGAAGCCGGAGCCGATGGTGCGCGGCTGGAGGATGCGCTCGCTCGTCCAGTCGATCGCCCCGCCGCCCTCGAGGCGCGGCAAGCGGCTGCGGACGAGCGCGGTCGCCGTGTCCTCCAGCCGCTGCTGCTCCTCGACCAGCGAGCCCAGGACGGGGTTGTTCGCGAAGGCGCCGCGCAGCGCCTCGTCCACGCCGGGCAGGTCGGGGCGCTGCGAGACGTCGACCACCGTCGTCGGCGCGTCCACCGGCCGGCCGATCGCCTCGTTCAGGTCGCGGCGCGCCCGGTCGATGTCGAGGTCGCGCTGCCGCAGTTGCTGCTCGCGGTCCTGGAGCGCCACCTGCACGACCAGGAGCTCGTTCTTCGTCAGGCGTCCCGCATCGAAGCGCTGCTGCGCGTTCGCCAGCTGCTGGCGGTCGAGCGCGATGTTCTGCTCCACCACGCCGCGCAGCTGCTCGGCCTGGAGGAGGTCGAAGTAGGCGCGGATGACGACGACCTTCTGTGCCAGCGTCGTGGCCCAGGTGCGCGCGCGCTCGCCACGGTAGCCGGCCTGCGCGGCGGTGAGCGTCTTCCAGAGCTGTCCGCTCACGTCGAGCGGGACGGTGGTGATCCCGTTCACGCGTCCCGACTGCTTCTCGCGGATGACGAAGCTCGGGCTCGTCACCCCGGGCAACACGCCGGCGGGAAGCCCGACCGCGTTGCGCAACGGATCGCTGTACCAGGTGTAGCGTCCCGAGCCCGCCGTGGCCGGCAGCAGCCGGCCGCGCGTGTCGCGCACGCGGGCGGCGGCCGCTTCCAGGCTGCGACCAGCCTCGGAGATGCGGCGGTTGCCGCTCGTCGCCAGTTCCAGCGCATCGGCGAGCGACAGGGGCGTCGCGACGGCGTCGGGCGT
>JBKPDC010000208.1:0-16283 GCA_046727715.1 Thermodesulfobacteriota bacterium
GACGTGGCCGAACCCGCCGGTGGGCGCCGTGCTGGTGCGCGGCGGGCGCGTCGTCGGGGAAGGCTTCCACACCCGCGCGGGTGCGCCACACGCGGAGATCGAGGCGCTGCGCGCGGCCGGCGCCCGCGCACGCGGGGCGGAGCTGTTCGTGACCCTCGAGCCTTGCACGCATCACGGTCGGACGCCTCCGTGCGTGGACGCGCTCCTCGGACTCGGCCTCGCCCGCGTCGTGGTGGCGGTGGCGGATCCGAGCCCGCGCGTGCGCGGCCGCGGGATCCGGCAGTTGCGCCGCCACGGCGTCCCGGTGGCGGTCGGCGTCGAGGCCGCCGCGGCGAGCGAGCTTCTCGCCGGGTTCCGCTCGCGCGTGCTGCGCGGGCGTCCGCTGGTGACGCTCAAGCTCGCGGTGACGCTCGACGGTCGCATCGCGGCCCGCGGCGGGGACGCGCGCTGGATCACCGGCGCCCCTGCACGGCGCGCGGCGCACGCCCTGCGCAGCGTGTCCGACGCGGTTCTCGTGGGCGCGGGCACCGTGCGCACCGACAACCCACGGCTCACGAGTCGGATCCCGGGCGGACACGATCCGCTGCGAATCGTGGTGGCGGGCCCGACGCTCGACCTACCGCGGCGCGCGCGCGTGCTGGCTCCGCGCGGCGCCGCGACGCTGATCGTGGCGCCGAGAGGCGCGGCACCAGGGCGGGTGGACGCGCTCCGGCGCGCCGGGGTCGAGGTGATGTTGCTGCCCGCCAGGCGTGGGCGGGTACCGTTCGCGGCACTGGCGCGTGCCCTGGGCGACCGCGGACTGACGAGTCTGCTGGTCGAGGGCGGCGCGGTCGTCGCTGCGCAGGCGCTGGCCGCCCGCATTGTCGATCAGGTGGTGCTGTTCATGGCGCCTGCCCTGCTCGGGGGCGATGGGGTGCCCGCAATCGGCGGGCTCGGTATCGAGCGGGTGGCCGACGCGGTACGACTCGTGCCCACCCGCGTCGGGCGGGTGGGTGAGGACCTCGTGGTGGAAGGGCGGCCACGGTGGCGCCGCCGCCGCCACCCTTTGCCTCCGTTGGGATCGCGCGCTACCGTAGGAAGATGACAGCGGTGGAGCGCGCGCGCGGCCTCGCCGAGCGACTCCGCACGGGCGGCCTGGTGCTGCTGCTCGACGACGCCCTCGAGCCGCCCGAGTCGGTGCTCATCTGTGCGGCGCCGCGGGTGACGCCGGCGGCGGTGAACTTCATGGCGACCCACGGTCGCGGCCTGGTCTGCCTGGCCCTCACCCGCGAGCGCATGCGGCGGCTCGGCATCCCGCTCATGGCCTCGGAGCAGAGTGCACGGCTGCCGGCCTACGGAGCCTCCATCGAAGCGCGGCGGGGCGTGTCCACCGGGATCAGTGCGGCCGACCGCGCCACCACGATCCTGGCGGCGGTCGCCCCCGATGCCACGTCGGCCGACCTCGTCATGCCGGGACACATCACCCCGATTCAGCTCGTGTCGGGCGGCAGCCTGATGCGCGCGGCGCTCGCGGAGGCCGCGAGCGACCTGATGCGCCTGGGTGGCCTCGGTCTCGAGGCCGTCCTCTGCGAGGTGCTCGGGCGCGACGGCAACCTCGCGAGCCGCGCCGAGCTCGACGCCCTGGCGCGGGCACACCGGCTGCCGGTCGTCACCGTGACCGACGTCATCCAGATGCGTCTGCGCTCGGACACCCTCGTGCGCCGTCGCGCCGAGGCGGCGCTGCCGGTGCAGGGCGGGCCGACGTTCCGCGCCATCGTCTACGACAACAGCATCGACCAGCAGCAGCACATGGCGCTCGTGCTGGGTGAGCTGCGCAGCGACGCCGAGGTCCTGGTCCGGCTTCACTCGGAATGTCTCACGGGCGACGTGTTCGGCTCCCAGCGGTGCGACTGCGGCGACCAGCTCGCCCAGGCACTGCGGCTGATCGCGGAGGCGGGACACGGGGTGCTGGTGTATCTGCACCAGGAGGGCCGGGGCATCGGGCTGGCCAACAAGATCCGGGCATACGCCCTGCAGGATCGAGGGCGCGATACCGTCGAGGCGAACCTCGAGCTCGGCTTCAAGGAGGACCTGCGCGACTACGGGCTCGGGGCGCAGATCTTGCGAGACCTCGGAGTCGAGCGCGTGCGGCTCCTCACCAACAACCCCCAGAAGATCGCCGGCCTCGAGATCTACGGTATCACCGTGGTGGCGCGGGCGCCGCTCGAGGTCACGCCCCACGCGGGCAACATCGACTACCTGCGGACCAAGCAGACGAAGCTCGGACATCTCCTGTCCGGACTGTCCCGCTGAGCCGGAGACCGTGCCACGCCACTTCCAGGCCAAACCCTCGGGCGACGGGCTGCGCATCGGCATCGCGCTCGCGCGCTTCAATCGCGCGGTCACCGATCGGCTCCTGGCCGGCGCGCTCGAGGCGCTCACCGCCCACGGGGTCGCGGAGGACGCCATCGACGTCGCGAGCGTACCTGGCGCCTTCGAGCTGCCGCTGTGCGCCCAGCAGCTGGCGACCACGGGGCGCTACGACGCGCTCGTGTGTCTCGGTGCAGTGGTGCGCGGTGAGACCCCGCACTTCGACTTCGTTGCCGGCGAGGCGGCGGGTGGCATCGCCGCGGTGGCCCGCCGGCACGACCTCCCGGTGGCGTTCGGCGTGCTGACCACCGACACGATGGAGCAGGCGCTGGCGCGTGCGGGGGGCGACGCGGGCAACAAGGGCTACGAGGCAGCCGTCACCGCGCTCGAGATGGTGCAGCTGCTGCGCGCGGTGCACAAGTTCTGAGCCATGGGATCCCGTCGAGCCGCGCGCGAGCTCGCGCTCCAGGCGCTCTATCAGGTCGACCTCCTGGGCGACGGGGAGCAGGAGCGGCGCAGCCTGGCCCTGTTCTGGGAGCATTTCGACCCGGCGGCGGACCCGGAGGCGCGGGGGTTCGCCCGCGAGCTGGTGGAAGGCGTGCGCGACTCGCTCGAACGCATCGACGGCCTGATCGCCGGCGCCGCCGAGCACTGGCGCCTGCCACGCCTCTCGCGCGTCGACCTGAACCTGCTGCGGCTCGCCACGTTCGAGCTGATTGGGCGGCAGGAGATCCCCGCGTCGGTCACGTTGAACGAGGCGGTCGAGATCGCGCGGCGGTTCGGGAGCGAGGAATCGGCGGCGTTCGTGAACGGCGTGCTGGACCACATCGCCCGCCAGGTGGGCGCGGCGGGACTGTCACGGGGATCGGTGGAGTGACCGAGGCCGAGCGGACGCCGCGCTACGATCCGCAGGCGGTGGAGGCGACGTGGCAGCGGCGGTGGGACGAGGAACGCGCTTTCGCGGCCGTCGTCGACCCGGCGCGGGCGCCGTACTACGTGCTCGAGATGTTCATGTACCCGTCCGGGCGCATCCACATGGGGCACGTCCGCAACTACACCATCGGCGACGTCATTGCGCGGCAGCGGCGCATGGCGGGGTTTCGTGTGCTGCATCCCGTTGGTTGGGATGCCTTCGGGCTGCCGGCGGAGAACGCGGCCATCGAACGCGGGGAGCATCCGGCGCGCTGGACCGAGGACAACATCGCGGCCATGCGCCACCAGCTCCGCCGGCTCGGCGTCTCCTACGACTGGGACCGCGAACTCACCACCTGCGACCCGGCGTACTATCGCTGGGAGCAGCTCTTCTTCCTGCGCATGCTCGCGCGAGACCTGGCCTACAAGCGCCGAGGCGTCGTCAACTGGTGCCCGAGCTGCGAGACCGTGTTGGCGAACGAGCAGGTGGTCGACGGCGTGTGCTGGCGCTGCGAGAGCCCGGTGCAGGAGCGCGAGCTCGAGCAGTGGTTCTTCCGCATCACGGCCTACGCCGACGAGCTGCTCGCCGATCTCGACCAGCTCAAGGGCTGGCCCGCGCGCGTGGTCACCATGCAGCGCAACTGGATCGGCCGCAGCGCCGGCGCAGAGATCCGCTTCCCGCTCGAGGGCCGCGCGGGCGACATCCGCGTCTTCACGACGCGGCCGGACACGCTCTTCGGCGCAACCTTCGTGAGCCTCGCTGCCGAGCATCCGCTGGTGGCGGAGCTGGTCCGTGGCACCCCGGCGGAGGGGGCGGTGTCGGCGTTCACGGCGCGCGTTCACGCCACGGCACGCACCGAACGGACGACCGGTAAGGAGGGCGTGGCGACGGGGGCCTTCTGCCGGCACCCGCTGACCGGCGAACGCCTCCCGGTCTGGGTCGCCAACTTCGTGCTGATGGAGTACGGCAGCGGCGCCGTCATGGGCGTGCCGGCGCACGACCAGCGCGATTTCGAGTTCGCCCGCGCCCACGACCTTCCGGTGCGCGTGGTCGTGCAGCCGCCGGGCGAGCGGCTCGAGCCCGCCGCCATGGCGGCGGCCTGGGAAGGGCCGGGCACGCTGGTGGCGTCGGGAACGTTCGACGGCCTGGACAGCGAGACTGGGAAGGCGCGCATCACCGAGGCGTTGGCGGACCGCCAGCTCGGTGAGGCCCGCGTGACATACCGCCTGCGCGACTGGGGCATCTCCCGCCAGCGCTACTGGGGCGCGCCCATTCCGGTCGTGTACTGCGACCGTCACGGCACGGTGCCCGTGCCGGAGTCGGAGCTGCCCGTGGTGCTGCCGGTGGACGTCGTCCTCACGGGACGGGGCGGCTCCCCGCTGGCGTCGCACGAGGCGTTCGTCCGGACGCGGTGCCCGCGGTGCGGTGGCGCGGCGCGGCGGGAGACGGACACGATGGACACGTTCGTCGACTCGTCGTGGTACTTCGCGCGTTACTGCTCGCCGCGATCGGATGGCGCCCCCTTCGACCCGACAGAGACCGACTACTGGCTCGGGCGCCGCGGCGTCGATCAGTACATCGGCGGCATCGAGCATGCCGTGCTCCATCTCCTCTACGCGCGCTTCTTCACCAAGGTGCTGCGTGATCTCGGTTTCCTCAAGCTCGACGAGCCGTTCCGCCGCCTCCTGACGCAAGGGATGGTGATCAAGGACGGCGCAAAGATGAGTAAGTCGAAAGGCAACGTCGTCGATCCCGATGCGCTCGTGGAGCGCTACGGGGCGGACACGGCGCGCCTCTTCTGCCTGTTCGCGTCGCCCCCGGAGCGGGACCTCGAATGGAGCGACCAGGGCATCGAGGGCATGAGCCGGTTCCTCGGGCGCGTGTGGCGCCTCGTGCACGCCGCCGTGCTCCGCCTGGCGGCGCCAGGGACGCCGCCAGCGACCGAAGCCGCCCCCGATCGCGATCTGCACCGGCTGACCCACCACACCATCCGGCGGGTGACCGAGGACGTGGTCGAGCGACTGCACTTCAACACCGCCATCGCCGCGGTCATGGAGCTGGTCACGGCGACGGGGACGGCGGCGGAGACGGCGCACCCGGCGACGCTGCGTGAAGCCATCGACACCATCCTCCTCCTCCTCGCCCCGTTCGTCCCGCACGTCGCGAGCGAGCTGTGGGAGGTGGCCGGTCACCGCGATCGGGTGACGGCCGTCTCCTGGCCGAGTCCCGACCCGGCGGCGCTGGTGCAGGCCACCCTCGAGCTGCCGGTCCAGATCAACGGCAAGCTGCGCGCGCGGGTGACCGTGCCCGCCGACGCGACCGCCGCCGACGTCCTCGCGGCGGCGCTCGCCGACGCGCGCGTGCAGGCGCAGCTCGCCGGGCGCCCGGTGCGCAAGCACGTGCTCGTGCCCGGCCGGCTGGTGAGCCTCGTCATATGAGATCCGGTCGCGGGCGTGCGATCGCCCTCGGGCTTCTGATCGTCTCGGTCGGGTGCGGTTACCGTCTCGCGGGCAGGGGCACGAACGTGCCGGCGACGGCCCGGACCATCTCGATCGAGCTGTTCAAGAACGCGTCGCGCGAGAAGGGTCTCGAGGTGGAGCTGCAGCGTGCGATCGCGGAGGAGTTCCGCCGCCGCGCCGGCCTCCAGGTGGTGGCGGACGGGGAGGGGGATCTCGTCCTGAGCGGCACCATCCGGCGATTCTGGAGCAATCCGGTCGCGTTCAGCGCGACACTAGAAGCCGTGGAGTTCCAGAGCAACCTGCTCGTGTCCTTGAAGCTCACCGAGCGCGCGACCAGCCGCGTGCTCTACCAGAACCCGGCGCTGGAGGAGACGACCGACTTCGGCGCCCTGACGGGCACGGTGGTGACGGCGTCGCCGCGCTTCCAGGAGGACCCCATCAACGCGCGCGACCTGGTCGACTTCACCAACGTCCAGATCGGCGAGTCGCGGCGTCGCACCGCGCTGCAACAGCTGGTGGAGCAAGCGGCACGCACCGTCTACCTCTATACCGTGGAGGCCTTCTGAGCCGGGTCGCACCGCAGGGCGACGGGCTAACGGCGCTGGCGCGCGCGCCCGCGCAGACCGCGTATCTGCTCCACGGGGACGAGACGTTCCTCATCGAGCGCGCCCTCACGCTGCTGCGCCGGCGCGTCGGCCAGGATCGGTCCGACACCATCCGGACGCTGTGGGCGGATACGGATGCGGCGGCGTTGCCGTCGGCGCTCGACGACTTGAAGTCCCCGTCGCTCTTCGGCGGCGCCCAGGCGCTGGTCATCCGGCGGGCGGACGCGCTCGCGGCCCGCGACGAGGCGCTCGTGCTGGCGGAGCTGGCGCGTCTCCGGGCGCCCGCGTGCCTGGTGCTCGTGGCACGGGCCCTCGATGCCCGGCGCAAGCTCCTGAGCGAGTTCGAGCGCTCCGGCGCGGCGTTCGCGTTTCCACGCATCACGGACGCCCGCGTCCTCCAGGAGTGGGTGGTGCGGCTCGCCCGCGAACTGGGCCACGAGGTTCGCCCGGCCGCCGCCGCCCTTCTCGTGGATCGTACGAGCCTCGACCTCGCGGGACTGGCCTCCGAGGTCTCAAAGGCGTCGCTCTATGCCGGTTCCGGGGTCCCGATCGACACGGAGCACGTCGAGGCCACGGCGGTCGCCGGGCGCGCGGCCTTCGTCGACGAGCTGTCGGATCGACTCGCGCGCGGCGACCGGGCGGGCGCTCACCACGCGCTGCGGGCGCTCCTGCGCGCCGGTGAGCCGCCGGTGCGGATCGTCGCGTTCCTGGCGGGGAACCTGCGGCGGGCATTGCACGTCGCGGAGCTGGCGGAGCGGGGCATGAGCCAGGACGCGATCGCGGCGCGGCTCGGGATGCCTGGGTGGCTGGTGCGCCGGATCGCGGACGGGCGCCCGGCTGCTCAGCTCGAGCGGGCGCTCGACACGCTGCGCACGCTCGACCTCGAGCTCAAGAGCTCGCGGCCGCCGGGCGCCGTGTTCGATGCAGCCCTGGCCGCGATGGTTCGTCCGAAGGGCACTACGGGGTGGCGGCGGCCTTGAGCCGGCTCACGGCGCGCGACAGCCGCGCCACCCGGCGGGCGGCATTGTTGCGGTGGATGAGGCCCTTGGTGACGGCCTTGTCGAGTGCGCGGGTGGCTCGCCGGAGGGTTTCCTCGGCGGCAGTCGCGTCCTTGCCCGCCACGGCCTGACGTACCGCACGCACGACGTGTCGCAGACGCGTGCGCAGCGCCTGGTTGCGCGTCGTCCGCTTCCGGATCTGCCGGTGGCGCTTCAGCGCCGAGGCGTGGTTTGCCACGGGCGGTGCGGTTACCATGCGCCCGGATACGGGTCAAACCCGCGAGGCGTCCCGCGGCGGGTCGGCCGCTTTGGCGGCCTCCCACAGCCGATCGCGCTCGGCCTCGTCCAGCGCGTCGAGTGCCCGCCCGCTTGCCCGCGCTGCCGCCTCGACGTGCGCCACGCGCCGCGCGAGCCGGCTGGTCGCGTCACGGAGCGCCATCTCGGCCTGCACATCGAGGTGGCGGGCGACGCTGGTGAGGGTGAGCAGCAGGTCGCCCAGCTCGCGGGCGGCGGCGGCGGGATCGCCGGCACGCACCGCATCGCCCAGCTCCCGCCGTTCCTCCTCGAGCTTCTCGAGCACACCCGCGACATCGGGCCAGTCGAATCCCACGTGCGCCAGCTTCTCGCCGACCTGCTGCGCCCGCGCCAGGGCCGGCAGCGCGGTGGGTACGGACCGCAGGAGGCCGTCCGCGGCGTGGTCAGCGGAAGCGTTGCGCTCCTCGGCCTTGATCCGCCGCCAGTTGCGCGCCACCTCGTCGGCATCTCGGACCTGCACGTCGGCGAAGACGTGTGGGTGGCGGCGCACCAGCTTGTCAGCGATGGCACGTGCCACGTCGGCGAGGCGAAACCGGCCCTGCTCGGCTGCGATCTCGGCCTGGAAGACGACCTGCAGGAGCACGTCGCCCAGCTCGTCGCGCAGGCCCTCGACGTCGCCGCGGTCGATCGCATCGAGGACCTCGTACGCCTCCTCGACCACGTAAGGGCGAAGACTTTCCGGTGTCTGCGCGCGATCCCACGGGCAGCCGCCCGGGGCGCGCAGGCGCGCCATGATGTCGATCAGACGGGCGAGGCTGTCGAGCGTGTCCGCGTCGGCCATCGCGCCCGGCTAACGGCCCCGCGAGGCGCTGTCAACGCGGACCGTCGACGCACACGTCACCACACGCTTGCCTCGCCCTCGGGCGCAGTCTAACCCAGCAGTCGTGATTCGCGTCGAGATCTACACGACTCCCAACTGTTCGTTCTGCGTGCGCGCGAAGCGGCTGCTCGACGCGCGCGGCATCCCGTTCCGCGAGATTGACCTCGCGACCGACGATGCGCTGCGCGCGGAGATCATCCAGCGCACCGGCCGCCGCACCGTGCCGCAGATCTTCATCGACGAGCGGTCGATCGGCGGGTTCGAAGAGCTCGCGGCCCTCGATGCGGCCGGGGAGCTGGCGGGGCTCTTGGGGAGTGCGTGACGCGGCGGCGGGGCGCGGTGTTGACGGCGGTGTTGCTTGCCGCGAGTTGCTGCGCGGCGGCGGACCCCCCGGCGGCGGGACGGCGCGTGTACGTGGAACGCTGCGCGCCGTGCCACGGCGACGACGGGCGCGGCGACGGTCCGGCGGCCGCGGCCCTGGAGCCACGACCGCGCAACCTCCGCGAGCCGGCGTTCTGGGAAGGTCGCAGCCCGGACCGACTGCGCGACGTGGTGCAGCACGGCAAGCCGGGCACGATGATGCAGCCCTTCGAGGGAGTGCTGTCCGATGGAGAGATCGACGCGGTCGTCGAGTACCTGCGGCGCTTCCGGCCGGCCGCCGGCGGCGGCTCAGGTCGTCGTGATGGCGAAGGATCCGTCGCCCGGCTCGGTGAAGACGCGGCTCGCGGCGCAGCTCGGGGCGGCGGCAGCCTGCCGGCTCTACACCGCCTTCGTCGGTGATCTGGCCGAGCGGCTCGCGATCGCCGGCTTGCCGGTGTGCTGGGCGATCTGGCCGCCCGGGGCGCCGTTCGAGACCCTCGTCCCCGGGCAGCGCTGCATCGCACAGGTGGGGCGCGATCTCGGCGAGCGGCTGGAGGCCGCGATGCGTGCTTGCCTGGGGGAGGCAGCGCTTCCCGTCATCGCCGTCGGTGCCGACGCCCCGCACCTCGAGCCGGATCGGCTGTCCGAGGCGGCAGAGGCACTCGCCGGCCAGGCCGACCTCGTGCTGGGGCCGGCGGCGGACGGCGGCTACTACCTGATCGGGCTGCGCGCGCCGTGTCCGGAGCTGTTTCGCGGGATCGCGTGGGGTTCGTCCACCGTCCTCGATGCCACGCTGGCGCGCGCCCGCGCCGCGGGGCTACGCGTCCACCTGCTCGCGCCGACCTTCGACGTCGACGACGTCGACGGGCTCGCGGCCCTGCAGGCGCTGCTCGCCCGCGGTGCCGTCGCGCTGCCACGCACGGCCGCTGTGCTCGCCGAGCTGTAGGACAGCGGCCCGAGACTTCGTCTCGGATCGGCGTGCTATTCGTGCAGGCGCACGGCTTCCGCCTGCGGCTTCCCCTTCTTCGGATTGTGTCCGAGGACGAACGAGACGGCGGCGCCGGGCGCGATCCCGACGCCACCGTCCTGACACTGCGTGACGTGGAAAAAGAGGCTCTGCCCGTCGCCGTAGCGGACGAACCCGAAGCCCTTGTCGGCAAAGAACCGGTCCACGACGCCATCGACGCGGGCGCGCCCGGGCGCGTCGACCCCGGCGTCGCTCAGGATCTCGAAGCCCGGCGGGAGCGGGGCATCCGCCGGCGCGGCCGTCGCGGCGGTGGCGCGCTCGAGCGCTTCGATGCGGCGGACGAGCGCCGGGTCGTCGGGGGCGATCCTGGAGAGCTGTTGCAGATGCGCGGTGGCCAGGGCCTGCTGTCCGAGACGCTCGGCGATGTCGGCGGCGAGCCGCAGTGCCTCGACGAATCCGCCCTCGCGCCGGCACGCCAGGGCCTCCTCGACCTGGGCGAGCGCGGCGCGCGGGCGCTCGAGAGCGAGCTGCAGGCGCGCCAGCTCGAGCCGCACCAGCGGCTCGGCACTCTGGACCTGCTTGAGCGCCTCGGCGAGCGCGCCGGCGGCGGCGCGGTGGTCGTGGGTGACTTCGGTGTGGAGGCGCCCGAGCGCCAGGTAGGCGAATGCGCCGCGGGGCAACGTCGCAGCATGGTGGTAGGCGCTCTGGGCAGCGCCCACCTCGCCGCGCAACTCGTGCACGCGCCCGATGCGCTCCCAGACGTAGCTCGAGCCGGGATCGAGGTCGCGCGCCTGCTCGAAGAGCGCGCGCGCGCCGTCGAGGTCGCCGCGTCGCATCACGAGCTCGCCCTGGCTCGCCAAGATGTGTTCGGGACGGATGGCGGGTGGCTGCGTCTCGGCGTCGAGCTGGCGGCAGGTCTCGAGCGCCTCGGCCGAGGCCTCGAACTCGCCGAGATCGCGCAGCACGCGGGAGAGGTGGAAGAGGACCTGAACCTGCACGCCGCGCCCGCGCAGTCGCTGCTCGGGTCCGGCCTGCTCCCAGCCCCCCCGGGCGCGCTGCAGCGCCTCGACGGCCTCGCGCGGCCGGTGGAGCTTCTCCAGGCAATACCCGCGGCGGAACAGGCACAGATGGTAGGTGGGGAACGACGTCAGCGCGCGATCGTACCAGCGCAGCGCCTTCGTCCACTTCTTCTTGCGCTGGAAGTACCACCCGATGGCGCAGTAAAAGACGGCGGCACGGCGCGGCGCCAGCTCGGCGCAGCGGAGCAGGTAGCGTTCCACCTTGTCCTCGTTGCCGAGCATGCCGAAGGCACGTCCGACCTCGTAGAGAAGCTCGGTGGAGTTCCAGAGGTCGTCCCGCGGGAGGTCGTCCAGGCGTCCGTATCGTGCGACGATCAAGTGATGCTCACCGCGGGTGGCCAGGATGCGAACCTCGTCGAGGATCGCGCCCACGTCGCCCATCGATCCGTCCCCTCAGCCCGGCCGGCCCCCCAGCCGTCGAGCACCCTGCCGCTGGTCCCTCCACTCCATCGGTCAGCGTGCATCGTGCGAATGTTCCGCTATTGCAACGTCACGCTCTCGTCATAACAGCGAAATCCCAAGCTTTCAACTGGATCTCTCGTCACCACTCGGGGAGCAACCGGGACGACGTGGGTCGCTCGCGCGCGATCCGCACCTGCCGGCCATCGATCGTGAGGCGGCCCTCGGCGAACAGTTGAATCGCCGCCGGATAGAGCTCGTGCTCGACCTCGAGGATCCGGCGGGCGAGCGTCTCTTCGGTGTCGTCGGGTGCGACCACGACCGCGCCCTGGAGGATGATCGGGCCGTGGTCCGTCTCCTCGTCGACGAAGTGGACCGTCGCCCCCGCGATCCGCACGCCGTGGGCGAGCGCCTGGCGCTGCGCGTGCAGTCCCTTGAAAGCCGGGAGGAGCGCGGGGTGGATGTTCATCACGCGACCCGGGAACGCGCCCAGGAGTACGCGGGTGACGAGGCGGTCGAAGCCGGCCAGAACGACGAGCTCGACGCCCGCCGCACGCAGCGCGTCCGCGACGGCGGCGTCATAGGCCTCGCGGGTCGCGAAGGCGCGGTGATCGAGGACACGGGTCGGTACGCCCGCGCGGCGCGCGCGCTCGAGGCCCGCGGCCGTGCCGCGATTCGCGATCACCACGCCGACGCGACAGTCGAGCGTGCCGGCGGCGATGCGATCGAGAATGGCCTGCAGGTTGGTGCCACTTCCCGAGATGAGGACGCCCGCGGTGACCACGCGAGGCTCCTTAGCGATCCGGCGACGGGGGGACAAGCACGGTGGCGCGTCACGGGGTGCGACCGATGGTGTAGACGTGGACCGCCCGCGCCCCGGCGGCGTGCAGCGCCTGCGCGCAGGCGTCGGCCGTGGCGCCAGTGGTGAAGACGTCGTCGATGAGGACGATGGTCTCGTGCGCCACGGTGTGGCCGGGCCGGACCCGGAAGGCCCCTCGCACGTTGGCGCGTCGCGCGGCGGCGCCGAGTGCCGCGTGCTCCGCCGTGGCCCGGGTGCGCTCCAGAAGGCGGGGTGCCAGCGGCAGGCGGCGCCGGCGCGCCAGGCCGCGTGCCAGCAGCAGGGCCTGGTTGTAGCCGCGCGCGCGCAGCCGGGACAGGTGGAGCGGCACCGGCACGACGATCACGTCGCTGCCGAATGGATAGTGGACGGCGAGCAAGTCCGCGAGCGGCGCGGCGAGTGCGCGCTCGCCGTGGTACTTGAGGTGCTGGATGGTGCGCGCGAGGGCGTTGCCCGGTGCGCCGCCGATGTAAGGTCCGAGCGCGCGCGCCGTCGCGAAGGCCGGCGCGTGCGCGCGGCAGGCGGTGCACATGGCACCCGGCCATCCCACCGCGCCATCGCAGCGCGCGCAGCCCGGCGCGGCGCGCTCGACGATGGCGGCCCGGCAGGCTGCGCACAGGGGTGAGGCGGCGCCGGCAGGCAGCGGGCCGCCGCAGGGTAGGCACGCGCGCGGCAACACCAGGTCGAGCGCAGCCCGCATCCAGAATGTCATCGGGACGGCCTTTTCCGGGCGGGCGCAAGTAGCTTGCCCGCGGCGGCTCGCCGTCGCAAGCCGTAGCGTTCTCCGCCTCGGGCTTTACAACCACCTGTGCTCCTTCTACGGTGGCCGCCGTGGCGGTCAGCGAGGAGCAGCTCGCCCAGGACCTGACGGCGGCGATGAAGGCCCGGGACGCGCAGCGCGTCGCGGTGCTGCGCGGTGTCGTTGCGGCGGCCAAGCTCGTCAAGGTCGAGCGGCGGGCGACGCGGCTCGACGAGGCCGATCTCGTTCAGGTGCTGCGCAAGGAAGTCAGAAAGCGGGAGGAAGCCGAGGAGTTCGCAGTCAAGGCGGGGCGCGACGACCTGGTGTCCCAGAACCGCGCGGAGCGCGCCATCCTGGAGGGCTATGTGCCCGCGCCCCTCGGGCCGGACGAGCTCGAGCGGGCAATCCGCGACGCGCTGGCCGCGGGCGTCCAGCGCCAGATGGGTGCCGTGATGGCGGCGCTTCGGGAGCGCTTCCCGGGCCGCGTCGACGGCAAGAGCGCGAGCGAGCTCGCGCGCAAGGTGCTCGCCGAGCCCACGGCCTGATCGGAGCCCCGGCATGGAACTCCCCGTCCTGGCCAAGCTCAAGAAGGAGCTGGCAGACTTGAAGTACGAGTTGACCTTCGAGCTTCCCAAGGAGCTCGCCGCCGCGGCGGCGCACGGCGACCTCTCCGAGAACGCGGAGTACGAGGCCGCGAAGCACCGCCAGGATTTCGTCCGCTCGCGCATCGCACAGCTGGAAAGCCGTATCCGAGAACTGGCGATGTACACCGTGGCGTCGATTCCGCGCGGGGTCGTGGCGTACGGGAGCCGCGTGAAGCTCGCCGACGTCGACGCCGACGAGCTGGTCGCCTTCGAGATCGTCTTCCCCGAGGAGGTCGACGCCGGGCGCGGGCAGATCTCGCTCTCGTCGCCAATCGGGCGCGCGCTCATGAGCAAGGAGGTCGGGGACGAGGTCGAGGTGCAGACGCCCGGTGGGCGGCGGACCTACCAGATCGTCGAGCTCGTCACCTTCCACGAGCTCCACGAGGACGGCGAGACCGGGAACTGACGCGGGTCACGCCGGCAGCGCGTTGCGCAGGCGTTGCGCCGCATCTTCCGGTGCCACCGGGTTCGAGAAGATACCCGTTGCCCACTCCATGCCGAGCTCGTGGCCGAGGTGTGGCACGATCTCCCAGTGCCAGTGGAATTCCGCACGGTCACTGCCGTCGAGTGCGCCCGTGTGCAGCGCGACGCTGTAGCCCGGATCCTCGCAGGTCTTGCCGAGCCGGGCGAGCGCCTCGACGAGCAGCTCGGCGAGCGCGGCGAGGGCGTCGTCGGTCACGGTGCCGAAGTCGGCCTCGTGGGTCCCAGGGCTGATCCAGGTCTCGTACGGGTAGGCGGAGGCGAACGGCGTAAAGCAGAGGAAATCACCCCGCTGGGCGATCACGCGGTCGCGCTCGTCCTGGGTCTCGACGAGCTGGTCGCAGAAGGCGCAGCGCTCCTTGTGTCGGTAATACTCGCGCGCCCCACCGAGCTCCTCCTCGATCCGCTTCGGAATGAACGGCGTGGCGATGACGTGCGAGTGGGCGTGCGGGTAGCGACTCCACACGGCGCCCCGGTTCTTCAGCACGAGGACGTAGCGGAAGCGCGGGTCGCGGCGGAGGTCGCGCAGGCGGTCGCGGTAGGTCTGTAGCAGCCGCACCATCTGGACGGGCGGCAGGTCGGCCCAGGTCTGGACGTGCTCCGGCGTGTCGGTGACCAGCTCGTGGGCCCCGATCGCGTTCATCAGATCGAACATCCCGGCCCCGCGACGGTCGATCTGCCCCTCGATCCGCAGGAGGGGATGCTTGTCGGGGGTGACGCGGACCCGCCAGTCGCCCGCGTGCTCGGCGCGGGCGATCTCGACGGGATTCAGGTGCTCGTTGCCGGGGCAGAAGGGACAGGGACCGGGCGCCTCGGCGCGCGGGCCGCCGCGCCGTGGCGACAGATCGCCGGTTCTGGTCGGGGCGATGATCACCCAGCGCCGGAGGATGGGATCGCGTCGGAGCTCGGACACGCCGTGTGCGGCGGGCCGCCGGGGCACGCCTGCTTGCTCTTAGCAGCTTCGTCACGGGACGCGCCAGCGTCGATTTTCGATGATGGGGCGGCGCGTTGCGGGTCCAGGACCCCCGTGTTATACGGTGCAGGTTTCTTGGCTTCACTGACCGACCGAAGTGGGCCTCCGCCCACTTTTTCATTTTGTAAGGAGCGCAATTCGATGGATCGGGCCGCAGTGACCCAGCGCGTCTGGGAGCTGGCCGAGCCCCTCGCCCATGGGGCGGGGCTCGAGCTTGTCGACGTGCAGTACCGGCCCGAAGGAGGGAGGCTAATCCTGCGGCTGTTGCTCGATCGATCCGCGGGCCGAACCGACGCCGGAGCCGGCGGCGTGACACTCGACGAGCTTGCGCGGGTCTCGCGCGAGCTGGGAGACGTGCTCGACGCGCATGACGCGGTCCCCGGGCGCTACCACCTCGAGTGCTCGTCACCCGGGCTCAATCGGCCGCTGGTGCGGCCGGAGCACTTTGCACGCGCGATCGGGCAGCGCGTACAGGTTCGCACGCAGGACCCCGTGGCCGGTCGCAGGCAGTTCCATGGCGTGCTCGAAGCCGCGGCTGAGGGCGTCATCACGCTGCGCGACCCCGATGCGGGGGTCGTGTCGCTCGCCCTCGCCGCCATCGAACGGGCGAGCACCGAGTTCGAGTTCGCCCGCCCCGGGAGCAAGGACCCGCGACGCGGGGCCGGCGGCCCGCGGCATGCCCAGGCGTGACGCAGGAGATCTTCATGCTGCCGGATCTGAACCGAGTCATCGAGCAGGTGAGCAAGGAGAAGGGCATCGACCGTCAAGTCATCGTCGACGCCCTCAAGGACGCGATGCTGTCGGCGGCCAAGCGCACGTACGGCCCGGAGAAGAAGATCGAAGCGCAGTGGAACTCGGAGATCGGCGAGGTCGAGCTGTTCGAGATCCGCACCGTCGTCGAGCAGGTCCAGGATGCCGAGAACGAGGTCACGCTGGCCGAGGCACGTCGCAGCATCGACCCCGAGGCCGAGGTGGGCGATGAGCTCCTGGCGAAGCTGCCACCCGAGAAGTTCGGGCGCATCGCCGCGCAGGCCGCGAAGCAGAACATCATCCAGCGGGTGCGCGACGCCGAGCGTGACAGCATCTTCAAGGAGTTCAAGACTCGCAAGGGCGAGCTGGCCACGGGGACGGTGCAGCGCTTCGAGAAGAAGAACATCATCGTCAATCTCGGCCGCGCCGACGCGATCCTGCCCGAGAAGGAGCAGATCCCGCGCGAGCGCTATCGCCAGGGCGATCGCATCCGGGCGTACATCGTCGACGTGGAGCTCTCCAGCCGCGGGCCGCAGATCATCCTGTCGCGGACGCATCCCGGGCTGCTGATCGAGCTCTTCCGGCAGGAAGTGCC
>JBKPDC010000209.1:0-2298 GCA_046727715.1 Thermodesulfobacteriota bacterium
CGCCGTCTCGCGGCCGTCAAGACGAATCTCGCCCGCTGACGTTTCTCACGCCGTGCTGGCGGCGCAGGGCCCCGCCCTGCTACATCCCGCCGCGTGTCGCTCCGGGACCAGACGGCCATCGTCGGCATCGGGCAGCTGCCGTTTGCGAAGAACATCGGCCGCTCCGAGGAGGTGACGGCGCTCGAGGCGGCGCGACTCGCGCTCGACGACGCCGGGCTCATGCCGTCCGACATCGACGGCATGAGCAAGTGGAGCATCCAGGTGACCGCGGAGAACGCCATCGCTCGCAACCTGGGCGTGCCCAACCTGCGCTGGTTCGGCGAGGTGGGCTACGGCGGGGGCGGCGGGTGCGGCGTCGTCGGGCACGCCGCGGCGGCCATCGCGGCGGGCATGGCGCGCTGCGTCCTCGTGTACCGGTCGCGCAACCGCGGGTCCGGAGGCCGCCCGTGGGCGGGCACGTCGCGCGAGCGTGACCAGTCGCAGAGCGAGGGGAACGAGACCGCCATCTTCTCCCCCTACGGCTTCGTGCGCCCCGTGGACCAGGTGGCGATGTTCGCACGCCGCTTCCTGCACGATCGCGGCTACAGCACCCGTCACCTCGGTTGGATCGCGGTCAGCACCCGCAGGCACGCCATGCGGAACCCCATGGCGATGATGCGCGAGCCGATGACGCTCGAGGATCACGCCACTTCGCGCCTGATCTCGGATCCGCTCCGCCTCTTCGACAACTGCCTCGAGACCGACGGCGCCGCCGCGGTGATCGTCGCCGACGCGGCGCTGGCGCGCGACTGCCGGCAGAGGCCGGCCTACATCCGCGCCGCCGCGCAGGGGATGGGGCCACACAACGTCACCATGAACAACTTCTTCAAGGATCCCTTCCTCGAGTCACCCGGCGCGTACGCGGCGCGCGATCTCTGGCGCATGGCCGGCTGTGGGCCGGAGGACGTCGACGTCGCGCAGCTCTACGACGCCTTCACCCCGCTCGTGCTGGCGTCGCTCGAGGAATACGGCTTCTGCAAGCCCGGCGAGGCCGGCGCCTTCGTCGAGGACGGCGGCCTCGAGGTGGGCGGCAACCTCGCCAACAACACGAGCGGTGGTAGCCTGTCCGAGGCATACGTGCACGGGATCAACCTGATCATCGAGGCCGTGCGGCAGATCCGCGGCACGTCCTGCAACCAGGTACCGGGCGCGCGGCTGTCGCTCGTCACGAGCGGCAACATGGTGCCCACCGGCGCGCTGCTGCTGCGTGGAGATTGACGCGATGGCCGACGAAGAGATCGTCCGGCGCACCGGCGGCCCCGACTGGGTGCCGTACTGGGAAGCCGGGCGCCGGCGCGAGCTGCGCTTCCCGCGCTGCACCGACTGCGGCGCGTGGCGCTTCCCGCCGCAGCCGATGTGCCCCAGATGCGGATCGTTCGCCAGCGAGTGGGCGCTGGCCAGCGGGCGGGCTCGGCTGCTGTCGTGGGTCGTCTGCCACCCGCCGGTGCTGCCGGCGTGGAAGGAGCGCACGCCGTACGCGGTGGTCCTCGTCGATTGCGAGGAGGGCGTGCGCACCATGGGCAATCTCCTCGGTGCGGGTCCGGACGCGCTCCGCATGGACATGCCCATGGTGGTGGATTTCAGCCCCGCGCCCGACGGCGACCTCGTGCCGCAGTGGCGGCCGGCCGGCTGAGCCGCGTCGAGTATCCTCCAGGGCTCCTGAGCCTTGCCAGACACCGGAGTCTCGCCCCGCACCCTTGCGCCGCGCCGAGACCATGCCATGACCGGCAGCGGAGGAACGATCGCATGCGGCACGGGAAAGCGGAGGGCATCGGCGCGTGGCTGGAGCGGTTGTCGGAGCAGGCCACCGCGTGGGCGGGCTCGTCCTGGGGGTTCGGCTGCGCCCTGGCCCTCGTGCTGGCGTGGCTGCTCACGGGGCCGCTGTTCGGCTTCTCCGATACCTGGCAGCTCGTCATCAACACCGGCACCACCATCGTCACGTTCCTGATGGTGTTCCTGATCCAGCGTACTCAGAACAAGGATGCGCTCGCCCTGCACTTGAAGCTCAACGAGATCGTCGCTGCGATCGACGGTGCCAGCAACCGGCTGATCGACGTCGAGGACCTGAGCGAGCGCGAGCTCCGGACGTTGCACGAGCACTACCAGACGCTGGTGGTAATGGCGAAGCGGGCGGCGCGGCTCACCGAGTCGCACTCGGTCGAGGAGGCCGAGCGCCGCCACCAGCACAAGGCCGCGTGGCGCGAGCGCTAGCCGCTCGGGGTCGCCAGGTCCCCCCGCTCGTCGCCGCCGGCTTCCGGG
>JBKPDC010000210.1:0-7121 GCA_046727715.1 Thermodesulfobacteriota bacterium
CCGGGAGCGCAACCGATCCGCGCTACCTCTACCAGCTTCTCGACGCCCGGAAGCTCGGGGCCCAGGAGCTTGCTCGCATCGAGAAGGTGAACCCCGCCGTTGCGAGCTACATGGCGAACGCGGGCAAACCCGACTTCGTGATCGAACCCGGCCCGAGCGACCTCGAGCTGATCTACTACGGCAGATCCGTCCTGGTGCACTTCCACCAGGGCGCGGACGGCGTGTGGACGTCGAGCCAACTCACGCCCCTGCCCACGTCACTCCTCGACGTGCTCCCGGCGGACATCCGGGCCGGTACCCCGGGCGCCAGCGGCGGCGAGACGACCGGCTGCTGGGCCACCACGATCACCGGCGGCTCGTGCCAGACGTGCTGCACGCCGCCGGACACACCGGCTGCTCAGAACTGCACGATCCAATGCAAGCCGGGAAGAAGCTGAACGGCACGCCGTAGGACGAAGCACCTTTCGGGGTAATCGTTTCGGCTTGGCTCACAGCTTGCTGTGATTAGTCGTCAGGTCGCCGCGGGGCGGCGCCCGGAGATGATGAAGATCGAGGCGCGTCGCGATATGGGTGACGCGGACGTGCGCGAGGCCAGAGGTCGGCGTGCTCCTTGGTGCCATGAGCTCGATGACTGGCTCGATGCCTAGTCTGATCCCGGACCTATCCGTCGGAAGGCGAAAAGCAGGCGCACGTCGGAGATCGGTGGTCATGTGAGCTCTCGCACGAAGAGACTCGCCGGCCCCGCGGAGGGGGGGCCGCGGGGCCGGCGGGTTCCGGGATCAGCTGGGTAGGAAGTGCAAGAGGATCAGTGGGGGGACGTCCCGGAAACGGACTGTGCGACCTGGTCGAGCGCCGGACCCATGTGACGCTTCCTGGGCAGCTGGGTGATGTCGACGCCGAGGCGGGACATGAGTACGGGATACGACTCGACGGGCTCGACCTCTGCCACCTGATCGAGCGACGGGATGCGCGCCATGGCCTTCTCGACGTAGGGCGCCAGCTCTTCTGCCTTCCGCCGTGCGCGCGCGTCGTGCCGCGCCTTGAAGTCGGGCATGACGCGATCGGCGAACAGCTCGAGGGACGAGCAGATGTCCTCGTGGCGGTTGTTGCCGCCCTGCTGGATGAAGATCACCTGGTCGACGCCGACGTCCTCGAACGTCTGCATGGTCGTGCGGACCTCGTCGGGATTGCCGATGCCGCCTGTCGGCGCGGGCGGGAACGGCGGCGCCTGCTGGAAGTTCTCCCAGATGCTGGTCCGTGCAGGCGTGTGGGTTCCGGTGATGTAGTAGTGCGCCAGGGCGTAGCCGAAGAACTTGAAGCCCTCGAGCCCCTGGGCGACGGCGCGCTCGCTGTCCTCGTGGCACATGAAGCCGGTCACCATGGCGATGTTCGGGTTCACGGCGCGGCCGATCGGCGTGCACTCGTTCTTGAAGGTGTCGTAGTACTCGTCGACCCAGTACTTCGCCTCGGCGGGGTCGATGAAGGCGAAGGTCAGCGCGCCCATCCCGAGGCGCGCCGCCAGCTTGATGGTGTCGCGGTTCGAGCAGGCCACCCACAGCGGGGGGTGCGGCGCCTGCACGGGCTTCGGCACGACGTTGCGTACCGGCATGGAGAAGTACTTCCCCTCGAAGCCGGGATAGGGCTCCATGCACATCATCTTCGCGCACTCGCGCACCGACTCCTCCCACGCCTCGCGCTTCTCCATGTAGTCGACGCCGTAGCCCTCCATCTCCAGCCGCGAGCTGGACTCGCCGGTGCCCCACTCGACGCGGCCGTTGCTCACCAGGTCGAGCGTAGCGATGCGCTCGGCGACGCGCGCGGGGTGGTTGTAACCGGGCGGCATCAGGACGATGCCGTGCCCGAGCCGGATCTGCTTCGTGCGCTGGCTGCACGCGGCGAGGAACACCTCGGGCGCCGAGGAATGCGAGTACTCCTCGAGGAAGTGGTGCTCGACCTCCCAGGCGTAGTCGATGCCGAGGCGATCGGCGAGCTCGACCTGATCGAGCGCCTCCTGGAAGAGCCGGCGCTCGCCGTCGCGTCCCCAGGGGCGGGGGATCTGGTGCTCGTAGAAGATGCCGAAGTTCATGCCGCGGTCCTCCGTGACCTCGTGGTGCTCACGCCCCGACGCCGAGCAGCTTCTCGAGCGCTGCCCCGCTCTCCCGCCGCTTCATCTCGTTGAACTGCGCGAAGCGTTCCCGCGCCTGCTCGAGCGCCAGCATGACGAACGCGCCGTTCTCCCCCTTCTGTGCCTGCTCGAGCTCGTGTTCGACGTAGCTCAGGTGGAATTTCTCCTCCGCCATCACGCCCTCGAGCGTCTCGCGATCCTCCGGGCGATCGAGCACGCGGAGGTGGGTCTCGAACTGGTTGTAGGCCAGGCGCTCGACCGCGTTGATCGCCGCGAAGGTGATGATGCGCCGCATGTCGGGCGGGAGCTGCTGGAGGAGCTCGCGGTCGCGCCGGAAGTCCTCCGGGCAGTTCGCGAAGTAAGCCTCCACCTCGGTCGGCATCGGCTCGGGCTCGACGCCGAGGCGGTAGATCCAGTCGGTGAACACCTTGGAATGGCGTTCCTCGTCGCGGTGGTGGATCTCCATGGCACGATGCAGGTTGCCTTCGGGCCGCATCTCGCCGAGGAGCCGCTTCAACCCCACCACGCCCGCGTACTCGCCGATGCGGTACTGCTGCAGGATCAGCGCGTGCGCTTGCGGATGGCGCACCACCTCGCGAAACCCGGCGAGGTCGACCTCGATAGCGTTGTCGGGGGTCATCTGGGATTCAGCCATCGGTTCGTGCTCCTTTTGTTCGGGGGCCCAGCCGCGTCTCCGACCGCCCCCCGCCCCGCACCACGCGGCGCGCGCTGTCGCGCAGGGCGCGCAGCTCGTCGTGCAGGGCTTCGAGGTCGATCGCCTCGGGATCGAGCAGCCACTGGAGGAAGATCCCGTCCAGCGCCGCCACGGAGACGACCGCCAGCCGCCGGCGTTGCGCGGCGTCGGGCACGACGCCGCGGAGGCCCGTCTCGTACATCTCGCGGATGCTGCGGTAGAGCTGCTGGAGCCGCGCCCGAAGCTCGGGCCGGCCCTCGACGCTCTCGAAGATCAGGTAGAGCATCACGCGCCGCAGCTCGGGATTCTGTCGCAGCGTCTCCGAGAAGAAGCGCCAGCTCGCCTCGGCGCGCTCGTCGAAGCTCGGCATGGCGAGGATCTTCTGCACCGGTCCACGCGCCACCTCGTCGACCACGCGCTCGGCCACGCGCAGCAACAGCTCTTCTTTCGAGCCGAAGTGCCAGAGGATGGAGCTCTTCGCGACGCCGACCTCCTCGGCCAGCAGGTCGAGCGAGGTCCCCTGGATGCCGCGCGTGGCGAGGAGCCGCAGCGTCGCCTGGAGGATCGCCTCCTCGGTGCGCACGCCGCGTTCCTGGCGTGCGCGGCCGTCGCTGCGCCGGGGACGCTGCGCCTGGGCGGGGCGGGTGGCTGGGCGCGGGGGCATAATTGACCTGACCATTCAGTACAATTCCGCCGTGGGACCTGTCAATGGGCTCGTTCGTCACGGACGGGTCAGGAGTTCGAATACGAAATGCAGCCGGCGGGGCAGTCGGCGTCGCTGGCACAGTTCTCGCCGCGGTGCTCGCCCGAGCGGCATTGCATGGTGCCATTCGGCCGCGCGAGGCACGCGCCGGGATTCGGGCACCCCGTCGCGCTGCACGACTGGCCGGCGGCCGGACCGGTGGAGCAGACGCCGGTGCAGGTCTCGCCGGGCACCGACGTCTCGCAGTAGTACGAGCCGATCAGGATGAACATCTCATCCTCGGTGCTGACGCCGCCGGTGAGAGTGCACGCGTCGCACACGCCGTCGTTGGCTCCCGGCGCGCTGTCGCAGGCGCGATCGTCGCCGTTGCAGGAGATGGGACTGCCGTCCGCGTTCTTCCGGTTGGCGCAGTAGATCGTCTGCCCCGGCCTCGGCGGCGAGCCGAAGCACTTGCCGCCGACGAGCGCGACCGGCGAGGTGGTGTTGCGCTTCACAGCGGCCGGGTCGGTGTGGCCGTTGTCGTAGATCGAGCAGAACTTGAAGCGACGCGATGCGGGATCGTCGCCGTCGAGCGCGAGCGGTGTCTTGAAGACCAGCTGGGCCGGGTCGTTGTACTCGGTGGTGACCATGATCGGCGCGGAGGACTCGGGCAGGCACGCCCCGGGGTTCGTCTGTGTGCTACGACACGGCTGGGCGATACCCGGCCCCCAGACCCGGAACAGGCGTCCACGCTTGTGGGTGTGCGAGCTGAAGTCGGCGATCCGCGTGCCCTTCCCGAAGAGCACGGTGCGACAGTACTCGACTTCCTGGAAGGGCAGCACGTGCTGCACGAAGATGTCGCTTGCGTCGAAGATACCTTGCACGGGGTAGCGCAGGTCGTTCGTGAACCAGAGGTTGAGCCACTGCTGGTTGAAGATGGGCTGATCGTAGACGTTGAAGGCATGGGAGTTCCACACGATCGTGCCCTCGACGGGCAGGATCGAGAACGCACCCGCCGGATTCACGCGCTCGAAGCGCGGCTGCTGCGAGCCGCTGAACGACGGCGCCACGGCGTTTCCGTTTCCGAGCACGCTGCCCTCGAAGTCCGGTGGTCCATAGCCGAAGGTGCACGCGACGGTCTTGACGACCTTGCCGCGGCAGAAGCCGCCACCGCAGTCGGCCCCGGCTGGCGCGGCGACTCCGGGCACGGTGGGATCACACGCCGTGCCGTCCGGCACCGTACCGCCGCTGCACTGGTAGCCCCATCCCGCGTCATTCGCGGGGTACACGCCGTTGTAGACGTGGATGATGCTGTGGTGCGAGTTCGCCGACTGCCGCAGAAGCTGGTGGTTGTAGGTGAAGCACTTCTTGGTCGGGTTGGTCGGTCCGTCGAAGATGCCCGCAGGACAGTCGACGAGGAACTGCGCCGGGACCTGGCCGGTCAAGTTGTAGTAGGTGGAGTAGCAGACCTCGTTCTCGCCGTTTTGGCCCTGTGCATTGCGCGGTGGGATCTCCCACGGCGGCGCGTGGAACTGTGTGCCTTCGGCCGTCGCCGGCACGGCCAAGGGCTCGTCCGCAGGCGGCTCTGGCTTCGGCAGGCAAGCATTGAGCAGGCTCTCGGTGTCCGGGACCACGCCGTCCTGTGGCGCTCCCTTGAGTATCCACTGCCTGATGGCGTTCAGTTCGTCCTTGGAGATCGGCGGCAGCCCCTGCGGCATGGGTGAGCCCTTGCCCTGCAGGTCGAACTCCGGCGGGCTCTGCGCCGCAGCTAGCTTCTGCCACAGGAAGCTGTCCTGCGGGGAGTACGGCTCGACGCGCGTCACGCCGAAGAGAGACTGGGCACCGACGAGATTGCCGTAGGCGTTCTCCGGCCGGAGGTCGAGACCGCCGCTCCGCGCGGCATCGTGACAGGCGCTCTGGGCGCAGCTGTTGCGTGCGAACACCGTGTTCTGGATCGCTTCCCAGGTGCTCGCGAAGGTGTCGCACGGGCAGGACGCGGCCGGAGCGGAGAACTTGGCGGTCACCTTCCCCTTCTTGCTGGTCTTCGGAGCGGTGAACTGGGCGCACCAGCGCGCGGCGCCGCTCACCAGGCTCACGGTGACGGTGCTCTGAGGCTTCGTCACATGATAGGCCCAGCGGTCCGTGCCGCCCAGGATCTTCACGCGGCCGCCGCCCTTGGTGATCCGCAGCTGGATGCTCCTGATGCCGCCGGCGCGCGCCTGCTTGTCGGTGTAGATGTAGCCCTTGCCCTTGGGGAGGGCCTTCCAGTTGCCCCCCGGCAGACGGATCAGACCGCTGTCGCCCTCGCTGGCGCCCCCGATGACCCGCAACGTGGTGCCGGCAAAGACCGGGTTCGGCATGGCTGCGATGGTGCCCGCCCACCGACCACTGAAGTTGATCCTCCGGCTCGCGGCCGTCGTACCGCCGGCCAGCTGCAGTTTGCCCGCACTCAACGGGTACTGCTGCTCGTCGGCGGCCCGGGTCATCCCAGCTGCCAGGCAAAGGCCCAGGACGGTCGAGAGGATCAGGTGAGAGGTATGGCGCACGCGCATGGTTCCCCCCAAGGGCTGGGTACCGGAAACGCGTTCGTTTGACCAATCCGGGCGGGCTGTCCCGACTCGAGGCGGCTCTGTGCGGCTCTCCAGGCCGGCTGAATGGGGCGAGCGGACGCCTCAGCCGCGAGCCGCCAGCCTGACCAGCAGAGCCCGGGTGCGTTCGACCGCCTCGGGGTCGCCCTCGACGCGGAAGGGCACGGCAAGAAAATCGGTAGCGCCGGCGTCCGCGAGGCGCTCGAGCTGCTCTCCCACGTGGCTCTCGTCCCCCACGATGGCCACGTCGGCAGGCCCCTCCGCCCCCTCGCGGTCGAGCATGGCGCGATACGACGGCAGCATGCCATAGACCTGGAAGCCCCTGCCGGCCGACGCGCGGGCAGCCGCGGCATGCGGGGTCACCGCTACCGGCAGCCCGACGACGATGCGGGGACTCGGCCGGCCGGCTTTCTCCGCCGCCTCCCGGATTCGCGGGGCGGTGTGCTGGCGGATCGTGCGCGGGCCAGTCATCCAGGTGACGGTGCCGTCTCCGTCGCGTCCCGCCAGGGCCAGCATGCGCGGCGCGAGGGCCGCCACGAGGATCGGACACGGCGTGGCCCCGGGCACCGACAGGTTGGCCGCGACGCGGAACTCCTCTCCGGCGAACTGCACGCTTCCCGATCGGACCAGCGGCCCCAACACCGCCAGGTACTCCCGCATGTGACTGTACGGCTTCGCGAACGACAGCCCGAGCATCGTCTCGATCACCACCTGGTGCGACAGCCCGATGCCGAGGGTGAAGCGACCACGGGCCACGGCCTGCGCCGACAGCGCCGCCTGCGCCATCGCGATCGGGTGGCGCGGGTACGTGGGGACCACCGCGGTGCCCAGCTCGATGCGGCCGGTCTCCCGGCCGCAGATCGCCGCCGCCATGATGGCGTCCATGCCGAAGATGTTCGCGAACCAGCCACTCGTGAAGCCGTCGGCCTCGGCGCGCTTCGCCTGCGCCACCAGGCCGTCCACGTCCGCGGGCGCGCCCGCGATGTCGCCGAGGCCGATACCGATGCGCATGGGAGACAGTCCTAGTAGTGG
>JBKPDC010000211.1:0-7357 GCA_046727715.1 Thermodesulfobacteriota bacterium
GTCCGCCGTCGCGGGCGTCACCTCGGGCGGCTTCCCCGATTGCCCGGGCATCCTGAGCTGGGACACCAACGTCGTGCCGTTCCTGTCGTGGATAGACCCCCATCTGCAGTGAGGGGTCAGGACGGCGCCCGGTCGCGGAAGAACCGGTTCAGCTCCGCGTGCGACACGCCCTCGGCCAGGACGTCGAACCGGCCCTCGCTCGCGATCGCTCGCGCGGCGCGGATGAACGCTCCCCACGCGGCCCGCGCGAGCCCGCTGCCCACGCTCAGGCGGCGCACGCCCAGTGCGGCGAGGTCCTTCACCGTGAGGCCCGCCGACGGCGGCACGAGGACGTTCACGGGCTTGGGCGCCACGGCCGCGACAACCGCAGCGATCTGCTCGCGGGTCGTGAGGCCGGGCGCGAAGAGGCAGTCGGCGCCGGCGTCGGCGTAGGCCCGGAGCCGGCGGATCGCCGCGTCGAGGTCGGGCTCGCCGTGCACGAATCCTTCGGCGCGGCCGGTGAGGACGACGTCACCGCCCGCCTCGTCGATGGCGGTGCGTGCGGCGCGGACGCGCCGGGCGGCGAGGTCGGGGTCGTAGAGCGGCCGCGCCCTGTCGCCGGTGGCGTCCTCGATCGAGAGCCCGGCGACGCCGGTCGCGACGCACAGGCGCACGTTGTGGGCCACCTCGTCCGGATCGTCCGCGAAGCCCTGTCCGAAGTCGGCGTTCACCGGCAGGTCGGTGGCACCGACCATGGCCTCGATGTGGGCCAGCATGACGTCGCGCGGCACCGCGCCGTCGGGGAGCGCCAGGGAGAACGCCGCACCCGCGCTGGTGGTGGCGAGCGCCTGGAACCCGAGGTGCTCGAGGTATCGCGCGCTGCCGGCGTCCCACGGATTGGGGAGCACGAAGCAGCCCGCCTCGTGCAGCGCACGAAACGTGCGACGCTTGTGAGCGATGGTCGGCATGCTCGTCCTGTACCACTCTTCCCGGCCACGAGCATGCGGGGACGCTGCGGCCTCAGCGCCCCCGCGTGGGTGCGCCGAGCCGTCGCAGCTTGCCGTAGAGCGCCTCGCGCGTGATGCCGAGGCTGCGCGCGGCAGCGGTCTTCGTCGGCAGCGCCTCGAGGCGCTGGCGGATGAGCGCCAGCTCGATGCGGGCCAGGAGCGTGGCCAGTGGCGCCGCCTGCGACGGCCCACCGGCGGCGTCGCGGATCGCGGGCGCCAGGTGGTGCGGCCGGATGCGCTGGTCGTTGGCGACGGTGAGGACGAGGCGGTGCACCTCGTGCTCCAGCTCGCGGACGTTGCCTGGCCACGGATAGCGGGCGAGCAGAGCGAGGGTGTCGGGGGCGAAGCCGCCGGTCTGCCGGCGCTCCTCGCGCTCGAAGCGGGCGAGGAAGCGTGCCGAGAGCACCGGGACGTCGGCGGCGCGCTGGCGCAGCGGCGGGATGCGGATGGGAAAGACGCTGAGGCGGTAGTAGAGGTCGCGCCGGAAGCGGCCGGCCTCCGCCTCGGCGGCGAGCGCGCGGTTGGAAGCGGCGACGATGCGGGCACGCACCCGATGTGGCCGGTCGGCGCCCACCGCCTTCACCTCGCCGTGCTGGAGCACCCGCAGCAGCTTCACCTGGACGGACGGGGGCGCCTCGCCGACCTCGTCGAGGAAGACGGTGCCCTCTTGAGCCTCGGCGAACAGTCCCTGGCGGTCGCGCTCGGCGCCCGTGAACGCGCCGCGCACGTGGCCGAAAAGCTCGCTCTCGAGGAGGCCCTCGCTGAGGGCGCCGCAGTTCTGCACGACGAACGGGGCCTGGCGCCGCGGCCCGTGCGCGTGGATGGCGCACGCGAGCAGCTCCTTGCCGGTGCCGGTCTCCCCTTCGAGCAGCACGGGCACACGGCTCGCCGCGGCCCGTTCCACCAGGAGGAGCGCGTGGCGCATGCGCGCCGTGGTGGCGACGAAGTCGGGATCGGGTGACGCGAACGCAGCCGCGACGCCTCCCCCGAACGTCTCGTCGAGTCCGGAGAGGACCGCTCGGCCTGCGGCGGCGCGCACGGCGGCGAGCACGGGGGCGGCCTCCGCCCCCTGCTTGCGCACATAGTCGGCGGCGCCGAGCTTCATGGCGGCCACGGCGACGTCCTCGGACCCGGCACGCGTGAAGACCACGATGGGCAGCTCGGGCCGGGCCGTCCGCAACATGCGCAGGACGTCGAGACCACGACGGTCGGGCAGGTCCAGCTCGGTGACGACGCACGTGACGTCCTGCCGCCGGAGCGCCGTCAGCGACGATTCGAGGCGCGCCACCGCGGTCATCAGCGCATCGTGCTCCACGGCGAGCAGGGCGTATCGCAGCCGCGCGGCGACGCTGGCGTCGGGATCGACCACCAGGACGTGAAGCCGGGGTGGCGAGACGAGACCGTACATGCTGGACGCCTTCCGGTGTCGCGTGGCAGGCTGCCGTGCTCCATCGTGTTAGAGCAATGGCAGCCGTCTGTCAATGGTAGTTGGTGAGTCTGAAAGATTCCGAGTGAGGTATTCCCGAGACGAGTAGACCGCCTGCTCCTCGGCGGATAGTCCGCGCCGGAATACCCTGTCCCGGGTGCAGGCGGCACAACACCCGACTCGCTCGGTCGGGGCCTGCGGTTGTAAAGGGTGCGCAAACAGTCGTTCCGCGAAGAGGCAACCACTGACTCCCCCGGGTCCCAAGACACTCCTGCTCGGATTGCTGGCGCTGGTCGCGGCGGCGTTCGCCGTCTTCTGGCTCCGGCATCTCCGGAGGCCCGTCGCTGGCGGCGAACCGGGGACGGAGGTCGGCACGCCGGGCGTGTCGAGCGTGCTCATCGGGGTGCTGACCGACTTCTTCGACACGCTCGGGATCGGCTCCTTCGCGCCCACGACCGCCCTGTTCCGGTTCCTGCACCTGGTGCCGGACCGGCTGATCCCGGGCACGCTGAACGTCGGTCACGCGCTGCCGTCGGTCGCCCAGGCGCTCGTCTTCATCGCCATCGTCGAGGTCGCGCCGCGCACGCTGGCAGCGATGATCGCGGCGTCGGTCGCGGGCGCGTGGCTCGGGGCGGGCGTGGTCGCGGGCTGGCCACGGCGCCGCGTGCAGGTGGGAATGGGGTGCGCACTCCTCGTCGCGGCGGCGTTGATGCTCCGCCAGCTGCTCTTCGGCGCGCCCGGCGGTGCCGACGCGGTCGCGCTCGACGGGACGCGGCTGGTGCTCGGGGTGGCGGGTAACCTCGTGCTCGGCGCACTGATGACGATCGGCGTCGGGCTCTACGGCCCGTGCATGATCCTCGTCAGTCTCCTCGGAATGAACGCCACCGCGGCGTTCCCCATCATGATGGGCTCGTGCGCCTTCCTGATGCCCGTCGCCGGGCTGCGTTTCATTCGCACCAGCGCGTATGCGCCTCGGGCGGCCCTCGGGCTCACCCTGGGCGGCATCCCGGCAGTGCTCGTGGCTGCATTCGTCGTCCGGGCGCTCCCCTTGGGCGCGGTGCGCGTCCTCGTGCTCGTCGTCGCGCTGTACACGGCGCTCGCGATGCTGCGCGCCGCAGCGGTCGCCGGCCGGGCCGCGCGCGACGTACCTCGGGTGGCGCCCGACCTCGAGCGCGAAACCACCTGACCGCCCCGCGGCGCGTTCGCCTCGCGCCGGGAGGCTGCTAAGATGCGCGCACACCGGACTGGACGGGGAGGGGAGGACGATGGCGACCGCCGCAGCACCGTTGCTCGAGACCGATCTCCGCGCCGCCGCCGAGGAGCGGTACCTGAGCTATGCGCTGAGCGTCATCACCTCGCGCGCGCTGCCCGACGTGCGCGACGGGCTCAAGCCCGTCCAGCGTCGCATCCTCTACGCCATGTATCAGAACCTCCGCCTGACGGCGGGGGCGCGGCCCCGCAAATCGGCGGCCGTCGTGGGCGAGGTGCTCGGCAAGTACCACCCGCACGGCGACGTCGCCGCCTACGAGGCCATGGTGCGCATGGCGCAGGGGTTCGCGCTGCGCTACCCCCTGGTGCACGGCGAGGGCAACTTCGGCTCGCTCGACGGCGACGGCGCCGCCGCGATGCGCTACACCGAGGCGCGCCTCACCCCGCTCGCCGAGGAGATGCTCGCCGACCTCGGTGCCGACACGGTCGCGTTCCGGGCCAACTACGACGCCACGCAGGAGGAGCCGGTGGTGCTCCCCAGCGCGGTGCCGCAGCTCCTGATGAACGGCTCGACGGGCATCGCGGTCGGCATGGCCACGAACATCCCGCCACACAATCTGCGCGAGATCGTGGCGGCGCTGGTGGCGATGATCGACGAGCCCGACCTCGACGTGAAGGGACTGATGAAGCACTTGAAGGGGCCCGACTTCCCCACGGGCGGCGAGATCCTGAACGCCCGCAAGGAGCTGCGCGAGATCTACGAGACGGGGCAGGGGCCCGTGCGGCTGCGCGGCGAGTACACGATGGAGAGCCTGCCGCGCGGCAAGCGGCAGATCGTCGTCACCTCCATCCCGTACGCGGTGAACAAGAGCGAGCTGGTGGCGGCGATCGGCGAGGAGGTGGCGTCGCGCAGGCTGCCGCTCCTGGTGGACGTACGCGACGAGTCCACCACCGACGTCCGCATCGTGCTCGAGCTCAAGAGCGACGCGTCGCCCGAGGCGGCGATGGCCTACCTCTACAAGCACACGAGCCTGCAGACCAACTTCAACGTCAACCTCACCTGCCTGCTCCCTACGGCGAATCCTGCGGTCGGGCAGCCGGCGCGCGTCACGCTGCGCGACCTGTGCCGGCAGTTCCTCGATTTCCGCCTGGTCGTGGTGACGCGCCGGCTCGAGCACGAGAAGCGCAAGCTCGAGGAGCGGCTCCACATCCTCGCCGCGCTGACGAAGATCTACGACGATCTCGACCGCGCCATCCGCATCATCCGCAAGGCCGAGTCGCGCGCCGACGCCCAGAAGCAGCTGATGAAGGCGTTCGGCCTCGACGACGTGCAGGCCGACGCCATTCTCGAGATCCGTCTCTACCAGCTGGCCCGGCTCGAGATCGAGAAGATCCGCGCCGAGCAGGGCGAGAAGCGCAAGCGCGTGCGCGAGATCGACGCGCTGCTCCGGAGTCCCAAGGCACGCTGGCAGCTGATCCGCGAAGAGCTGGAGCAGCTCGGCGAGCGCTACGGCGACGCGCGCCGCTCGAGGTTCGCGGCGGGCGACGAGCTGGCGTACGACCCCGAGGCCTACATCGTCCACGAGGAGGCCGTCGTGCTCCTCTCGCGCGACGGCTGGATCAAGCGGCAGACGCAGGTGAAGGACCCGACCGCCACGCGGCTGCGCGAAGGCGACGCGCTGGTGGCCGTGCTCCCGGGCACCACGCGCGACCGCCTAGTCCTCTTCTCCACGCACGGATCGCTCTACGTCCTGCGCGTCGCCGACCTGCCGGCCACCACGGGCTACGGTGAACCCGTGCAGTCGCTGCTCAAGTTCGGCGACGGCGAGCGCGTGGTGACGGCGCGGCTGGTGCGTGAGGCCGAGCCGGTGCCGGGCCAGCAGGCGCTCCCGGGGCTGGAGAGCGAGCAGGCGCCGTCGTTCCTCGTCGCCACCGCGAAGGGCTACGGCTTCCGCTGCGCGCCCGACCTCTCCGAGACGACCCGCGCCGGCCGGCGTCTCGCCAGGGTCGGCGGCGGCGACGAGGTCGTGTCGATCGAGCCGATCGAGGGGCCCGCGATCCTGACGGCGACCGCGAAGGGCAAGATGCTCCGCTTCGTCGCCGACGAGGTGGCGGAGCTCTCGGGGCCGGGCCGCGGCGTCATTCTCATGCGCCTCGGCGCCGACGACCGGCTCGTCGGCGCGCTGGCGCTCCCGGAGCCGTCCACCTTCCTCGCGATCACACCCGAGGGCACCGAACGCAAGCTCGGCCTCGCCGATGTCCCGGTGGGCCGCCGCGGCGGCAAGGGGCAGAAGGTGGTGAAGCGCGGCGGCGTGACGGCGATCCGGCGCCTGGACGGGTAGAGCGACCTCATCACTGGCAGCCAGCCCGACGTGGGGAAGGCGGTGGAGGTCGTCCGGGTGCCAGGTCAGTCTCTCGCGTAGGGGCAGTTCGGCATCGCCAGGAGGCGGTCGTTGTAGGCGAGACAGTGGGCGAAGTCCGCGATCCAGCCGAGGTGGCGCGCCCAATTCATGGTGAAGCCGACGATGATATCGGCCACGGTGAATCTGCCGCCGATCAGGAAGGGCGTCGCCGCGAGGTGCGCGTCGAGGACCTCGAGCGACTTCCGCCCCTCGGTCTCGTTCTGCTCCAGCACGGCCGGCTGCCGATTCGATTCGTCGTAGAGGAAGGTATTCCGGTGCGTGCTCCAGAGGTGCGACTCCAGCTCGGCGAGGCAGAAGGCCACCCATTGGTCGTGCAGCGCTCGTTCCCAGCTGCCCGAAGGGGCGATGAGGCCCTTCTGCGGGTGGCTGTCCGCGAGCCAGGTGCAGATCGCGGCGGACTCGAACAGCGGTCGGCCGCCGTCCACGATGGCCGGCACCTTGCCGGACGGGGAGATGGCCCTGAGCTGCGGCGAACCGATGACCTCGAGCCCGGCGATGCTCTCGAACGGGACGTCGAGCTCGAGCAAGGTCCAGCGCGCACGGGCCGAGCGGGTCGGTTGAAATTCGAACAGCGTGATCGACATGATCGCCTCCGTGGTGATCGAGCGGTCGGGCGCGGTGCCTGACTGACGGACGCGGTGGCGCTGCGCCCGGGACGCCCGGGCTTCTCGTCTCGCTGGATTGTCGAACGGGCCGGCTCGAAATCGACATGCCGGCGACGGACGGTGCGGTCACCCCGCGGGCCGCGAGTTACTCGTGACCCCCCACGCCCGCCGGTCTGCCAGGTCCGGCGGGTGGTCGAGAGCCGGTGGTGGCTGCTGGAGGTGCCGCTCTCCGGAGCGGCGGTGCCGGGGTGATCGCCGGTGAGCCGATCAGCCGTCGTGGACGGGCATCGATCCGATGAAGTCCCTCTTGCCGAGATCGACGCCGTTGTGGCGCAGGATCGCGTACGCCGTCGTGACGTGGAAGTAGAAGTTGGGAACCGCGACCTGCGCGAGGTAGTCGGCGCCGCGGAACCATTTCCCCTGGAGCCACGGCGGGGCGACCCGCCTGTCCGCGGCGCCGGCATACTCCGACGGCTTCACGCTCTCGAGGTACTGCACGCAGGTCCGGATGCGTGCCCGCAGCTCGCCGATCGTCCGCTCGGTGTCCGGGTGCGACGGCGCCTTCTGACCGGACAGATAGGCAGCGGCGTACTTCGCGGCGTCGCAGGCCGACTGCACCTGGCGAACCAACTCGTATTGATCGGGCGCCAGGCGCGACTGCGCCAGCACCTCGGGCTCGAACTTCTTCTTCTCCGCGAAAGCGCTGGC
>JBKPDC010000212.1:0-5830 GCA_046727715.1 Thermodesulfobacteriota bacterium
GGGGAGACCGTCGCCGAGCGCCTCCGGGAGGATCTCCGATGCGGTCGATGCCAGGATGGCACGCTCGGGACAGGCGCGTGACAGCGCGGAGAGGACCGACCGCTTGACGGCCAGGTCCTCCGACACCGCCTCCACCGCGACGTCGACGTCGCGAAAATCGGCGAAGTCCTGCGTGACCCGCACCTGATGAGGGAGGTCGGCGACCGCCGAGGCCGCCAGCTGACCGCGGTCACGCCGTCGCTCCAGCCGCCTGCGGATGCCGGCACGCAAGGCCTCGGCCGCGTCGGGTCGCCGCGCGTACAGGGTGAGCGGCACTCCCTGGTCGGCCAGCAGATCGGCGAGACCGCCGCCGATCTGTCCGAGCCCGACGATTCCCACCCGTCCCCTAGTCAAGCGGGACCTCGCCTCGAATGATCCGGGTGATCAGATCGACCAGCTCTCCGAGCGTCTCCACCGGGTTGCGGCGCGCGAACCGCGCCAGCTTGCGTGTGTCGACCGTCACCTCGTACTGCCCTTGCAGCTCCTCGAACAAGGCGAGAAACAGGAGCGAATCGAGCCCGAGATCATCGAACAGATGCGCCTCGTCGCGCATCTCGGCGATGTCCCGCTCCAGCTCGTCGGCGAGGAAGCGCTTCACCTGCGCGCTCACCTGGGCATGCTCCACGGAGCTCAGCGGTCCGCCGACGTGGCTCGAGCTGCTCTCGTCCGACATGGGTCCTCCTGGGCGTCTACTGGGGCGGCGACCCGGTCCGTGTGATCACGACGCTCGCCGCCCGGTCGCAGTCGAAGCTGTTGACGACCGCGGTCCGGACCGTGTGCGCAACGCTGCGACTGCGAACGTGCGACGGCACGCGGCAGTCCGGATCCTCGTCGTCGCAGTTCACGGTCGGGGGAACGCGGTCGTGCTCCGCGGCGAGCAAACAGGCGATGACCTGGAGCATGCCGGAGGCGGCGCCCGCGTCGCCGAGCATCGACTTGACGGCGCTCGTGCGCAGGCGGTGGGGCTCGGCGGCGAAGAGTCGCCGCAGCGCCATCGCTTCGCCGAGGTCGCCGGACGGAGACGAGGCGGCGCCGGCGGCGACCCAGTCCACCTCGCCGGCGTCCGCGGCGGCCGCCGCCAGCGCCCGCCGCATCGCCTCGGCGACGGCGTCCGCCGTCGCGACCGCCTCGTCGCCGGTCTCGACGGGCACGCTGCCGTACCCCGCGACCTCACCGTACACCCGCGCGCCGCGATCCCGCGCGGCCTCGGCGCTCTCGAGGACGAGGACGCCGCACCCCTCGGCCAGGATGAGCCCCCGCCGCCGGCGATCGAACGGCCGCGACGCCATGGTGTCTCCGAGCACGCCCGCGCGCCAGAATCCCTCGACGAGAGCCGGACACAGAACCTCGAGGCCGCCGACCAGGAGGACGCGGGCGCGCCCGCAGCGCAGCGCGGTGAGTCCGTGCTGGAGCGCGTCCAATGATCCGGTGGCACCGTTGGTCACCGTCGTGTTGAGTCCCCGGATACCGAAGCGAATCGCCAGGTTCCCGCCGGCGATGTTGATGAACAGGTTAGGGAAGCGCAGCGGATTGGTGCGCTCGCCGGGGGAGAGCAGGCTCTCGTAGAAGCCGACGCAATCCCCGACGTTGCTGAAGCTCGAGGCGACCACCACGCCGACGTCCTCGGCCGTGTCGGGAGCGATCTCCAGGCGCGCGTCCCGCCGGGCGAGCTCGGCGGCGCACACGAGGAGTCGGGTCGCGTCGTTCAGGTACTTGAGCCCCTTTGATCCGATGATGTCCTCGGGCCGGAAATCGCTCAGCTGCCCCGCGTAGCGGTACGCCTCGGGCAGCGCGTCGACACCGGCCAGGCGGCGCACTGCAGAACGGCCCTCCGCCAGCCCCTCCCAGAACGCGTCGCGACCCACGCCGAGCGGACTGATCACGCCGATGCCCGAGATGACCACGCCGTCTACCATGGCTCACTGCCGCTCCCGCTCGTCCACGAGGCGACGCAGCTTGCGCTCCTGCAGCAGCGTCCCGCGCGGCAGCGCCGCGAACCGCAGGTCGAAGAGCCCGAGCTGGTAGTCCTTCCACGTGGTATCGAACTTCGCACGCATCACGTCCTTCACCTGCCGCGCCACCCCAGCCACGTCGCCGCCGTCGATCTCCAGCCGCAGCTCGCAGACGTCCTGGTGGCCGTCGCGGCGGATGGCCACCTGCCAGGTTCCCGACACCTGCGGGACCTCGCTCAGGATGGCCTCGAACAGTGCCGGGTCAACCCCTTCGCCGCCCAGCATGACGATCTCGTCGCTCCGACCCCGCAGCGGCGAGAGTCGCTGCGTAACGATCCCGCATTCGCACGGGTCCGGGATGAGCTTCGCCACGTCGCCTACGCGGTAGCGGATGAGCGGCATGGTGGTGCGATCGAGCGTGGTGAAGACCACCTCACCGTTCCCGGCCGCGTCCTGGTCGACGATCTCGAAGAGGAAGCTGAACTCGTTCAGGTGGTATCCCGACCGGAACCGACACTCCATTCCGCCGGCGCCTTCCGTGCACCCGTAGCACATGAACACGCGCGCGCCCCAGACCTCCTCGATGAACTGTCGCGAGCGCCGCGGCAGCCCCTCGCTGGCGCCGACGATCAGCCGCAGCGGCCAAGCGCCTTGCTCCCGTGCCAGCTCGGTCAGGCGAAGGATCCACGAGACGTCGCCGATCAGCACGTCGTACCGGTGCTCGGCGAGACGCCGGTACACCTCGGCAGGAGGAATCTTGCCGGGAAAGGCGCCGAAGGCGCCGAGCTTGGTCACGGCGCGGGCGAACCACGGGCCGCCGTTCCAGTAGTGGTAGTCCGAGGTGCTGATCACCCGGTCACTCGGGCGAATCCCGACGTGATAGAGGCCGACGGCCATGAGGCTGGTCGCCGCCTCCACCTCCTCGTGGGAGTAGTAGATGGTCTTCCGGCGTCGGGACGTGCCGCTGGTCTCGTAGAGCACCTGGGGAGGTCGGCAGAGAAAATCTTCCGCCGGGTGGTCGACGAGATCCTGCGGGGTGGTGAACAGGTCACCCAGCTCGGCGGGATGCGACACCTTCGCCGGATCGACGCCGTGCCGCCGGAAGAGTCGCCGGTAGAACGGAGAGTGGCGCGCGACGTGGAGCAAGGTTCGTCGCAGCTTCCAGACCTGGATGCTGTGCAGGGTCGCGGGCGAGCTGGCTCGCGCCGCGAGACGGTACGCGGTCTCGACGGATCGTCCGTTGACCAGGGTCGCCACGGTGCTGGCCACCCCGCCGACGATCCAGTGTCGCCACATGGTTTCGCCACCCCGGGCCGGCGCGGGCTGGGCGGTCACCGGCCCGGCCCTCGCTCCCAGTAGTTGACCGTTGCCGTGGCAAGCGAGAGGGCATCGCCGAGCGCGCGCCGCTCCGACCGCAGCACCGCCACCCACTCGGACCGGAACGCACGATCCCCCGGCCCGTATCGCTCCCAGACCGTGGCCATGCGGGCGGCCGTATCGTCGGCGTCGAGCTCGGCCAGATCGTCCCGCTCGGCCAGGAGCTGGAGCCCGCGGACCGCCGCGTCGATCTGCAGCAGCTCGGCCTGCTCGAGCACACCGGCGCGCACGGCCGCCAGACAGATCAACGCGAAGAGCACCAGATCGTGCTCGCCGTCCGCCGCGACCTGATCGCGATCCGGCATGTCGTTCACGCGCGACCGTGCTCGGTCACATCGACCCAGTGCTCGAGCAGGCTGCGCTGCCGGAACAAATCGTGCTCCGGGACACCGTCCACGATGGGATGCTTGAAGAAGAGCGACAGCTGCTCCTGCGGCCCCACGGCCCGCGCGCGCGCGGCCCGATCGAGCAACCGCGCCGCATCGATCGCGAGCGGCGCGGCCAGCACGGAGTCCCCGCCCAGGAGGTTCACCTTGAGCTGCATCGGGACACCGCAGAACCCGGTGAAGTCGATGTTGTCCCACGATTCCTTGAAGTCGCCGCGCGGGCCGTAGTACCGGATGTCGACGATGTGATTCTCGACCGCGTAGCCAAGGATGTCGTCCAGGACGCCGAGCTTGTTGCGGAGTTTCTCCGCGGCGTGCTCCGGGTGCGAGAGGTTCTCGCCGTCGGCGTTACCGAGGTAGTTGGCGCTGATCCAGCCACGAACCTGGAGCCCCCGCAGCGCGAGCATGGGCGCCAGCGTGGTCTTGAGCAGCGTCTGCCCGGTCTTGCCGTCCTTGCCGCAGAACGGCGTCCGATTGCGTCGCGCCAGCGCACGCAATGCAGGCAGCTCGGCGCTCACGTTCGAGGTGAAGTTCAGGTACGGGATCTCGTTCGAGAGCGCGAGCCACGCATACGCCATCGACGGCGTGATCGCCGGGTCATCCGCCAGGAGCGCCGACTCGAACGCATCGAGATCGCCATGGACGTCGGACGCGACGGGCGTCTCGACCGCGGGCAGGACGTCGATCAAAACCACGTCGTGCCCGCGGGCGCGGAGCATCCGCAGGTGCTCGCGGGCGCCGCGCAGCCCGGCGGCACGACGCTCGGCGATCGCCGGCAACGGGATCGTCTGCTGCAGCTCCGCCGCCACGCTCTGGACGAGCCCTGGCGGCACGATGCCCTTCTCGCGCACGACCTCCGCCAGCGGGCGCGTGTCGACGTCCCAGCCCATGATTCGCATCGAGGAGAGGGGCGCGAGCCCGAGCCGGTCCGCGAGCGACGCGGCAGGCCTCGAGCCGGTGGGCCACGGGAGCTCGGTCAGGAGGCCGACGGGGTCGGCGTCACGCTGAAGCCCCGCGAGTCCCGCGGCAATGGTGGTTCCGATGCATCCCGAAATCCCGGCAACAGCGAGCGTCAGCCCCTTCATCCGCCTGTCCCGTCTAGCTTGCCTTCTCCAGGTCTTCTCGAACGAATTCAGCGACGACCGGCCCTCCCGGCCACGATCGGACCTCGTCCCCGGCGCACCATGCACACGGCGGGGAGTCTTCGCAACACGCGCGCCGGGGAGGCGGCGCGATGCGGGTCGGGTCGTCGACCGCCCGATTTTCCGGTCTGGTGGGGTTCTGGTATCAGCCCGACCAGCATGGGTGAGTCGGCGGGGGTGTCCCTCGAGGGCCTCGCGCGGTCTTTCGGTGAGGTCGAGGCGGTTCGCAGCCTGTCACTGCGCATCGAGGAAGGAGAGACCGTCGGGCTGCTGGGGCCGAACGGCGCCGGCAAGACCACGACACTCTCGATGCTAGCCACCCTGCTTACGCCATCGTCGGGTGACGCGGAAATCTTCGGGGCCAGCCTGCGCCGCGACGCATGGACCGTGCGCCGCCTCGTCGGACTCGCACCCCAGGAGGTCAGCCTCTACCCCGAGCTGACGGCAGACGAGAACCTGAGCTTCTTCGGGCGGCTCTACGGTCTCGGAGGGACTCGCCTCCTGGGGCGTGCGGACGAGCTGCTCGACCTCGTCGGCCTCCTGCCGCGCCGACACGACCGAGTCACGACGTACTCGGGAGGCATGAAGCGGCGGCTGAACCTCGCCTGTAGCTTGCTGCATGCGCCACGGCTGCTGCTACTGGACGAGCCCACCGTGGGCGTGGACCCGCAGTCGCGCGACAGAATCTTCGCGGCCATCCGCGAGCTGGCACGGCATGGCAAGACCATCCTCTACTCGACCCACTACATGGAGGAGGCCGAGCGCCTCTGCGACCGGATCATCATCCTGGATGAGGGACGCATCGTCGCCGCCGGGACGCTCGGCGAGCTCCTCCAGATCGTCGGGATGGGGGAGATAGTCGAGCTGGTCGGCCTCGGCGAGGAGCTCGGCGATGGCCGGCTGGGGTCGGTCCCCGGGATCATCAAGGTCGAGC
>JBKPDC010000213.1:0-5861 GCA_046727715.1 Thermodesulfobacteriota bacterium
CGACGCCGATCGTCACCGTCGTCGTGCTGATCGCCCGCTGGGGGGCCATGGCGGAGCCGGCGCCTGCGCCCGCGCCGCCGGAGCCGTCCGCCGAGCTCGTGGTCGGAACGTTCTCCGTGCCACCGTTCGCCATGCGGGACAATCGCGCTGGTCACCTCCGCCTTCACGGTGCACCAGCTGCGGACCCAGATCCGCTCCATCGCCGATCTCACCCGGGTGCGGGTCGCGGCCGTATCCGCTTCCGGGTCCGCCGAGTACCTGCGCGACCTCGGGATCGCCGCGGTCGGCTGCGAGACGATCGGCACATGCCTGGACGCGCTGGTCGCCGGGGACATCGATGCCGTGGTCGAGGAGTGGCCCGTCCTCAACTGGGAGGCGCGGCATCGCTACCCGGGGCGCCTCGCGGTCGTACCGCAGCCCTTCGCGCGGGGGTTCCTCGCATTCGCCCTGCCCCGCGACAGCCCGCGGCGCCGCGCGCTCAACGTCGCCCTGCTCCAGGTCCTCGACGATCCCGTCTGGCAGGAGATCTCCCGCACGTACGTCGGGACCGCGACCTGGGATTCTCCGGGGGTCAACGCTCGCGCGCCATGATCGCGCGCTCCTCGGCGTTCATCTTGTCCCGGATGCGCGACCCCCTGCCGAGATGGCGGACGGATGCCGGCCCCCCTTCGGAGAAGAGCTCCTCGTAGGGCTCGGCCGGGACGTACTCGGCCGGCTTCCGATCGCCGATCTCGACACCGAGCAGCCTCTCGACGAGATCGACGTCGTACATCCGGATCGCGTCGTAGTCCGTCAGCAGTGCGCACACCTCGACGCAGATGTAGCAGCCGATGCATTCCTGAAAGCGATCCTGGACCGGCTGGACCCCGCGACCGGGCACGCTGCCCGCCGCCAGGTACTCGATGCACTGGACCGGGCAGAACTCCGGACACTTGCCGCACGGGAAGCAGAGGTTGACATCCATGAACGCCACCTCGCGCGGCCGCTTCTTCTTCTCCCCCGCCTCCTCGGGCACGTCCGGGATACGCTCCTCCTTGAGCCGCCGCCGGATCACGTCGATCGCCGACATGACGGCACTCTCGCACGTCGACCGGCGGGCGCAACCCGGAGGCAACCGGCCCGTGGGCGGCGCGACACTTGCGACGTCCCCGTCGATCCCCTAGCGTTTCGCCCCCAGGTGGCTCTCGAGTTCGACCGCAGCATCCTCGGCGAGGAGTTCGACCGCGCGGAGCACGACCCGGTGACCGCGGACGAGTTGGTGGCGTTCGCCCGCGCCCTCGGCGAGACCAGCCCGTGCTACGTCGAGCCGGGCGAGGCGCTGGTCGGGCACCCGACCTACTGCATCCGCTTCCGGGGGCGGAAGTTCTTCCCAGACAACTTGCCGGAGCGCCTGCGCACGCGCATGAGCTTCGACGCGGGCAAGGACATCGATTTCGGCGTACCCATTCGCCCCGGCGACCGGATCACGATCGTCTCCACGCTGCACGACCTGTACGAGAAGACCGGCCGTAGCGGCACCATGGTCTTCGTCGTGGTCCGCTTCACCATGACGAACCAGCGCGGCGAGCGGGTCGCCACGGTGGACAACCGGATGATGTACCGGGGCGAAGGCTGAGCGTGGGCACCACCCGCCGCTACGACGACGTGCTCGAAGGCGACGAACTGGGGCCCGTCGAGCACTACCTCGCCAAGGATCAGGTGCGGGCTTACGCCCGCGCCGTCGACCACTATTTCCCGCGCTTCACCGACGACGAGGCGGCCCGGCGCGAAGGGCTGCCGAGCATGATCACCCCGGGCAACATGAGCATGGGGCTGCTGACAACGCTGATCGACGGCTGGGCGGCTCCGGGCAGCTTGCGCCGCCTGGGCGTCACGTTCCGTGGTCTCGTCCTGCCCGACCGCACCATCCGCCTCTGCGGTGCCGTCACCCAGAAGGACGACGCCAGCCGCACCGCGGAGCTCGACGTCTGGATCGAGGCCGACGACGGCGAGCGCCTGGTCATCGGCACGGCGACGGTTTCCCTCGCTTGAAATTCGTCACGACCATCTTGTGCAGGGTTCGATCCGCGGGTTATAGGCGACTCAGAGGTTCGACGTGCGCGGCGGAGGCATGGGCGTGAGCGAGTCGGCATCGCCGACCGCGTTCGAGACGCCGGACGCCGAGCGCGCCTGCGGCACGGATCCCTTCGGCCTCGATGTGGAAGTGCGTGAGCTGGTCACGCCGGCCTTCCGCTTCCTCTACGACCGCTACTGGCGCGTCGACGTGGGCGGCGCGCAGCACGTGCCGGTCGAGGGCCCCGTCCTCCTCGTCGCCAATCACTCCGGGGCACTGCCGTTCGACGGCGCCATGATCGTTACCGCGGTGGACACGCTGCGGAGACGTGTGGTCCGCTTCCTGTACGACCGGTTCATCGAGGCGGTTTCGCCTCTCGACGCGTTCTATCGCAAGGTCGGCGGCGTCACGGCGTCGCGCGAGAACGCACAGGCGCTCCTACGGATGGGTGAGGCCGTCCTGCTCTTCCCGGAGGGCATCTCCGGCGTCGCCAAACCCTTCAGCGAGCGCTATCGGCTGCGTCCGTTCAGCCCGGGCTTCGCGCGGCTCGCGATGCAGTTCGACGTCCCGGTGATCCCCGTCGCCGTGGTTGGCGCCGAGGAGATCTATCCGCTGGTCGGCCGGGCGGAAGGGCTCGGCAAGGCCCTGGGGATGCCGTACCTCCCCATCACCCCGTTCTTTCCGCTCCTCGGGCTGCTCGGTGCGCTGCCGCTGCCCACCAAGTGGTTCATCCGCTTCGGCCCGTCGGTGCACCTGTCCGCGGGGAGCGTCGACAGCGACTACCTGCGGGCGCGCAGCGAGGCAACGCGCGTGCGGAAGCGCTTGCAAGCCATGGTCACGCGGCAGAAGAATCGCCGCCGCTCGGTGTTCTTCGGATGAAGGGAAACGATAATCGACGACCCCACACCTACCTGCGCGTGGGCGCCGCTGTCTACCCGGTGTACGGTGACGAGCTGCACGGCTGGAGCCCGCGGGCAGACGACTTCCAGGCGCTCGGGGCGAGCTCGCCGTACGTGTACCAGTCCCTCGACGAGCTGTTCTTCGCGCTCGTCAACCTCTGCGTGAGCGGCAGCGCGGCGCGCCAGCCCCGCCAGCACGCGCACTAGAATCCGACCAGAGACGAAGTCTCGGCTCGGAGTCCTAGTCGGCGGGCTCGGCGTCGGCTGCGGCGAGGACGTCGAGCGCGGCCAGTCGCCCGAGCCCGAGCGCTGCCAGCGGGGCGAGACCAGGCACGGCGACCGCGAGGGCCGCCGTCACGCCGCCCGTTGCATAGAGGCCCGGCAGAGGGTCGCCGGCCGTGTCGAGGACACGCGCACGTGCGTCCACGATCAAGCCACCGAGGGTCCGCAGCCGCGCACCGGTGACGCGAACGGCACGCAGCGGAGGCTCGAGCGCACGACCTGCGATCGCTGCCTGCAGCCCGTCGAGGTTCAGCTCGAGCTGCTTCGCCAGGTCGGCTGGCGTGGCGCCCCGGCGCCCGGCGCGCGGCAGCACTACATGCTCGACGAAGGGATCGACCCCGGCGGCGGCGGCAATGCGATCATCGAACACCAGGTAGGCGACGTGTCCCGGCTGCGCGCGCACCCCGAGAGCCAGCGTCAGCGCGTCTGCCCTCTCGTCGGCGAATCGCTGGCCCGCCTGATTCACGAGGATCGCGCCCAGGTCGAGCAGCACGGTCGGGACCTCGAGCTGAGCCGGGAGGGCGTACAGCGCCGTGACCTCGCAGCGGTCGAGTCCGCCGGTGCGAGCGCCGGCGTCCACGGCGAGGCGGAGCCCATCGCCCGTGGCGAGCGCTCCACCAGCGACCGGCAGGCCGCCGACCGCCGGGCAGTGCTGGCCGATCAGCTCGTCGTTCGCCACGAAGCCGCCGCAGGCGAGGAGCACGCACCCGGCAATCGTCGGCGCGCCACGCCGGTCCGGCTTGACGGCCACTCCGGCGACGACACCGTCCTCTCGCAGGAGGTGCGTCGCCTCGATACCCGCACGCACGCGGATACGGTGGTGTCGGGACACCACGCGCACGAGCGCGGCGACGAGACTCGCGCCGCCGTGCTCGGCGACGGCATGCAATCGCGCCGGCCCCGGGCCCCCAACCCCTGCCGGGAGGAGCCGAACCGCCGCGCCGCACCGGTCAGCGAGCCACTCGACCAGCACGGCAGCTTGAGCGGCCAGGACACGGATCACCTCGGTCTCGTCCGCTGTGGCACCGTGCGCGACCAGGTCGGCCGCGAGCCGCTCCGGGTCGTCGTCGAGTCCCAGGTCACGCTGCCAGCGGGATCCGGCGGCGATGATGGCTCCATCCGTGCTCGCGGCGTTCCCGCCCAGCTCCTTCGCACGCTCGACCAGCACCACCTGGCACCCGCGGTCGGCCGCCGTGATCGCGGCTGCCAGTCCACCCACGCTCGCTCCGACCACGACCAGGTCCCCGCCCTCACGCCGGTCCGCCAATGGCATCGGCGTGCGCCTTAGCCGGGGGCGCTCCGGCAAGTCAAGGAAGCCCGCGACGGGTGGCGAATGAACCGGCAGCGAAGGGCGTTTGAAATGCCCGTGGCCATCGCCAGAATCGTGCGATGGGCCGAGTCCGAGGGCTTGCGCACTGGGCGCTCCGCGCGGCGATCAGCGCCGGCGTGGTGTCATACATCCTGGTGGACGTGGACCGCGGGGACCTGTGGGCCGCCCTGTCGGCCGTCCAGCCCCACGACCTCGTGCTTCCCCTCGTCGTCTACCTGGGCGGCCAGGTGCTGAGCGCCATCAAGTGGTGGATGCTGGGCTCCTCGGTCGGTCTGGCCCGCCCGCTCGCGGACTACGTCAGGTTCTACTTCATCGGCATGTTCCTCAACGTGTTCGGTCTGAGCACGATCGGCGGCGACGTGGTGCGGGGACTGTATCTCGGCGGCGGCCACCGTCCCGCCCTGGGGCTCAACTCGGTGGTCTTCGACCGGATCAGTGGGCTCGCCATCCTGATGGCGCTCGGCGCGGCCGCCCTCCTGGCGTTTCCGCAGTACCACCTGCCCTGGGCTCTCAGTGCGGCGTGCATCGCCGGGGGGCTCACCCTCGTGGTCGGCTGGTGGACCTGTCCGCGACTGGTGCGCCTCCTGCCTCCAGGCAACCGGCTGCGGCATCAGGTGGAGCACGACCTGGCACCGTTCTGGCGAAACCGCCGGCTCCTCGCCTGGGCGAGTGTCCTGTCGCTGGTGTTCCACCTCTCGCAGGTCGTGGTGCAGTGGCTCCTCGCGCGGGCGGCGGGAACGTCGCTGCCGTTCTCGTACTGCCTGGTCATGCACCCCATGCTGAGCCTCATGATGGCCCTGCCGCTGAGCATCGGCGGGTTCGGCGTCCGGGAGGGCGGCTATCTCTATTTCCTCACCACGATCGACGTCGACGACTCGATCGCGGTCACCATGGGACTGCTCTGGTGGCTCATGACCGCGCTCAGCGGCGTCGTCGGGGCGGCGGTGTTCCTGGCGTCGGGCGCGGAGCTGCCACGGCTGCGGTCGCGGGCGGCTGGGGAGCGGGTGCGGGGCGCCGCGTAGGCGTCGCACCCGGATGCCGCGCGTCCGTTCATTCGTTACTGGCTTCTTGCTCTGGTTCGGCGCCGTGTCGCTGCTGGCATGCGGCCCGGCTGGGCGCGGCCGCGACGAGGCGGTGTGCGCCATCGGCGAGGGCATCGTTGGTGGCATCGCCGAGCCCGCCGCGCTCGAGCCCGTCGTCCCCGTACGCAAGAAGGCGTGGGAGGCGGCGCTCGGTGGCGAGCGCGCGGCCCGCCCGCAGGTGCGCGCCCGGCTGGCCGGCTGGCCCGCGCCAGCAC
>JBKPDC010000214.1:0-18905 GCA_046727715.1 Thermodesulfobacteriota bacterium
GCCCGGCGCGCGCGGAGCCGCCGAAGTCGGCGACGGCGGCGTGCCGCGGCAGATCGATCGCCGTGGCGATGACGCTGGCCACCTGCTTCTCGAGGTACGGTGCGCTGGTGCTGGCGAAGGAGAGGCCGTCGAACCCGGCCGGGTCGGCGTCGCCCAGGCAGGCGAGCGCAGCGTCGACGGCCATGGTGAGGGCGTCCTCGTCGACCGCGGCGACCGTGCGACTCCCCGGCGCGGCGCGCGAGCCCCAGGCCGCGGCGATGAGCGCGCGGTCGAGGCGGCGACGGGGGAAGTAGGTGGCGAGGCGGGTGATGCCCGGCATGTGGGTGGAAGGTTAGTCCAGAGGCCACTTGCCGCGCCAGCTCCGCCAACTGAGCGCCCAGTTGTACCCGGCACACCCAAATCCTCGACTCGCAGGGCAAGAAACTAGCGGAGGTCAAGATCGAAGTGCAGCCGTGACGACGCAGGCAGTGGCGACCACCAGAGCGCCACAGCCACGGTGAGGCCGAGCACGACCGCCTGGTCGGGGTCGTATTGACCATTGATGACCGTCTTCGGGAAAAGCTTCCCGAGCGGCAGCCGCACGCGGTCGACGTTCGCGTCCGGCACCCAGGGGAACGTGCATCCGAGCCCCAGCCGCAGACCCTCAGCCGAGTGTCCCGAGCGTTGCCTTCGCCTCTCGCAGATCGCCCGTCTCGAACCCCTCGTTGAACCACCCGTACACGTCGCCCAGCATGGCCCGCGCTTCGGCCGTCCGTCCGGTGTCGCGGAGGAGGCGGCCCAGACTCGTCGCCGCCCGCAGCTCCCGCGTGCGCGCCCGCTGCGCCCTCGCTACGTCGAGCGCGCGGCGATAGCTGGATTCCGCCGCCGGCTGGTCGCCGCCGAGTCGGACGAGGTCTCCATGCAGCCGGTGCAGCTCGGATTCGTAGAACCGGCTCAGTCCGCTCTCGCAGTGAGTCAATCCCTCGGCGACCACGCTCAGCCCCTCCGGCACGCGGCCAGCCTGCGCGTATGCGGCCGCCAGGTAGGTGAGGTAGTAGTGGTAGCTGGCGAGCAGGCCGACCATACGGCACAGGTCGAGGCCCTGGGTGATGCGCGCGATGGCTTCGTCGGTCTGGCTGCGCTGCAGGAGCGCCCCGCCGTGCTCAAGGTTGCCGATCGCGGTCCAGAAGAACAGCCGTTGATCGGCGGCCAGGGCGATGATCCGGTCGGCCAGTTTCGCAGCCGTGTCCGGGTCGCCGAGGTCGTTGGCCTGGGTGGCCGCGAACCCGAGGGCGATCAGGATCGAATAGAGGTTACCGGACACTTCTGCGGCCTGTAGCGATTCGCGGAGCAATGCCTCCGCCTGGTCCGGGTACCCCAGGTTCCACAGGCTGCACATGCTGAAGGGATAGACGAAGAACCCGCCGTCGTAGCCGTAGTCCAGCGCGAAGCGCTTGAACTCGTCCGTGCCGTAGTAGCGTCTTGCCGCCGTGAGGTGCTCGAGCGCGCTGACGAAGTCGCCGCTCCAGAAGTTCACCGAGCCCAGCACCGCGTGACCGGTGATGCTCGCGACCGTGTCGTGCGACTTGCGCGCCAGCGACCGGAACCGCGGAAGCAGGGCCTCAACCGCCGCGCGGTCGCTGCGCGCGATGTAGACCGATGCGATTCCTGCCAGCACCTTCCCGGACGGCTCCTCGCCGAGCGTCACGCACAGCTGGTGGGCACGCGAAAACGTGCGCTCGACCTCACCGGCGGCGTGCCCCCGGGTCGCAAAGTACACGGTCCCGAGCGACGTGAGCAGCTCGACCTCCTCGCGGTCTCGCGCCGGCGATTCGCGGGCCGCTTGCACCACCTCGGTCCCGCGCTCGAGCTGCGCCGTTGCTTCGATATAAGCTGCCCGCTTGAAAGCCCGGTCACCTGCTCGGCGATAGTACGCGGCGGCGGTCAGCAGGTCGCCCCCGCCCTCGAAGTGCTGCGCGAGAATCTCCGGCTGCAGAGCTTCCACGTCGGGGAACCGCTGACGCAGCACGTTGGCGACTCGGAGATGGAGGGTCTCGCGCGCTGGTCGCACCAGCGACTCGTAGGCCGCATCACGCATGAGGACGTGCTTGAAGAGATAGCTCTCCGCCCGCGCGCCCCGGCGACGAAGGACGAGCCCGGCCGCGCCCAGCTCGGCGAGATCCTCGCGCAAACCCGCCTCGTCGCGGCGGGAGACTGCTCGTAGCACCTCGTAGCGGGACTCCCGGCCCAGTACAGCGGCGAGCTGGGCGGTCTCCCGAGCGCTGGACGAGAGTCGGTCGAGGCGGGCGGTGAGAAGGTCGCGGAGTCCCGAGGGAATGGCGAACGAGCTCGCCCCGGAGCGAGCGCTCGAGGGCGTACCCGCCTCGGCGGCTGCAGCCTCGACGAGCGTGCGGGTCACCTCCTCGACGAAGAGCGGGACCCCGTCGGCGCGGCGGACGATCTCATCCAGCACAGCGTCCGGTAGGGGGCGAGCGTGTACGAGGGCGTCGGTGACCATTGTCCCCACCTCGCGTGCGTCGAGGCGGACGAGCTGGATTGTCGTCACGTCGTCACCCGACCAGGGGGGATCGAACTCCTGACGAGCGGTGAGCAGCAAGCAAAGACGTGTCGGCGCCGGCACGCCGGCCACCGCGTTGGCCCGGAGCTCCTGGACCAGGGCGGTGATCGCCTCGAGCGTCGTCGGGTCGGCCCACTGGAGGTCCTCGATCACCACCACCAGCGGGCGCGCCTCCGAGGCCCGTAGCAGCAGCGTCAGGAGAGCGTGCAACGTCAGCTCCTTTTGCCGTTCCGCGGACAGGACCAGGCGCGGGTACCGTGTGTCTGGTGGCCTGGCCAGCAGCGAGTCGAAGAGCGGCACGGTCGCCGGGAGATCGAAACCGCACCGCGCCAGCAACGAGTCCAGCGGCTCTCGGATCGCGGTCAGCATCTCGACGAACGGCCGCAGCGGGGTCGAGCGGTTCTCGACGAGGCAACGCGCCTCCATCCATGCCTCGCCGGGTACCTGCCGGCGCAGCTCCCGCACCAGCCGCGACTTGCCGATTCCGGGCTCCCCGCGCACCAGGACAGCGGCCGGCGAGCCACGTTCGACCTCCGCCCACATCTCGTAGAGCTGGTTCAGCTGACGCGCGCGTCCGACCAGCGGCGTATCGTGCGCTGACTCGGCAGCCTCTCGTCTCGTGCCGACGGCAGCAGAGGACGCTCGGAAGACGACCAGATCGCGCGACCCGTGGGGCACGGACAACCGTCCCGCGGGGTCACACCGCATCTCTCCCCGCAGGAGGCGGCGCGTGTCCTCGCTGACCAGCACCTGACCGGGGGCGGCCAGCTCCGCGAGTCCGGCGGCGACTTGCGGGGTCACACCGACCAGCTCTTCCGGGCCGTCGCGTGCCTCGTGGCGCGGCTCGCGGACAACCACGAGGCCCGTATGCACCCCGATACGGACATCGACCAGGCAATGGGTCTCCGGCCACGCGTTCGCGCGCCCGAGGTCCTCAATGACCCGGAGCGCCGTCCGTACGGCCTGTCGGGCATCGTCTTCGCGGGATTGCGGGTAGCCAAAGACGATCCACATGCGGTCCGCGAAGAAACCGGTGATTCGCCCACCGCCGCGCGCCGCGATCTCCGCACAGACGGCGCGCTGGGCGCGCAGCACCTCGTCCAGCTCTTCCAGTTCGAGCCCCCCGGTTCGCTGAGCCGCCCTGATCGTGAACCGACAGCACAGCACCGTGAGTTGCCTCCGCTCACCCTCCGTCGCCTCTCGCTGTTGCGTCGCGCCAGACCGGCCGCCAACATCGATCTGATCGAGCATCTCCAGCACACCCTCAGCGGTCGCGTCGCGCTTCTCCAGGCGCTTCGAGGTCACGGTCTCAAGGATGCGCCCGAGCCGGCTACCTCGGAGCGAATCTGGAACGAGGATGGGCTGTGCGCTCATCTGCTTGAGGATGACCTCCTGCGGGGAGGCTCCCCCGACGGCGAGGTCGCCAGTCAGGCACTCGAGGACGACGAGCCCCCACGAGTAGAGGTCCGAGCGAGTCGACGGCGCTTCGCCTCGGAGCTGTTCGGGGGCAGCGTAGCTCGGAGTGCCCATCAACTCGTACGAAGCCGTGAGCTTTGGCAGTTCCCGATCGGGGATGCGCTGGAACAGACCACTGAGGCCGAAGTCGAGGACGAGCGCGTTCCGCCGCGCCCCGGTCTTCGTCACCATGATGTTGGCGGGCTTGAGGTCGCGATGCACGATTCCCCTGGCATGAGCCGCGCTGAGCGCGTCGAGCACCTGGCTCATGAGATGGAGCGTTTCGCCCAGGCTCAGCTTGCCCTCGACGGAGAGGACGTCCTTCAGCGTGAACCCCGGGATGTACTCGAACACGGCATACAGGCGGCCCTCAGGGGTCTCTCCCGAATCGACAAGTCGAACGATGTTGGGATGGGTCAGCTCCGCGCACAGGCGCATCTCGCGACGGAAGCGCTCGCGGGCATTTTCGAAGTCGGCGGGATCGCGCCACACCCCCCGCTGTGTCTTGATTGCGACACGCTGGCCGGTGGAGAGCTGCCGGGCTTCGTAGACCCGCCCAAAGCTCCCTTGCGCGAGCTCTGCAAGGATTTCGTAGCCCCCCTGGAAGATCGATCCAACCACGAGCGGGCTGTCGCCGGTGACCTCCATCGCTCAGATCGTGACGCTCTGACGATGTGCCGCGGCGCTCATCGCAACACGGCTCTCTAGACCACGCGAAATCGAAATCTGCAAACTGCGGAGAGGAACGGGCGTCTCGCACGCCGCCGGACCGGGTGTCGCACCGGCAACGGGCAGTTCGGTGTCTTCCGGTCGCGCCGTCAGCACCGCTCGCCCGACAGCGCCGCGGAAAGGCACGGCGCAAGCGTCAGCTCGGCTCCCTCGTGTCCTATGGCCTATCTGCCCTCGAGGGTCAGCGCCATCACGACCCTCCCGTCGTCGCGACGCTACTCTGCGCGGCCTCCGTGCGCGCGACGGCCACATCCCCCACCGACCGGAGTTTGTCGAACTGCTCCTCGGCTCGGTGGAGATGGTGCAGCCGGTCTGGAGAATCCATCGGGAGGTAGCGGCCCACCTCGAGGTGGGCGCGGGCACATTCGTACGGTGTGCCGAGCTGCTCGGCGAGGGCGATCGCCCGTCCCCACAGGCGATGCGCGCGACGGGCACGGCCAGCGATCCAGGCGGCGGTCCCGCTCCACAACGCGGCATACGGCCGGCCAAGCGGGAAGTGCCGGGCGAAGCGTCGCATCGCGAGCACGGCGTCGCGCGCCTGGGTCGACAGGCGCGCGCGCACTGCGGGGGTGGGCGCCCACCCGGCCGCGAGGAGCGACAGCAAGACCTCGGCGGCGCCGGCGATGCCGGGCTGCGTCCAGTACGCGACCGGCTTCATGGCCCGGATGTGCCCGACAGCACGATCGGCGGCCTCGAAGGCGCCCGCCCGATCTCGCGTGCGCAGGCGCGCGAGGGCGAGGACCCCGAACCCGATGATCGCTTCGCCCCTCATCGTCTGCTCGTCGGTCGCCGCGAGCGCCTCGACGATGAGGCGCACTGCGTCCCCGTCGCGACCGAGCCGGCACAGAGCGCCCCCTTCACCCATCGTGGCCCAGCAGGCGATCTGTTGGTTGCCGCTGCGCCGGCTCAGGCGCTGCACCTCCCGGAAGAGCGCGAGCGACTCTTCGAACCGCCCGCAGAACAGCGCCAGGAGCGCATACTGCGTGCGTGCCTCTTCCCAGAGACGCAGGTCGCCGACGCGCTCGGCGACCTCCGCGGCGTGCCGGACACCCGCCTCGCACTCTGCCCACCGGCACTCGGCCACCTGATACACGGCGAGCCTGGAGCGGATCCAGGCGACGTTGCGCGGAATCCCCGTGCTCTCCGCGATGGTGAGCGCGCGACGAGCCCAGCGCGTCGCCAGACGGTGCGTGCCGGCCGCACCGGCGAGCAGCGCGAGGATCGCGTAACCCTGCGCCAGCTCGGGAAGCGGTCCTGCGGGCTCGCACTGGTTCACGACGCGGATGCTCGACCAGAGGATGCCGCCCAGCTCGAGCGAGTAGAAGAAGGTGTCGGTCAGGCGGAGCTGCACCCGGGCGATCTCACCCGCGACGGGCCTTGCTGCTGCGTTGCGCGCGCGCACGCGCGCGATCGTCTGTGCGCCGCGCAGCAGTCCCTGCCAGATCGCCGCACCGATCCAACCCGCCGGCCCGCTCGGCACGTGCTGACCGAAATGCCGCAACGCACGCTCGGAGTGCTCGCGACACGTCTTCAGGTCCCCGAGGCGGTAGAAGGCCTCCGACAAACCGCCCTCGACGAGTCCCAAGACGAACTCCGAGCTCTCGGTGTCCACGCGAGTGTTGGGGTCGAGGACGCCGCGGACCCGCGGGCGCGTGTGCTTCGTGCCGGAAGCGCCGATCAGCAGTAGCTCGCGCGCGCGCAGGAAGAGAGCCGCCGCCTCGTGGCAGGCGCCGGCTCGCAGGGATACCGTACCTGCCGCGTACGCATAGCGCGCCTCCCGGTCGGTGTCGCCCGCCTCGCCCCAGTGGTGCGCCAGCGCGGTCAGATGCTCCTCGCGACCGTCGTACACACGTTCCATCGCCTCGCCGACCGACCGATGCAGCTCCCGGCGCGTGGCGATCGGCGACTGGTCCACCAACTGTTCGCGCAACTTGTCGTGGGAGAACATCCAGCGCTGATCGCGTATCTCGAGGACGGCCGCCCGGGCGCACCCGATGGCCCAGTCGTCGATGTCGAGCGCGGGGTAGAGCGCGTGCATCAGCGCCGGGTCCAACTCGCGCCCGATGACGGCCGCGGTGCGCAAGGCCGGCAACGCGGCGGACGGGACGCGCGCCAGGCGCCGGTGCACCACCTTCTGCATCCCGCCCGACACTACCCGCTGCGGGAGGCGCGACGCCCCGATTCGGTCCAGAGCGCCGGAGGTCTCCGCCAGGGTTCGCACGACCTCGACGACGAAGAACGGGATGCCCTCGGTCTCGCGTTCGAGCAGGTCGAGGAGGTCGGCCCGGGTGGCCGCGTGGCCGACCATGGCCTCGCCGAGGGCGGCGATCTCGTCGCGCGCGAGGCGAGGGAGGCTGAGCAGACGTGCCCCAGGGACGGCCTCGGGAAGGGTCGGGGCCTCGTCGTCGCGGAAGCTCCCGACGAGGAGGAGCGGCAGGTGTTCGGCCGTCTGGACGAGCCACGCAAGGAGACGGAGGCTCTCGCTGCCGGCCCAGTTGAGGTCCTCCAGGATGACGACCAAGGGAAGGGGCTGAAGACGAAACAGCTGCTCGACCGCACGGAGCAGCCTCGTCGGCGCAGTCTCCGAATCGATGACGGGCGTCGGCGCGATCACTCGTCCGAGGAGGTCGCCCACGGTCGGGATGATGGTGGCCAGCACCTCCGCGTCGGCATCGCCCGGGTCGCTGCGGAGCAACAGCGTGCTGATCACGTCGCGCCATAGGTGATAGGGCCCCCCTCCTCGGCTCACTGCCTGACCCCTGACGACTACCGCACCCTCGACGAGCCCGCGCGTCCGGAGCTCATCCAGCACGCGCGACTTCCCGATGCCACTCTCGCCCCCGACGAGCCAGGTGCTCCCGCGACCCGCGAGCGCGTCCCGCAGGGCGTCTTCGAGTGTGGCCAGCTCCCGCTTGCGGCCGACGAGCGGCGCAGTCTGGAGGAAGCTCTCGCGCGTTGCGACAGTCTCCACGTCGAGCGAGAGCCCCAGCGCCTGGCCGAGTTCGGTGATCACCTGGCGGGCGCTGCGGTAGCGGCGCTCCAGGTCCTTTGCGAGCAGACGCTCGAAGACCGGGCGGATCCTCGGATCGAGGGTATCCTCTGGACGTGGCAGGACGGTGGTCAGGATCGCGGAGAGCACAGCGCCCGGTCGCGGTCCGGTCAGCGGATACGCGCCCGTGAAGAGCTCGCATGCCACCATGCCGACCGCGAAGAGATCCGACTGTTCGCTGGGGCGCCCGCCGAGAATGAGCTCGGGCGCCATGTAGGCCGGCGTCCCGGCCCAGCATTCCTCGGCGCCCGTGGCGGCGCTGCGCTGCACCGAGAGGCCGAAGTCGAGTACCTTCACCTGGCCACGCACCACGAGGATGTTGTCCGGCTTCAGATCGCGGTGAATGACGCCCAGCCTGTGCAGGTAGTCGACCGCCCGGAGGGTCTGCACGAGGAGGTCCACCTGCACGGCCAGCGGTGACTCGACACCGGCCTCGACGATCGTCCGAGCACTCTCCTCGAGGTCCATGACGAGGAAGGGGGCCCGGTCATCATCGAAACCGTAGTCGAGCACACTGATGACGTTCGGGTGACGAAGTGCAGCCACGAGACGGAACTCGTGGGCCAGCGTGGTTCGCAGATCGGCTGAATCGGTCGAACCCGAAGCGCCGTCGACGCGGAGCCGCTTGACGGTGACGACGCGGCCGTTGAGGCGGTCAACGGCCCGGAAGACGGTGCCCATGGCCCCACGCGCGAGCTGATTCAGGATCTCGTAGCGCCCGGCGATCAGCTCCTGCCGCTCACGAGGCAGACCATGGGCGGCGGCACTGCGATCGGACGGCTGCGATGACGCATCGGCTCGCACCGGCGGCGGGCGCTCTTCGAAAGCGCGAAACGGCTCGTTCGGACTGGCCACGGCTCTGCGCGCGCTCTCTTGATGCCAGGCATGAAGCCGGACGCCAGCGAGCACGCTCGACAGGGAGCTATACTGAGCGAAGGTTGGTGCGATCAAGTGATTTCATCGGACGCAGCGTGGCCTCGGCCTCTCGGCGGGGACGAGTCTTCAACCGCGAGCAGCTCGGATTCCTCGCGTCGGACGCTGGACGCGATACCCTGGCCTGGATCGCGCTCGGCGTGTGGAGGCCCGGACTCGACGAGGTCAGCAAGCTGAATGCCCTCGACGGCTTCGTGGTGCCCTGGTACGGCGCTGGCCTCGGCTGACACGCCGCGGCCGGGCCGGCGTGGAACGGGCCATGCGTCCAAATGTTTTCCTTTGCCAGCGGGGGGGGTGTTATGGTCTAGATTCAGGTCATGGACCGGGACCAGGCGGGAGACGCCGACATCGTCTCACTCCGGCGGGAACGCGACCTCTACCTGCGGCTGCTCGAGCTGGGCCGGCAGACCACCCTGGCCCCCTTCCTCCAGGAGGCTCTCGCGCTCCTGGTCGACCTGACCGGCGCCAAGGAAGCCTACCTGGAGCTCTGCGACGACGAGGACCGCCCGGAGGGTCCACGCTGGTGGACCGCTCGAGGACTCTCCGGCGACCGGATCGGGGACGTTCGGGCAACGATCTCGCGGGGAATTATCGCGGAGGCCGTTGCCAGCGGACGCACGGTGATCACCCCGGCGGCGCTCCTGGACCCCCGCTTCTCCGACCGCGAGAGCGTCCGCGTCGCCGGCATCCAGGCCGTGCTCTGCGCCCCGATCGGGACCGACCGGCCGCGCGGGGTGCTGTATCTCACCGGAACTACCGACGGCCCGATGTTCTCCGAGGACCACCGCCAGTGCGTCGAGCTCGTGACCCGTCATCTCGCGCCCCTGGTCGATCGGCTGCTCTTCCAGCAGCGCCGGGAAGACGCCGAGGACCACACGCAGCCGTGGCGGAGGCTGCTCGGGCTCGATGGCTTCGTCGGCCGGAGCCCCGCGATCGCCGCGGTGCTGCGTGAGGTCGCCATCGCGGCCCCGTCCTCCAAGAACGTGCTGCTGATCGGCCAGACCGGCACGGGCAAGAGCCAGCTCGCGCGCATCATCCACGACAACGGACCGCGCGCGAAGGGGCCGTTCATCGAGGTGAACTGCAACGCCATTCCCGAGCCGCTGGTCGAAAGCGAGCTGTTCGGGGCCAAGCGCACGGCCGCCACCGGGATCGACCGTGACCGGATCGGGTTGGTCGGCCAGGCGGAGGGCGGCACGCTCTTCCTGGACGAGATCGGCGACATGCCCTTCGCCGCCCAGGGCAAGCTCCTCCAGCTCATGCAGTCGAAGCAGTACACCCCGCTCGCCGGGCACACGCTGCGCGGAGACGTCCGGATCATTGCCGGAACGAACGTCGACCTCGATCAAGCGGTCGTGGAGAAGAGGTTCCGGCAGGATCTCCTCTTCCGGCTCGACGTCATCACCATTCGCATGCCGTCACTGGCCGAGCGCCCAGAGGACATCCCCGAGCTGGCCGCCGCATTCTGCGCCGAGGCCTGCAGGAGCGAAGGCCACGCACACCGCTCCCTGTCGAGCGACGCGCTCCGGGCGATCCAGGCGACGGAGTGGCCGGGAAACGTCCGGGAGCTTGAGAATGCCGTCCAGCGCGGGGTGCTCCGGGCGGGCTTCGAAGGGGCCACGCAGGTCGAGCGACGACATCTGTTCCCCGACCCGGCCGCGCAGCCCGGGAAGCCCAACGGTCCCGTGACCTTCCAGGAGGCGACCCGGGGCTTCCACAAGCGGTTCATCGAAGAGGCGCTCGACGCCTGCGACGGCAACGTCAGCGAGGCGGCGCGCCGCGTCGACCTCTCCCGGGCGCATCTGTATGACCTGATGCGAGGACTCGGGATCGACCGCCGCCGGTAGGCGCCGCGCCGCCGCGCCACCGGTACGCCGGCGCGACGGCCTGCCCGACGGTCGGGCGATCCGCCTGCAGGCGGATCGCCCGGCCCCGCTCCGCACGTCGGCGTCGAGATAGGGCCACCGTCGCCTTGACCCCTCTGGTCCCTCCCGCTACCGCATCCCACGATGCGGCGCGACCTGGCGATCGGAACGGTGCGACTCGGCGGGACGCCGACCGTCGTCGCCGCCGGCGGTGAGCTCGACGTCGATGCACTCGTCGCCGCCAGCGCCGCCGACATCCTCGAGCTGCGCGCCGACCTGTTCGACGATCCAGCCCCCGCCCGCGTCCTCGACGCCCTCGCACGGCTCCGACAGACGGGCCGCCCGACCATCTTCACCGCGCGCGCCGCGAGCGAGGGCGGCCGCGCGATGCCCGATGCGCAGCGCATGGAGCTCTACCGCACAGCCCTGCCCCACGTCGACGCGCTCGACGTCGAGGTCGCGTCGGGCTCGCTCGTCGCCGAGCTGGTCCCCGCGGCCCGCGCCGCCGGCCGCACGGTGATCCTGTCCGCGCACGACTTCACGGCAACCCCGTCGCGCGATACGCTGCTCGCTCTCGTCGAAGCCGCGCGTGCCCTCGGGGCCGACCTTCCGAAGCTCGCCACGCACACGGCGACGCCGGACGATCTGCGCACGCTCATCGACGTGACGCTCGCCGCGCGCGCCGACGGCGTCGTGACGCTCGGGATGGGCCCGTTCGGCCCCCTGTCACGCATCGTCCTCCCCGCGGCCGGTGCGCTGCTCACCTATGGCGCGGCGGGACGCGGCACCGCACCCGGCCAGATGCCCGTCGCCGAGCTCGCGACGCTGATCAGGCGCCTGTTCCCATGAGGCCACTCGCCCGCATCCTGCTCGCCGCGAGCCTCGCCGTCCTCAGACCGGCACACGGCCAGGACGCTGCCCCGCCCACGACCACCACCACCGCCCTGCGCATCATGGACGTCGTGGCGGCGGCGGGCACCGCCTTCGCGTTCCCGGCGCAGCTCGCCTACTCCGCGCCCGACCAGGGCATCGACGTCGAGCGGCAGAAGGCAGCCGAAGCGCAGGTGGCCGCCTGGCGGGCCGAGCGCACGCTGCCCTTGCCGGAGGTGCCCGGGGATCGCGTGGTCGAACTGGCTGGCACGCTCGACTGGCCCCTGGCCGGCTCGCCGGACCGGCGCGACAAACGATGACCCGCCGCCGGCGCGGCACGCGGCTCGTCGTGGATCGATCGCTCACCGAGCTGGCCTACCGCTGCTGGCCCGACGGCTGCCCGCGTGGCCGCACGTGCTGCGTCGGGCTCGTGGTGGAGACGGCGCGGCGCGAGGTGCGGGTGATCGACGCGCTGATGGACGAGCTGGCTCGCCGGGTGCCGGGCCTGCGGGACGGCGACGGCTTCGCGAACGTCTTCGTCGACGACCCCCCAGGCTACGTGATCGAGCCGCGCGACGACGGTGCCTGCCCGTTCCTGGTGCGTACGCGGCGGCACGCGCTGTGCGCCATCCACTCGCTGGCCCTCGACACCGGACGTCCCGTGGCAGCCGTCAAGCCGGCCGCGTGCCGGCACTGGCCCCTGGTGCTCGACGTCGAGCGCGGCCGGGTGACGCTCGCCGTTCACCCCCTGGCGCGGCGTCTGGGCTGCGTCGCGCCGCGTCGGGGGCTGCCGGGGCACCCGTCGGTGCGCGAGGCGTTCGGCGCCGAGATCGCCGAGCTGTGCCACGCCAACGGACTCGAGCTCCCCGGGCGGCGCCGCGGCACGGCGTAGGCTGCCTCAGAGAAGCTTCACGAGCGCCGTGACTGCCCTACGGCCGTCACGAGCGCGGCGGGGTGCGGACGATGAGGAGACGTATCTCCGTCATCTCCTCCATCGCGAACCGCACGCCCTCCCGGCCGAGGCCGCTCTCCTTCACGCCGCCGTACGGCATGTGGTCCACCCGGAACGATGGCACGTCGCCGACGAGAACGCCGCCGACCTCGAGCGTGTCCCACGCCCGCTGCGCGCGGTAGAGGTCGCGGGTGAAGACACCCGTCTGCAACCCGAAGACGCTGGCGTTCACCTGTTCCAGCGCCGCGTCGAAGTCGCAGAAGCGTGACAGCACCGCGACGGGGCCGAACGCCTCCTTGCAGACGACCTCGTCCGACACCGGCACGTCCTCGAGCAGCGTGGCCTCGAGCATCGCGCCCTGGCGCGTTCCGCCGCACAGGAGCTTCGCGCCGTGCGCCACCGCCGACTCGATCCAGCCATGCAGGCGTTTCGCCTCGGCCTCCGAGATCATCGGTCCGATGAACGTGCGCTCGGCCTTCGGGTCGCCCATGACGAGCGCCCGCGTCGCCGCAACCAGCCGGTCGCGCAGCTCGGTGTAGACGGCTTCGTGGGCGAGGATGCGCTGCACGCCGATGCAGCTCTGGCCCGACTGGTAGAACGCGCCGAAGACGATGCGCTCGACGGCGTCGGCCAGGTCGTTGCCGGTCTCGTCGACGACCACCGCCGCGTTGCCGCCCAGCTCGAGCACAACCTTCTTCTTCCCCGCGCGCGCCTTCAGTTCCCAGCCCACGTCGGGCGAGCCGGTGAAGCTCAAGAGCTTCAGGCGCTCGTCCGTGGTGAACAGCGCCGCTCCGTCGCGGCGGCAGGGCAGGATGGAGAACGCGCCGCGCGGCAGCTCGGTCTCGGCGAGCATCTCGCCGATGAGCAACGCCCCGACGGGCGTGAGGCTCGCGGGCTTGAGCACGAACGGGCAGCCGACGGCGAGCGCGGGGGCCACTTTGTGCGCGGCGAGATTGAGCGGGAAGTTGAAGGGCGAGATGAAGGAACAGGGTCCGATCGGTACCCGCTTCCACATCCCCGTGTACGCCCGGGCACGGGGCGTTATGTCCATCGGCAGGACCTCGCCGTGGATGCGCGGCGCCTCCTCGGCGGCGATGCGGAAGGTGTCGATGAGACGCGTCACCTCGCCGCGGCTGTCCTTGATGGGCTTGCCGGCCTCGATGCAGAGGCTCATCGCCAGCTCGTCGGCACGCTCCTGGAACCGCCGCACGCAGTGCATGAGCACGGACTGGCGCTCGTACGCCGCCAGGCGACGCATCGGCTCCGCTGCGCCGACGGCCGCGCCGATGGCCGCATCAATCGCCGCGCCGTCGGCCATGGCGACGCGCGTCGCGACCTCGCCCGAGTACTTGTCACGGACCTCGAGGTCGAGGTTCGGCGACACCGGCCGGTTGGCGAGCCAGTACGGGTACTGCGGTCTCAAGGCACCCGACATGGCCCGAGCATAGCGCAGAGCCGAGGATGCGCCACCCTTGACACCGAGTGCTACGCCCATCTCGCGCGGGCCGAGTGCGACGCGGTCATCGACGAGGGCGCGCGTTTCGTCACCGAGGTGAGCGGGCCCCTGAACGGTCCGGCCGACCGGGCCGGCTGCCGCATCGACGAGGGCAAGGTCGCGGCGGTGGGGTGACGCGCTAGTTGGGGCGACCCGGCCGCACGGTCCGGCCGATGAAGCGCCCGCCCCAGAATGGCCCGCCCCAGCCCCAACCACCCCAGCCCCAGCCGACGCCCCACCCCCACGGGTAGCCATAGTATCCATACGGGTAGTAGTAGGCCTCGCGCGGCTGGCGTTTCGGCCAGAGATAGAGCGTCTCGGCCCGCACCTTCGGGAACGAGTACTCGTAGTCGCCGACCTTGGCCTTCGTGGGGCTCTCGAGCGTCCCGACCACGGTGATCTCGCGGCCCGGGGAGTAGATCGCGGGGTCGTAGAAACCCGGCGCGCACGCGACGAAGCGACCGGAGGTGTCGTCAGACGGGGTGGGCCGTGCCCGGCGGTCGAGCGGCTTGCTCACCACCTCGACGCAGGTCTCCACGTTCTGGGGAGTCGTGCTGACGATCTCGCCGCCCCATCGCACGCGCTCTCCCGTGACGGCCTGCGCCTGGGCCTGCGCGACGGTGAGCTCTGGAAAGGTGCCTTGGAGGGTCGCCGGAACCCGCGCGGCGCACGCCGCGAGCAGTGGGAGCAAGGCGAGGGGGGCGAGACGATGCACGGTCAATCCTCGAGGCCGGGGCGCCGGCGCATGGCCTTCTTCTCTCCTTGCGCATGCTTGGCCGCAAGCATCTTCTCCTTCGCACGCCGCGAGCGACGGCGTTTCTGGCGGCGGACGCGCGCGATCTCCTGCTCGCGGGCGCTGGCCTCACCACGGCGCCGGGCGTCGATCTCGTCGGCGAGGCGCCGGCGCGCGAGGAAGCGGTTCATTGCCTGGGTGCGCGCCTCCTGGCACTTGACGACGATGCCGCTCGGCAGGTGCCGGAGCACCACACAGGTGGCGACCTTGTTGACGTTCTGCCCGCCCTTCCCGCCCGAGCGCACGAACCGCTCGTCGAGATCGTCCTCGCGAATGCCGAGCGCTGCGAGACGGGCGAGGAGCGCGCGCTCCTTGTCGGACGTGACGGGGAACATCGGCGCCGCACCCGACGCTACACGAGCGCGGCGCCGGATGCATGCGAGCGAGTCAGCTACCGGGAACGATCCGGAAGACCTTCCCCTGGCCGGCGGCGCCGCCGCCGTAGTCGACGATGTAGAGCTCGCCGCGCGCGTCCTCGCCGAAGGAGCTGACGCCGCCGCCCGTACCGGCGTCGCCGGTGCGATCCTGCTGGTTGTGCGCCACACCGCCGGAGACGCCCTTGAACGTACGGATGAACCCCGAGCAGAAGTCGGAGTAGAAGTACGTGCCGCGGAGGTCGGGCATGCGGCAGCCGCGGTAGACGTAGCCGCCGGTGATCGAGCAACCCTGGGAGTGGTTGTACTCGAGCACGGGGAACGTGAAGCCGCTCGGGCCGGGGCAGGACGTCGCGGGTGGCGGCGGCTCGTGGCACGCGTCCCCCTCGAAGACATTCACGCAGGGTCGGCGCGTACCCCGCGGCGAGTTGACAACGCGAGGCCGCGATATATGTCCATGGACCATGTCCATGAAACACAAGGCTGTGCCCGCGGGCGCGTTCAAGCAGGGCTGCCTCGCCATCCTCGACGACGTCGCCGCCACCCACCGCGAGGTCGTCATCACCAAACGCGGCCGGCCTGTTGCGCGCCTCGTGCCGGTGATCAGCGATCGCGAACGCGAGGACGAGTTGCTCGCGGCGCTCCGGGGCAAGGCGAGGATGCTCGTTCCCGAGGACGAGTTCCTGGCCCCTCTGACCCGGGAGGCGGGCTGGTCACTTGGCGGCGACGACGAGTGACCCATGCTCGTGTTCGATACCCACGCAGTCGTCTGGTGGGCGAGTGACGCGAGCGTCCTCGGTGCTCGCGCACGCCGGGCGATCGCGGGCGAGGAGCGCTTGGGCGCACCGGCGATCGTGTTCTGGGAAGTGTCGCTGCTCGTTCGCAAGCGCAGGCTCGACCTCGGCATGCCGGTGCGTGAGTGGGCTCGCATCATCCAGGCGATTCCGCGAGTCGAGGCTTTGCCACTCACGCCGGAAATCGCCGTGACGGCGGATGCACTCTCGATGCACGCCGATCCCGCCGACCGATTCATCGTGGCCACCGCGCTCCTACATGACGCACCTCTCGTCACCAAGGATCACCTGCTCCGCAGGCTGCGGTTCGTAAAGACGGTCTGGTGATTTTCGAAAAGGCCGAATTGACAACCCGGCGTGGCGGTGGACGAACGGGAGTCTGATGGCTTCCGGCTCCGGGATGGACTCGTCGCTCCTGCCTGCGCTCGTCCGGCTCGCCGCCACGGCCGCCCTCGTCGTCGTGCTGGCCGGCGCGGTCTGGACGTCGCAGCAGGGAGCGGTCGCGGAACCGACGCGCACGCGACATCGGAACGCCGACGGCTCGCCGCGCTACACGAACCGTCTGGCGACCGAGCCCAGCCCCTATCTCCGCCAGCACGCGCACAATCCCGTCGACTGGTACCCGTGGGGCGACGAGGCTTTCGCCAAGGCACGCGCCGAGGGGAAGCCGATCTTTCTCAGCATCGGCTACTCGACGTGCCACTGGTGTCACGTGATGGAGGAGGAGTCGTTCGACGACGAGCAGGTCGCGGCGGTGCTCAACGAGCGCTACGTCGCGATCAAGGTCGACCGCGAGCAGCGGCCTGACGTCGACGCGGTCTACATGACGGCCGTGCAGGCGATGGGTCACGGCGGCGGCTGGCCGCTCACCGTGTGGCTCACGCCCGATCGCCGGCCTTTCTACGGTGGCACGTACTTCCCGCCGCACGGCGGGATGCGCGGCGCGCGCCTCGGGCTGCTCGAGCTGCTCGGGCGGCTCGACGAGGCGTACCGGCAGAACCGGGAGCAGGTCGCCGCCGCCGCGGCCGACGTCGTCGGCCGGCTCGAGCGTGCGGCGGCGCCGCCGCCGGGCGACACGCCGCCCGATGCCGCCCTGCTGCACCAGGCGATCGCCCAGCTGGCGGCCGACTTCGACGCCGAGCACGGCGGCTTCGGTGGGGCGCCGAAGTTCCCGAGTCCGGCGACGCTGGAGCTGCTGCTCCGCTACCAGCGCCGCACCGGCGACGCCGGGGCGCTCGACATGGTCGTGCGCACGCTCGACGCCATGGCCGCCGGGGGCATCCACGACCAGCTCGCCGGCGGGTTCCATCGCTACGCCACCGACGCCGCCTGGCGCGTGCCGCACTTCGAGAAGATGCTGTACGACAACGCCCTGCTCGCCACGATCTACCTCGAGGCGAGCCAGGCGACGGGTCGTGCGGACCTCGCCGGTGTCACCCGCCGGACGCTCGACTGGCTGGCGCGCGACATGACCGCGCCCGACGGCGGCTTCTACGCCGCCGTCGATGCCGACAGCGAGGGTGCGGAAGGGCGCTTCTACCTCTGGACGCGGGACGACCTGACCGCGGTCCTCGACCCGTCGAGCGCGCGGCAGGTCGCGGCATACTTCGGGGTGTCTCCCGACGGACCGGTGGACGGGCGCAGCGTGCTGCACGTCGCCGAGACGCTCGACGCCGTCGCGGCACGCGAGGGTCTGACCGCGGACGAGACCCGCAGCACGCTCGACGCGGCCCGCGAGCGACTGCTTGCGGCCCGCGCGCGACGTGCGCCCCCCCACACCGACCGCAAGGTGATCGTCGCCTGGAACGGTCTCGCCATCTCGGCGTTCGCCCGTGCCGGGCAGGCCCTCGCGGAGCCCGCCTACCTGAACCGCGCGCGCGGCGCCGCCGCGGCGATCCTGCGAGCGACGCATTCGGGACGGCTGCCGCGCAGCCTGCTCGATGGCGTTCCCGGTGGCCGCGGCTACCTGGAGGACTACGCGTTTTTCACCGCCGGGCTGCTGGATCTCTTCGAGGCCACGGGCGACCCGCGCTGGCTCCAGCGCGCCCTGACGCTCCAGGAGGTCCAGGACGCGCACTTCCAGGATCCTGCCGGGGGCTATTTCCGCACCGCCGACGACGCCGAGTCGCTGCTGGTGCGCGAGAAGCCGGACTTCGACGGCGCCGAGCCGTCGGGCAACTCGGTGGCCCTCGAGAATCTGCTGCGCCTGCACGAGTTGACAGGTGATGACCGCTTCCGCGACGGTGCCGAGCGCCTGCTGCGCGCGTTCGGCGCAACGCTCGCGCGCGCTCCGCAGGCGCTGCCCCGGATGCTCTGCGGCGTGGACTTCTTCCTCGACCGGCCGAAGGAGATCGTGCTGGTGACGCCGCCTGACGGCGGTGCCGAGGCGCTGCTGGCGGTGCTGCGGGCGCGTTACGTGCCGAACCGCGCGCTCGTCGTGGTGGCCGAGGGGGCGTCGCAGCGCGCGCTCGCGGCGACCGTCCCGCTGGTGGCGGAGAAGACGGCGCAGGGTGGCCGCGCCACCGCGTACGTCTGCGAGCGCCGGGTGTGCCAGCGCCCGACGAGCGACCCGGAGGGGTTCGCCCGCGAGCTCGCACGCGTGACGCCGCTCTCCTGAGACGGCGCCACCGCTGGAGCATCGCCACGCACATTGACACGTCCCACCCGACGAGATGGCCGAGAGGTCTCCGCATCGCCTCCAACCACGGCATGCCCCGCTCCTGCGAACGTGGGGCGACCGCTACGTCGCAGTATCCGGGTGATGGGTCGTGTCGCACGAGCGCAAGCGCCGTCCCCGCTCACACTCCCGCACACTAGCGGCCCGCGGGCGTGGGCGCCATCGCCGCGAGTGCCAGGATGCGCGCGACGATCGCGTCGTAGTCGCCGCCGAAGTGGTGTCCGCCGCTCTGGGACATCGGCGTTGCCAGGTCGGGCTCGAGGCCCGGGCAAAGGCTGTCGGACTCGTCCTGCCCGTAGACGCACAGGATGCGCATGCCGCGCAGCTTCTCCACCTCTGGGCGCACGGGCAGCGCGCTCGCG
>JBKPDC010000215.1:0-7316 GCA_046727715.1 Thermodesulfobacteriota bacterium
CCTGCGGAACTGCCGACGTTGTGGTCGTGTCATGTCCGTCGCATGCGGTGCGATCCCTGGGCGAGACGGTCCGTCCACTGCTCCGTCCTGGTGCGCTGATCATCTCGACCTCGAAGGGGATCGAGCAGGACACGCACCTCACCATGTCCGACATCCTGGAGGCAGTGCTCCCCGAGCACGCGACGCGGGTGTCGGTCCTTTCGGGACCGAGCTTCGCCCGCGAGGTGGCACGCGGGCTTCCGACCGCGGTCACTGCCGCGGCCGACCATCAGTCGGTGGCCGAGGAGATCCAGCGTCTTTTCCATGCGCCAGCGTTCCGGGTCTACACGTCCACCGACGTGGTCGGTGTCGAGGTCGGCGGTGCGGTGAAGAACGTGATCGCGCTTGCCGCCGGCGTGAGCGACGGTCTCGGCTTCGGCCACAACACCCGCGCGGCTTTGATCACGCGGGGCCTGGCGGAGATCAGCCGGCTGGCGATTCACCTGGGCGCGGACTCTCGCACGCTGTACGGTTTGTCCTGCCTGGGCGACCTGGTGCTGACCTGCACCGGCGACCTGTCCCGAAACCGGACGGTCGGGCTGCGGCTCGGCAAGGGCGAGAAGCTGCGCGAGATCATCGCGAGCATGAACGAGGTCGCCGAGGGTGTCCGCAACACGGCGTCGGTGCGCAGCCTGGCACACAGCGCCGGCATCGAGATGCCGATCACCGAGCAGATGTACACCGTGCTGTACGAGGAGAAGGAGCCCGCGCGGGCCGTCGCGGATCTGATGGCACGACGGTGGAAGCAGGAACTGGACTGAACCCGCAGCCGCGACGGCTGCTGCCGATCAGGACGGGACCGAGGCGTCATCGGGATCGCCGCGGGTTGGTGGAAACATCGCGGTAGCCGGGGGCGGCCGCCCTGATCGCTGGGTCGTGGCAGTCCCCGCGCCTTTGCAGGTTCACCGTCCCGAAGCAGCCGTAGCGCAGCCGGCCGCTGCGCTGTCCCCGCAACCCTGTCTCTTGGTCGTTTGACGAAATGGCGTGGTACGTAGGGGTGTCCATGGTCCAGACGACGTTGCTCTTCGTGACGACCGCCTGCGCCGAGATCATCGGCTGCTACCTGCCATACCTGTGGCTGCGCCATGGCCACTCACCCTGGCTGCTCGTGCCGGCGGCTGTAAGCCTCGGCGCGTTCGCCTGGTTGCTCACGCTCCATCCTCACGCCGCTGGCCGTACGTATGCCGCGTATGGCGGCGTCTACGTCGCCACCGCCGTCGGCTGGCTGTGGCTCGTGGACGGGCAGCGTCCCGACCGTTGGGACCTGATCGGGGCCGCCATCTGCCTGGCGGGGATGGCGATGATCTACTTCGGGCCGCGCTCAAACTAGGACAAACCGCGGCCGCCGGAAAATTGACTTTCCGGCGGGTGCGTGGTTTGAACTGCGGTTTCCGATGAAGAGGACCTACCAGCCGAGCAATCGCCGGCGGAAGCGCACGCACGGGTTCCGCGCCCGCATGGCGACACCCACGGGCCGGGCCGTCCTGAAGCGGCGCCGGGCGAAGGGTCGGACGCGTCTGACCGTCTCCGTTCCGCCCAAGCAGCCCGGGTGAGCCGCATGGCCGGCTCCCGAGCCTACCCCAAGTCGGTCCGGCTGCGGAGGCGGCGGGAGTTCCTGGCCCTGCAGCGCCTCGGCAAGCGGCGCCATACCCCCAGCTTCGTCGTCGTCCAGGCACCCTCCGGCGCGCCGACTTCGCGCCTCGGCGTCACGGTGAGCTCGCGAGTGGGCAACGCCGTCGCGCGGAACCGGGTCAAGCGGCTCGTGCGCGAGATCTTCCGAGAGCGCCGCCAGGAATTGCACGTGCCGCTCGACATCGTCGTCATCGCCAAGCCCGACGCGGCGCACATCACCCATGCCCAAGCGGCCACCGAACTCCAACGCGCGCTCGGGGTCGCACCCCGGTCCTGAGCCCACGCGGCCGGCGGCGGTCCTGCTCGCGTTCATCCGCGGCTACCAGCTGCTCGTACGGCCCCTGTGCCCGCCGAGCTGCCGCTTCGCGCCCAGCTGCTCCGAGTACGCCCGGGAGGCCGTGATGCGGCATGGAGCGACCCAGGGCGCCGCCCTCGCGCTGCGGCGCGTCGCGCGATGCCATCCCTGGCATGCGGGCGGGTGGGATCCCGTCCCCATCGAGAAGAGCTGAGGAATGGATCAGCGACGTTTCTTGCTAGCTCTTGCGCTTTCGTTCCTGCTTCTCCTGGCGTACGAGCAGCTCGTCGTCCGCCCCTACCGCAGGACGCAGCCTGCCGCGCCGGGCCAGACCGCGGAGGCTCCCCAGGGCGCCACGGCACCCGGCCCGCAGGTGCCGCCTGCCACACCGCCCGCCCAGGCGGGCACCAGCTTGTCGGCGCCAACCGGAGACTACCCCACCGTGACGGTCGAGACCGACCTGGTACGGGCCACGATCACCACGCTCGGCGCACGGCTCAAGTCATTGGAATTGAAGAACTTCCGGCAGACGGTCGCGGCCACGAGCCCGCCCCTCGACCTGGTGAAAGAGTCTCAGGTCCTGCCTCTCACGCTCGAGCTCGGAAGTGGCAAGAGCGACGCTGGGGTGGTCTACACGGCGAGCGCGCCGGCAATCGCGGTGCATGGCGCCGACCGAGGCGAGGTCGTCTTCAAGGGCACGACGGACGACGGGCGCAGCATCGAGAAACGCTATCGTTTCCCGGGGAACTCATACCTCTTCGAAGCCGACGTCTCCGGCTCCGCCACCGGCCAGCGGGTCGGGCTCGTGCTCACCCCGATTTCGGAGCACGGTGCCAGCGGCGGCCAGCAGTCGGGTCTCGAGTATGCCGTCGTGTTCGCCAATGAGAGGATCATCCAGAAGAAGATCGACGCCTTGACGCAGGCTTCAGACATTCGCGATGCACTCTGGGCCGGGTTCAGCGCGCAGTACTTTGCCGCCCTGGCCATGCCAGCGGAGGGCCCGGCCACGGTCTGGCTCGCGATCTCCGACGCGCTGCCGATCGCGCGTGTCGATCTGCCGACTACTGACGGGGAGGCCCAGTTCCGGGTCTTCCTCGGCCCCAAGGATCGCGACACGCTGGTCAGTGCGGGTCACCAGCTGGATCGCGCACTCGACTTCGGGTGGTTCTGGTTCATCGCGGTGCCGCTTCTCTGGGGGCTGCGGCTCTTGCACCGGTTCATCCCGAACTACGGCGTCGCCATCATCCTGCTGACAGGAATCGTGAAGCTCGTGACGGCGCCACTGACGCAGACGTCGTTCAAGAGCATGAAGGCGATGCAGAAGCTCCAGCCCGAAATGCAGCGCCTGCGCGAGCGCTACAAGGACGACCAGGCGACGCTCCAGAAAGAGGTCATGGAGCTCTACAAGCGGCATCGGGTAAACCCAGTGTCCGGGTGCCTCCCGATGCTCTTGCAGCTCCCGATCTTCGTCGGGCTGTACAACGCGCTCATGCATGCCATCGAGCTGCGCCATGCCCCCTTCCTGCTGTGGATCAACGACCTCTCCGCGCCGGATAGGCTCATGGTCGGTGGGATCGGAATCCCCGTGCTGGTGCTCCTGATGGGCGCGAGCATGCTCGTCCAGCAGTGGATGACGCCGCAGCAGGGAGATCCGACCCAGCAGCGGATGATGATGATCATGCCGGTGGTGTTCACGTTCATCTCGATCAACTTCCCGTCCGGGCTGGTCCTGTATTGGCTCGTCAACAACATCCTCACCATGGCGCAGCAGTGGTACATGCTCCGCGCGGAGAACGGAGGTTCTCGGAAATGAGGTCCGTGGAGACAGAAGGGGGCAGCGTCGACGAGGCCATCGATCGCGCCTTGGCGGCGCTTCACGCGATGCGCGAAGAGGTCGAGATCGAGATACTCGAGAATGCCACGCGGGGATTGTTCGGGCTCGGGTCCCGACGGGCGAAGGTCCGGGCTAGTGTCCGCCCTTCGCCGGCGACCACGATCGGCGGCGAGAGCCCGTCCCGGGAAACCGAGGTTTCCCGGGAAACTCCCGTGCCCCAGCGCTCTTCGCGGGAGCTCGCGGCGACCAAGGCCAGGGAAATCCTGGAGACCCTGCTCGCACAGCTCGTGGAGTCGCCACGCGTAGAGGAAGTGCCCGATGGAGACAGCGGTACCATCCGCTTCGCGCTGAGCGGTGCCGACAGCGGCATCGTGATTGGCCGCCGCGGGCAGACCCTCGACGCGCTGGAGCACCTGGTCGGCCGGATCGTAGCGCATGACGAGGCGGACCCGGGGATCCGTATTGCGCTCGACGTGGAGGGCTACAGGCAGCGTCGCCAGGACTCGCTGGAAGATCTCGCTCGGCGGCTCGCGGGCAAAGCTCGGGCGACCGGTCGTCCCGTGACGCTGAGCCCGATGAGTCCCCGCGACCGCCGAATCGTCCACCTCACGCTCGATCCCGAGCCCGGTGTGACGACGACCAGCGAGGGCGAAGGTCTCTATCGCCGCGTTGTGATCGTCCCACGGCCAGGCGCGGGACCTGGCCGCGACGGCGCGCGCTGGCGGTAGAACGCTCGTGGAGGGCCCGTTCGCAGCGCGGTGACCACCCGCGAGGAAAGGGAGCTGCGACGCGGGGCTCTGCATCTCGGCATCGTCCTCGATGACGGGACGGTCGACCGGATCGGTCGCTTTGTCGGTCTCCTCGCCATCTGGAACCGGCGCATCAGGCTCACCGGCGATCGCGACAGCCGGGTTCTGGTCCGCAAGCACGTCGTCGATTCGCTGGCGGTCCTTCCGGAGCTCCCGGCCGCCGGCATGCTGATCGATGTCGGGAGCGGCGGGGGATTCCCCGGTATCGTGCTCGGCTGTGGACGCCCCGATCTCACCCTTCGACTCCTCGAGCCGCGGCGCCGCCCGACGAGCTTCCTTTCCGAGGTCATCCGGACCGTGCCGCTGCCGCGGGCGAAGGCGCTCGAGATGCGTGGTGAGGAGGCCACTGCCGACCCCTCCCTGGCGCGGCACGCGCACGTCGTCGTATCGCGAGCGCTTCGTCTCGACGTGTTGCTCCGCGTCGGAGTTCCACTGCTCGCGCCGGGCGGGAGCATCGTCGCGATGCAGAGCGCGTCGGTGCAAATCGAAGGCGTTCGCCAGCAAGCTCGGCAGACCGGGGTGGCGCTACTTCGGGTGCGGGACTATGGGCTGCCGGACGGTGAGTCGAGGCGTCTGCTGATCTTCGCCAAAGCCCTGGGAACACGCTGAGGAGGGTTTCCCGGGAAACTGGCTTGTGCTAAATCGTTCGCTACGTGGAGGGTGTGGGGATGGGGCGGACGATCGCGGTGGCGAATCAAAAGGGCGGCGTGGGCAAGACGACCACGACCGTCAATCTCGGCGCCGCACTCGCCTTGGCGGGGCATCGTGTCCTCCTGATCGACGTCGATCCCCAGGCCAGTGCCACGACCGGGCTCGGGCACCCTCGCCTAGGCCCCGAATCCACGATCTATGAGCTGCTCCTCGACGGGCGTGCCGCACGCGAGGTGATCAGGCCTACCAAGATAGACGGTCTGGACGTCATTCCTTCCACGCGTGACCTGGTCGGCGCCGAGATTGAGCTGGTGGCGCTTCCCGACCGCGAGCACCGCTTGTGGTCCAGCCTCCTCACGCTGCGCGACGAGTATGCCTTCCTGCTGATCGACTGTCCGCCATCGCTGAGCTTGCTTACCGTCAACGCCCTGCGCGCCGCAGACGGGGTGATCGTGCCGCTGCAGGCCGAGTACTACGCGCTCGAAGGATTGACGGCGCTGCTCGATACCATCACCCGGGTCCGGGAGGTCTTGAATCGGGGCATCGTCGTCGACGGCCTCGTGCTCACCATGTTCGACGGCCGGACCAGCCTCGCACGGCAGGTCCAGGACGAGGTGCGCAGCCATTTCGGTGCCCAGGTCTTCCAGACCGTGATCCCGCGCAACGTCCGCCTGTCGGAGAGCCCGAGCCACGGACTGCCGGTGCTGCTGTACGACCCCACGTCGCGGGGTGCACGGGCCTACCGCGCCCTCGCGCAGGAGGTGCTCGCGGTCCGCGGCGAGGACGTGGCCGTTGAGCAAGGCGCCGAGGCCGAGGCTATCTGACAAACAATCATCTAATGGAGGTTTCAATGCGGAGAGCTCTCGGCCGGGGCCTGGAGGCGCTCCTGCCCGCGGCACCTGCACCGGCCGCCCCGGCGGAGCCGGCGCCGGCCGTACCCCCCGATGCTGCATCGGTTGGGATCGCGGTGCGGGTCGGCGACATCGTCGCCAATCCGGACCAACCGCGCCGGCGCTTCGATGCCGAGACGCTCGACGCGCTCGCCGAATCCATTCGCCGACACGGTCTGCTCCAGCCGCTGGTGGTCCGGCGTACGGAGCGGGGGTACGAGCTGATCGCAGGCGAGCGCCGCCTGCGCGCGGCACGGCAGGCCGGGCTCGACGAGGTGCCCGTGGTGCTCCGCGAGGCCGATCCTCCCGCGCGCCTCGAGCTCGCGCTGATCGAGAACCTCCAGCGCGAGGAGCTGACCCCGCTGGAGGAGGCAGAAGCCTACCGCCAGCTGATCGAGGTCTACGGCCTCACGCAGGAGGAGATCGCGCACAAGGTCGGCAAGAGCCGTCCCGCCGTGGCCAACGCGCTCCGGCTCCTCGCCCTCCCGGACAGCGTGAAGGCGCAGCTCGACGGGGGCGAGCTGAGCGCGGGCCACGCGCGCGCCGTGCTGTCGGTGGAGGGGGACGAAGCGCGCGTCGCCTTCGCACGCGAGATCACGGCGCGGAATCTGCCAAAGAGCGAGGCCGAGCGGCTGGCGCGAATCCGGCGTGCCGACCCGCCAGCGCGGACGCGTGGCCGCGATCCGCACTGGCGAGCGCTCGCCGACGACCTCACGCGCGGGCTCGGTACGCGGGTCCGGATCATGCCCCGCGGGCGAGGTGGCACCATCGAAATCGAGTTTTACTCGGACGCGGAACTCCAGCGGCTGATCGCCGACTTGCAGGGCCGCGGCGCCGGCGAGCGCGCGTTTTGACACCCCGCTCGGGCCGGTGCTAGAAGGCTCGCGGCGCGGCGGCCGAGCGGGGTGCCGCAGCTCGAACACCCTCGGAGTCATTCGATGGCGATATTCGGGAAGGATCGAGAGCGAAACGATCGCGGGTCGTTACTGCCGCCCACCATCGGTGCACCCTCCACGACGGGTGGCGGCGGCGGCACGGTGGAACGGGAGAGGAGTCGAGCCATGCCCGAGGACGTCAGCGGCGGCAGCAGCGCCTTCCTGGGGAAGGGGAGCCGCGTCGTCGGCAAGCTCACGTTCGAGGGTCCCGTCCGAATAGAAGGGCACGTC
>JBKPDC010000216.1:0-4013 GCA_046727715.1 Thermodesulfobacteriota bacterium
GCCGGGCGCCCCTAGCACGGGGCGCCCGGCGCTCCTTCACGGGAAGGTCGGCGTGGCGTCGTCGATCGAGCGCAGGAACGCCACCAGCTGGGCACGCTGGGTCGCGTCGGCGACGAAGTGGTGGCGCGTGCCTCCATTGCCGTCCTGCGAGCCGTCCAGCACCTGGTCGAGCGTCTGCGCGAGCCCGCTGTAGAAGTACGGGGCGGTCTCGTGGGCGCTCAGCAGCGAGGCGATGTTGAAGCCGTTGGCGCCGAGCGGCGCGATGGCTTGCGAGACATCGGCGGCGTTGAAGCGGATCTCGTTGGTGCGGCCGGTCTGGGTGAAGGTGCCGACGTTCAGGAGGACGTTCGGTCCCTGGGTCAGGGTCTGCCGCAATTCGGCGCCGATCACGCGCTCGTCGCCCAGACCCAGGCCGATCTCGGGCGATGGCGGCGCCGAGTAGTCGACGATGGACCGCGTCCACTTGGGACCGCCGTGGCACGTCGCGCAGCTGAATCCCGGCACGACCAGCCCGACGGTGCCGAACAGCGTCCGGCCGCTCTGGGCGGCGGGATCGGTCGCGGGAACCGGGGCCCGGCTGGCGCGCACCTTGGTCGCGATCCAGGTCTCGATGGCGTCCTGACGCGGATCGCGCCCGCCGCTCCGCACGGTGAGGAAGTTCGTCACCCCAGGCGGGGTGGTGACCCCGAGCCCGCGGCGCGCGACGGCGAGATTGCCTCGCGTGACCCAGACGCCGCTCGGTGTTCCCGCCGGACCGGCGGTCGGACCGTTGTTCGCGACGGTGAGCTCGAACACCGTGCTCTGGTCGCCGCCGCCCCCGTCGACGCCGCCGGCGACGTAGATCTGGTTGGTGCTGCGCGAGCTGCCGATCCCGAACCGTGCCCGCGGGGCGGGCAAGGCGGTGTGGGGCGGCGCCACCAGGGTGACGGCCTGCGCCGTGTACTCCTCGACCGAGTCGAGGACGGCGCCCGCGCCATCCTGACCGCCGATCACGAAGACGCGTGAAGCCACACCGCGGAAGACCGTCGCGACACCGTGGTTCCGGCGCGGCGTCAGGCCGGCCGGATTGAACGTGCTCCAGGCGCCCGACCCGGTGGGATCGGCCTGGAACCGCTGAACGGGATTCGCGGTGTTGAGTGCCGGAGTCGCTTCCGACCCCGCATTGCCGGAGACGACATGGATCAGCTGCAACGGCTCGGCCGTGTTCACGCCGCCGGCGGCCGTGATGCCGAACTCCGCCACCGCGGTCGGCAGCGAGGCGACCGCACGCCAGGAATCCGTCGCCGGGTCGTACTCCTCGACGGTAGCGACGGGGGCGTCCGCGGCGCCGGTGCCGGCGTATCCGCCGACGGCGTAGATTCGCGGCCCATCGCTGGTCAACACCGCGGCCGCGCCGAGCGAGTGACGCAGCGTGAAGCCGCTTGCGCTGCGTGGCGTGAGCACGTTCGTCCGCGGGTCGAACTCGAGCACCGCACTGTCCGCCGGCACCAGGGTCCCCTGTCCGACGCCGGTGCGCCCTCCGATGACGAAGACGCGAGCATCGTCGAGGGTGGCGACCGCAAAGTCGCGCCGCGCGCCGGGCAGCGTCGGCAGCACGGCACCGCCGGCGAGGTCGTTCGTCGTGCCGACGACGCCGGTCACCTGCTGGAATTGCTCGACGAGGGTGGAATCCGCCGGCGTCGCGCCGCTCGCGCCGCCGATCGCGAGGAAGAGCCGGTCGTCGTCGATGAGACCCCGGCCGCCGAAGATTCCCCGGGTGTTCAGCTCGAAGTCCTGGTTCTCGTCCCGCACGGCGCTCCAGTTGAGGATGCGCTGGTCGGCCGGGTTGATGCGGTCGAACATCCCGTCGAGCGGGATCGTCTGGCGCGGGCCGGCCTCGAACATCCACGTGATGCCATCGGCACGCCCGTTCGGATGACAGGTGATGCAGCCGCCCCATGACTCCTGCGACATCCGCCCGTCCGGGCCGCGGCCGGTGTGGAACAGCTCGGCCCCGAGCAGCGCGGTCTCCTCCACCGACCCCGCTGGCGGCAGGTCGGAGGCTCGGACGGTCGCCAGCACGGCCGGCGCCGTCGCGTTCGAGATGTCGATCGTCGTGACCGACCGGCTGACGAAGTTGAAGACGTAGGCCCGCGTGCCCGCCGCATCGATGACGAGTCCGCGCGGAGCCTTGCCCGCGATCTCGCCCGCGCCGACGTCCTCGAGGTCGACGCGAACGATCTGGCTCGGGCCGGCGACGAGGGGCGCGCCCACGGTCGGGATGCCGCCGGCATCGGCGGTGAGTCGCACGACCAGGTCGGAGTTCTGGATCACGGCCCAGGCGTCCGAGCCGTCGGGACGCCAGGCCATCGCCACCGGGTTGGTCATGAAGAGGCGGGGCGCGGGCGTGGTCGCGAGGTTGACGCCCTGGTTCAGGTTGAGCGGCGCCGTGCGCCGCACGTCGGGATCGGTCTGGCCGACCGTGACCTCCGCCACACCCGCGACGTCGAACACTGACACCAGGCCCTGCGCCATCGAGTTGAAGCGCAGCGGGCCGTTCGGCGACGCCCCCGTGCTGACGACGAAGGCTTTCCCCGACGTCGGGTGGACGGCGATGTCGGCGAGCTGGTTCGGGAAGGCGCCCGTCGGTGTCGTGAAGGTCTGCGGATTGGTCGAGGCGACGGCCGGGGTCGTGCCCGACGCCGGCGCCAGCCGGCCGTTCGCGTTGAAGCCGGTGTCGGCCAGCGGACCCAGGACGACGGACGCGAAGGGATCGTTGGTGGCCGCCGAGAGCGCGACGACGTGCCCTTCACGCTGATCGTCCTGCCCCTCGTCGATGGCGCTCTTGCCCGGGCGCAGCTGCGCGAAGAAGAGCGCCACCAGGATCGTCTCGTTCGTATCGTCCGTATCGCCGTCGTTGGTGACGGCGACGGCGCGCGGAGACGTGCCGAACGGCGCCAGGTCGACGGTGTCGATGACGGTCTTCGCGGCCGTGTCGATGACGCTCAGTGTGTTGGACGACGCGTTGGCGACATACAGCCGCGTGCCGTTGGGCGAGATCGCCACTCCGAGCGGCTCGGCACCGACGCCGATCGGCGGCCCGACCGTATGCGCCACCAGGTCGACGACGGAGACGGTGCCGTCGCGCGCGTTGGCGACGTATGCCGTGCCACCGTTCGGATGGACCGCGACGCTCTGCGGGTCGCCGCCGACCACGAGCTCGGTGAGCTTGGCTGGCGTCGGCAGGACGCTGAAGATCGACAGCGAGTTCGCGTCGGGGTTGACGGTGACGAGGACGGCATTGTCCGGCGAGAGCGCGATCGGGCTCGAGCGGGTCGCGCCGACGTGCGTCGGCGGCGGGGTCGTGGTGGTGGTGACCAGGGTGCTGGTGGTCGTCGTCGTGGTAGTCGTGGTGGTCTCGGGGGGTACGCAGCGTGCGCGGTCCGTGTCTACCCGGCAGGCCTGTAGCGTGTCGGTCTTGCACGTTCGCTTGCAGCGCCGCTTGTCACGCCGCCTGGGGAGCTCGCTGCAGGCGTTCTCGGCCACGCACGCCGCGATGGTGGCCTTGCACAGGCGACGGCAGTTCTTCTTTTTCTTCGCGTCGGCCGGCAGCACTCCGATGAGAAGGACGAGGACGATCGCGACCAGTCCGCGGATGTTCATGCGTCCTCATGCCCGAGTTCGCCGTCGTCTTGCAATACACTTCTCTAGGGTTTCGCCACCTACCTTGCAGACCCTAAGGCCCCGGTGAATGTGTGTGCGGCTTCACCAAACTGAGCCGGCTGACTGGCATCGCGTCAGCGCTGCGCGATCGAGCCCCCCGCTCTTCGCTCTAGCCCCACAACTACGCGAATCGGCAAGGTTGCGTACTGTTCCGAGTCTGTTCGCGAGGCGCGCGAGCGGCCGACCAGAGGCCGGTCGCTCTGGCCGGCGTCACGCCGGCTTGATCACGCGCAGCGGATACGTCGGCGTGAAGTGCTGCTCGACCCAGTCCGGCGTCTCGGTCGGCTCCACGTACCAGTCGGTGGGGCACA
>JBKPDC010000217.1:0-19957 GCA_046727715.1 Thermodesulfobacteriota bacterium
GACGACAACCACACCGTCTATTTCACCGGCTTTCCGTGGCTGCAGACGAGCATCCTGCGGTACGTGCCGGAGGTGCGGCAGGTGTTCCTCGTCACCTGCGCCGCGCTGACCTTCCTCTTGTGGAACTACTTCCGGTCATGGCCGGGCGTCTGGGTGCCGATGTTCTCCGGGGTCCTATCCGGCGTGTGGGCGCTCGGCCTGGTGCCGCTGCTCGGCCTGAACCTCGACCCGCTCATCCTCGTCGTCCCCGTCTTCCTCTCGGCGCGGGCGCTCTCGCACTCCGTGCAGTCGATGGACCGCTATCACGAGGAATACCATCGCACCCACGATCGCCACACGGCGATCGTCGAGTCCTACTCGCACCTGTTTCCGCCCGCGATCGTCTCCATCCTGAACGACGCCGCCGGACTCTTCCTCGTGACGATGGCACCGATCCCCATCATCCAGAAGGTCGCGCTCTTCTCCTGCTTCTGGATCTTCTCGATCCTCGTCAGCGTGGTCACCCTGCACCCAATCATCCTGTCCGCGACCAGACCCCCCGGCGTCCCGAGCACCGCGCCGCGCTGGCTGCGCATGCTGGGCCGAGGCCTGCTGATCCTCCTGGCCGTCGCCTTCGCCGCGGTCTCCCTGCAGGCGGCGCACGACCTGATGGGCGGCGTGGCGCTCGCCGTCATGCTGGCCGTGATGGCCGTCCTCTACCGCTGGCACGAGCGGATCTACAAGGGGATCACGCACCTGATCATCGTCGCCAGCGCCGGGTGGCGGCGCTGGGCGGGCGTGCTACTCACCGTCGCGCTCTTCATCGGGTGCCCGTACTTCGGCTGGCGGCTGAAGGTGGGCGACATGACTCCGGGCGCGGCGCTGCTCTTCCCGAACCACCCGTACAATGTGGCCTACGCGAAGCTGAACGAGAAGTTCGTCGGCGCCAACCACCTGGTCGTCATCGCGGACACCGGCAAGCCGGACGGCATGAAGAACGTCGTGCCACTCACCACGATGGAGGAGTTCGCCGACCACATGGAGGCCGCGGAAGGTGCCGGCATCTCCGTGACGGTCGTCGACATCATCAAGCAGCTTTCACGCCTCTTCCACGAAGGCGAGCCGAAGTGGGCGTTCGTCCCCGACAAGGAGAAGTACATCGCCGAGCTGTTCTACCAGTTCACGCAAACGTCCTCGCCGGGCGACCTCGACCGCTTCCTGTCGCCCGACATGCGCTACGGCACCGTCGTCACGCTCTTCCATGGCTACTCGCACGACATCATCATGAACGCCATCAACACCGGCAAGCAGTGGGCGGCGGAGCACAGCGACGGACAGGTGAAGTTCCTCTTCGCCGGCGGCCTCTTCGGCGTGCTGGCCGCCGTGAACGAGGCGGTGGAGGACTCCTACTGGACCACGCTGGCGCTGGTCATGATCGCCGTGTGGGCGTTCCTCTACTTCACCTACTTCACGGTCGTCTGCACGCTCATCCTGATGATCCCGGTATTGATGTCGCAATTCGCGTGCGAGGCGTTCATGTACCTCATGCACATCGACCTCAACGTGAACTCCTTGCCCGTGGCGGCCGTGGGCGCGGCGATGGGCGTGGACTACGGCATCTACCACTTCAGTCGCATGGTCGATCTGGCCGACGAGGGCGCGCCGCTCGACGACGCCGTCGACGGCGCCACCGCGACGACCGGCAAGGCGATCATCTTCACGGCAACGACCATGATCGTCGGCGCCGTCTTCTGGTGGTTCTCGGATCTGAAGTTCCAGGCGGAGATGGGCTTCCTCCTGGCGCTCCTGATGGCGTTCAACACCTTCGGTGGCCTCGTGCTCGTGCCCGCCTGGATCAAGGTCATCCGCCCCAGCTACCTCACCAAGCGCGGTCCCGGCACGGTGGAGAGGCAGCCGGCGCAGCTGGCCGTCGGGTGATCGAAGCCCGGAGCCTCACCAAGCGCTTCGGGCGACGCACGGCGATCGACGGCGTCTCGCTGCGCGTCACGCGTGGCGAGGTGGTGGGGTTTCTCGGGCCCAACGGGGCGGGCAAGACGACCACGCTGCGCGTGCTGGCGGGCGTCTTCCCGCCCAGCAGCGGCCAGGCGCTGATCGACGGGCACGATCTCGCCGTCGACCCGCTCGGCGCGCGGCGACTCCTCGGCTATGCGCCCGAGCACCCGGCGCTGCACGGGGAGATGACCGTGCGCGCCGAGCTCGACTACGTGACGGCGCTGCGCGACGTGCCGGCCGGTGCGCGGCGGGCCGCCGTCGACGTTGCGCTCGACCGCACCGGACTCGCGAGCCTGGCCGATCGGCGCATCGGGGTCCTGTCGCGCGGCACGCGGCAGCGCGTCGGGCTGGCGGTGGCCCTGGTGGGCGATCCGCCGGCGGTGCTGCTCGACGAGCCCATCGCCGGCATGGATCCCACCCAGGGTGCGGAGATGCGACGTCTCATCCGCTCCCTCGGCAGCGGTCACGCCGTCTTCGTATCGAGCCACGCCCTCGCCGACGTGGAGACGCTGTGCGACCGGGTCGTCGTGCTGCATCACGGCCGCGTCCTGGCCGGCGGCACGCCCGCCGAGCTGGCCGCGCGCCTGCGGCCGGTGGCGCTGGTAGACGTCGAGGCCGTGGCCCCCGCCGAGGCGTTCGAGGAGCTCCTGGCCGCCGTGCCCGGAGTCCGGCGGGTCGAGCGCCTGCCGGCCCGGACCGGGCACGCGCGCTGCCGGGTGGAGGTCGAGCGTGGCGCCGATCTCCGGGCGGAGCTGGCGGCGCGGGTGGCGGCGGCGGGGTGGCCGCTGTACGCGCTCACGCCCGTGGAAGCGTCCCTCGAGGACGCGTTTCTCGCCCTCGTGTCGGCACCCGGGGACGCGGCGTGAGGAAGACGCTCGTCATCGCGTGGCGCGAGCTGTCCTCGATGTTCGGGGGACCGCTCGCCTGGGTGCTGGGCGCGGTGTTCGCGCTGCTCACCGGCTATTTCTTCTACAGCGACCTCACCTTCTACGTGCTCTTCGGCGGCGCCAACCTGTCGAGCGGCCTCTGGCGCTACATGTTCCTCGACTTCCGCATGGTGGCCATGCTGGTCGTGCCGCTGGTCACCATGCGGCTGCTCGCCGAGGAGCGAAAGCTCGGCACGCTCGAGCTGCTGTGGACCTTCCCCGTCCACGACCGCGAGGTGATCGCCGGCAAGTTCCTCGCCGCCCTGGCCTCGTATACGGTGATGCTGGTCCCGACGCTGATCGGGCCCGCCGTGCTCTACGTTCTGCACCCCTTCTCCCTCGGACCGCTGGTGGCGGGCTACGTCGGCATGCTGCTCCTCGGCGGCGCGTTCATCGCCTGCGGGCTGGCGGCGTCGGCGGTGACCGACAGCCAGGGTGTGAGCGCGCTCCTCACGTACGGCGTGCTCGTGCTGTCGTGGTTCCTCGCCTGGAACGAGGCGGCGCTCAGCGAACGGCTGGCGCCCGCCGTCGTGGCACTGTCGCTCTTCGATCGTTTCTACGGCTTCGCCCAGGGCGTCGTCGACAGCCGCGACGTCGCCTACTTCGTCGCCTTCATCGCGCTGTTTCTCTTCCTGGCCCTCCGCGTCCTCGAGGCGCGCAGCTGGCGGGGCGTGACGTGATCCGGTCGCTGGCGTTGTTCGCCGCGCAGCTGCTGGCGGTCGTGTCCATCCTCTCGAGCCTGCTGGTGATCGCCAGTCGCCATCCCGTTCGGTTCGACCTGACCCCGGAGCGCAGCCTCACGCTGTCGCCGCACACCCGCCAGGTGCTGGCGCGCGTGCGCGAGCCGGTAGCGGCCACCGCGTTCACCTCCGGGCAGGAGCAAGCGATCCGCCGCGAGATCGAGGACCTGCTGGCCCTCTACCGCGACGCCCAGCCGCTCTTCACGGCGCGTCTGCTCGACCTCGACCGCAGCCCCGGCGAGGCCGAGCGCCTGGGCGTGAGCAACTACAACGTCGTCGTGCTCGAATCGGACGGCCGGCGCGAGCGCGTCGATCCGGTGAACGAGGAGACGCTCACGGGCGCGCTGCTGGCGGTCGGTGGAAGACCCGACGCCGTGGCCTACGTGCTCCAGGGACACGGTGAGCCCGATTCCCGCGACGCCGATCGGCGCGGCGGCGGCGGCGACGCGGCGGCGGCACTCGCGGGCGACGGCTTCGAGGTTCGGCCGCTTCCCGGCGCCGCCCGGATTCCGGCCGATGCCAGGCTGGTGGTGCTGGCGGGCGCCAGCCGCGACCTCCAGCCCGCCGAGGTGGACGCCCTGGAGGCGCACGTCCGCGGTGGCGGACGGCTGCTGGTGCTGGCAGACCCTGGGGGTCCGCGGTCGGTCACCACGCTGCTCGAGCGCTTCGGGGTCATCGCGACGGACGACGTCGTGGTGGACGAGCACGCAGCGCTCTTCGGCGCCGACGGTCTCTCGGCCCGGGTCGCGGAGGTGAACGAGCAACTGGTCCCGGAGCGTCCGGCCTCCGGGGCGCTGTTGCCGGTCGCCCAGCCGTTTCGGCTCGAAGCGCGACCCGGGATGGAAGCCCAGTACCTGGCCGTGACGGACGACTCGACGTGGGCGGACACGGGTGGCCGGCCGGCCACGGCTCCACGCGTCTTCCGGCCCGAGGTGGACCTCGCCGGACCCCTGCCGGTCGCCGCGCTGGTGCGGGTCACCGCGCCGGACGGCCACGAGGGCCGGCTGGTGGCGCTTGGTGACGCCGACTTCGCCACCAACGTGCATCTCGCCGTCCTCGGCAACCGTGACCTGCTCCTCGTCGCTGCAGAGGTGGCCGCGCGGGCGCAGGACGCCCTCACCGCTTCGCGCAGGCGCCCCGGCGTCTCGGGACCCTTCTCGACGCTGGCACTCACGGCACGCGAGGCGCGGGGGATGTTCTGGGCCGCATGCGTGGCACCGGCGACCGTCCTCGGGCTGGGTGCCATCGCGGCCGCCCTGCGCCGGAGACGCACCGCGTGACGCTGCGAGGCACGCTCGGCCTGCTCGTGGTGGCGACGTCGCTGCTCGCCGTGGTGTGGGTGGACCGCGCCCCGATCCTCCCCCAGCGGCCGCTGCCCACTCCGGACACGCCCGCCCTACTGGATGCACCGATCGCCTCGGTGGCGCGGGTCGAATGGCAGCGCGGTCCCGAGCGTCTCACACTCGTGCGCACACCCGCCGGCTGGCACGACGCGGCGGGTCATCCGTGGCCCGCGGACGTCGTCGAAGTCGCCCTCGATGCGCTGGCCTCGCTGCACCCGCACACGGTGGTGGCGGACGAAGCGGTCGACCTCGCGCAGTACGGGCTCGCGCCCGCCGCGGAGCGGCTGCGGGTGCTGGACGGCACGGGACACGAGCTGCTTGCCATGGACATCGGCAACCGTAACCCGGCCTGGACGGGGAGCTACGCGCGCCGCGCCCGGCGAGCCGAAGTGCTGCTTGTCGGCGCGGTGCTCCGTTGGGAGCTCGACAAGCTCCGTTCGGCACGAGACGCGGTGAAGCAGCCTTGACAAGATCGGGGGAAGCGCGCGAATCAGATCCGTTCTACAGTGTTGCAGGAGGTCTCATGATCAAGACGTTTCGTTACCCGCTGCTGCTGCTCGCCGGGGTCCTGTTCCTCGCCACTGCGCCGCCGGCGCGTGCCGCGTCCGACGACCAGCCGTGGGTGCTCGATGCCAACAACTGGCAGGAAGGGAAAGACCTGCTGCCCGAGCCAGTGCTCAAGCGGCTGAAAGACGGGCAGTACTGGTTCAAGGTCGTCCCCGTCGATCCTGTGAAATTCAAGGAGAACTACTCGAAGAAGTTCTGGGACCTCACCGAGGCCAACGAGGGCAAGTACGAGCTCGACGCCGACACCTGCGGCATCAAGGACAAGGCCACTGGCAAGATCCCCGACTTCGTGTCTGGTCTCCCCTTCCCGAAGATCGACAAGAGCGATCCGCAGGTCGCCTGCAAGATCGCGCAGAATTTCGCCTTCGCCGGCAGCCAGGGGGGCGGCGGCGGCGCGACCTTCACGCTCAACGGCGTGGATACGAACGGCGAGTTCAGGCGCGTGAAGGCGTTCATCCACGCGATGGGCTACCAGGGCCGCCTCGACGGCAAGATCGAGAGCAACCCCGACAACCTCGCCGGTCAGGCGATCGGCGGCGCCATCGAGCCGCAGGACGTCGAGGGCGTGTCCACGCTCAGCAAGCGCTACTGGGACTGGGAAAGCCAGGACGCCATCTGGGCCTACGTGCCCAGCACGCGCCGCGCCCGCCGCATCAACGCCGCGTCGCGTTCCGACCCCGTCGCCGGCATGGACATCTTCGCCGACGACCTCAACTGCTACGCGGGCAAGATCGAGTACTACAAGTGGAAGCTGGTGGGCGAAGGCAGTGTCCTCGCCCCGGTGATCAAGCCCACGCCGTTCTCGATGACTCCCTCGCCCGACTCCAAGTCGCGCTACACGGTCTCGACCCCCGTCGTGCCGGCAACGTACGAGAAGCCTGGCAGCAAGGGCGCGCCGTGGTGGCTGCAGGACAACGTGGTCTTCGTCCCGCGCCAGGTGTGGATCATCGAGGGACAGTCGACCGATCCGTACTACAACTTCGGCAAGGTCATCATGTACTTCGACAAGGACATTTACCGCATCTACTGGAAGCTCGTGCACAATCGCGCCGGCGAGTACTTCTACACCGCGGCGTGCGGCTATCACTTCGTGAAGGATGGCGACGCCTATTCGTCCGTCTATCCGAACTTCGTGATCGGGGTGAACGACAAGACCAACCGCGCCGCGCTCGGCGGCCGGTACCAGTCGTCGTTCATCGAGCGGAACTGGGATCCGAACTACTTCTCGCTGAGGACCTTGACGCGCATGACCGACTAGCGGTTGCGGGAGTGGCGAAGGGTAGGCGCGCGACGCTGCTCCTTCCGCTCGCCGTGCTCGTCCTCGCATGCCGGCATCGCGGTTCCGATGTCGAGGTACTGGAGCACGCCGGGAAGTGGGAGTCGGGGTACGGGTCGAAGTTCTACAACGTCGTCGGGCGGCTCAAGAACGTTTCGGGTCAGCCCCTGACCTATGTGAAGCTGCGCATCGACGCGGTGGACAAGGACGGGAAGGTCGTCGCGTCCACCGAGACGTACAACGAGAGCGCCGAGGTGCTGGGTGTCCCGGAGGTGGACGGCCAGGCACTGCTGGCGCAGGGGAAGATCAAGCAGATCGCGCCCGGCGCCGAGGAGCGCTTCCGCGGCAGCTTCCTCGACGAGGAGACGCCGCCGTTCGACAACTATGCCGTGACGGTGATCGAGGCGCGACCCGCGCGCTGATTCCGCTCACGAGGCGGCCGCAAGCCGATCAGGCGGCCCGAGCAACCCGTCGATCTCCGTCGCACACGCCCCCGGGTTGGTGTTGCAGCGGCGCGGGTGGCCCGAGATGCGCAGCATTCCGCCCGCGCCGGAGGGCGTTCGATCTACTCGTTCGCCAGCGGGAACTTGTTGCTGAGACACAGCGGAGCGCGCTTGCCGCCCGCCGTGGTGTTGAGCTGGATCTCGGCCATCGGCGCGCGCATGGGCGCCGCCAGCGCCACCTTCCAGGCCACGGCGGCGCTGAGCGCACCACCCGCCGGGATCCGCCGTGTGCCCCGCCACGCCGGCGGCAGCTCGAGGTCGATGCGTCGCGTGCCGCCGGCCACCAGGACCGTCTCGAGGTCGCTCAGGTCGACGGTAGCACCGAGGTTGCGGACGACCAGGTCGCCGGCCACCTCGACCTCCTTCTTGAGCTCGCGCGCCACCGCCACGGCGGGCGTGAACTTCGCCTCCAGCTTCGGCGTCTTCTTCCAGAGCCCGAGCACCATGGCTCAGTCCTCGACGAGGCGCGACAGGCCGCGCTCCAGACAGCGCACGATCTCGTCCCGGCAGTGCCGGAACACGTCCTCGGGCTGCATCGACGGATCTTCGATGTCGCCCATCTCCCCGGCGAGCTCGCGCACCGTGAGGATCTGCTTGCCCGCGGCCTCCTCGAAGGCGCCCAGCATGCGGCGCTGCTCCTCGGTCATGACCACGATGAGGTCGGCTTCGGCCAGCAGTTGGCGGTTGCGCTTCAGGTCAGTCGCACCGGGCTTCGGCGGCTCCGGGATGCCGATCTCCTGGAGCACGAACTTCGCGTCGAGCGACACCAGGCTGCCGTCGCGCGCGAACGGGGCGATCCCTCCCGACGCGACCGCGACGGCCTGCTCGAGCCCGCGCTCCCGCAAGAGCCGCAGCAGCACCGCCTCGGCGATGATACTGCGGCTCGTGTTCGCGTGGCAGACGAAGAGGACCCGCCGCGGCGCGGCTGCGGCGGGCGCGGCGCACACCTCAAAGACCCCCGGCGAAGATTTCCGCCATGTTCTCACCCTTGGTGATGCCCTTGCCGAGCTCTTCCTTGATGCGGGCGCCGAGCGCCGCCGCGTCCCAGGTCATGGGCTTCTCGTTCTTGATCCGGGTGGCGGAGTGCCAGCCCTTCATGGGCCACACGCTGCGACCCCCGACCCGGAAGACCTGGCCGCTGCACCCGGCGGCGTCGTCGCTGGCGAGCCACGCCACGAGCGGCGCGATGTTGGCCGGGCTGAACATGTCGAACTCGCCCTCGGGCACCTCGCCCCCCATGAGGGCAGCCGTGCTCGGCGTGGCGTCCACCGTGAGGCGCGTGCGAGCGACCGGGGCGATGGCGTTCGCGGTCACGCCGTACTTCTTCATCTCGTGCCCGATGATGACGGCCATCACGGCCACGGCGGCCTTGCAGGCGCCGTAGTTCGACTGGCCGACGTTGCCGATCAGGCCCGCGTCGGACGACGTGTTGATGATGCGGCCGTTCAGCAGGTTGCCCTTCTTGTGTTCCTCGCGCCAGTACTCGCAGGCGTGGCGGGCCATGTTGAAGGTGCCCTTGAGATGCACGGCGACGACCGAATCCCAGCTCTCCTCGTCCATGTTGAAGATCATGCGGTCGCGCAGGATGCCGGCGTTGTTCACCACGATGTGCAGCTTGCCGAAGGTCTTGAGCGCGGTGTCGACGATGTTCTTCGCCGCCTTGAAGTCGGCGACGTTGCCGCCGTTGGCGATGGCGTCGCCGCCCATCTGCTTGATTTCGCTCACCACGTCCTGGGCCGGGGTGGCGGTGGGGGCTCCCGTGCCGTCGAAGTGCGCGCCCAGGTCGTTCACCACGACCTTCGCGCCCAGTCTGGCCATGAGCAGTGCTTCTTCCCTACCGATGCCCCGGCCAGCGCCGGTGACGATTGCAACCTTGCCGTCGAGCAGCATTCGAGATGCCTCCTTGGGGAAATGGGAAACCGGACGGGTTTGCCCCACCCCCTCCGACGTTGTCAAGGCGAGCAGGCCGTCCGACCCTCGCTTCCGGTCGCGCCCCGACCACGACTTCGCTAAGACGCCCTGGGCATGCGCCGTGCGCTTCTCTGGCTGAACGCCCTCGCGGCGGCGGTCACCCTGCTCAGCGCCCTGGCGGTGCTTGCATCGTGGATCCTCGACCCCGCATACCGGATCTCCTTCGGCGACTCCCTCCTCTTCGTCCTCGGCTACACGGCGCTCCAGGCCTGGTGCCTGTGGTCGTTCGTCCATGACACGCCCGCCGTGCCCTGGATCGCCGTCGGGCGGGCGCTGGCCGGCTGGATCTTCATCGTGCTCTTCGTCTCCGTGGGTCCGCTGTGGATGCGACTCACGCCGGCGCGCTACGTGTACCAGCTGTTCGACTGGGGGCCCGAGGCGCGCCTCGGCCTCTTCGCCCTCGTCTTTCTCGGACGCGGCGCCTTCAACACCTTCAGCGCCTTCGCGCTGACGCGCGACTGGTGGTGGCCCCTGCGGCAGCGCCGGCCCCTGCTCGGCCGGCTGGTCACGGCCGTACCCGTGGGGGGCATCGTCACCTTCGCCTGGCTCTTCGCCCAGATGGTCCGCCTCGACGCCACGACGTTCTCACCCGACGCCTTCGAGGTGGCGCGCATGGTCCTCGACGGCATCGACTGTCCGTCCCTGCGCGAGCGCGAGGGGCAGACCACCACCGACCTGCGCCAGCGCGGCGATCGCCGGTACCACGTCACGATCCGGTGGCGGTGTGCCGAGGTGCAGGTGGAGGTCCGTGCCGAGGACGGTCGGATGGGGGTAGCGCGCAGCCCGCGCCACGAGTGCTGCCCCGAGCACGCACTCCGGCCGTCCTGACGCGACGACTCGAAGGGGCGACGCCCCCCCTTCTCGCGCCTGCCCCGGAGCCCGTCCGGGAATCCGGGGAGGGAACGGGCCGGGGGCGGCTCGTTTGTATCCCGGACAGGCTCCGCGGCAGGCGCGAGCCCTCCTTCGGCATACAGCAACCCCCGTGCCGCCCGGCCCAGGGAGTCGCCAGACCCGTCACTCCTGGGCTCATTCGGCCCGACATGGGAACTCCGGTTCCCGGGTCCTTCCCCTGGGAACCCGCGTTCCCTGGGAATCGCTGGAGCGCCCGCATTCGGCGCTCACATGCCGGCACCCATGCCGCCCGGCCGCCGGAAGAACGTGCGGGCCGCGGCTGCCGCCCCCGTGGGAACGGAAGTTCCCAGGGAGATCCGGAAACGCGTGACCGAGCGTCGACCAGGCGGGGGCACATCGGTTGCATGAGCAGTGCGGTGATGGAGCCAATCTTACAGGAGCGCTTGCTGGACAGACGCCGTACCGGCGCTCTCCTGGAGACCGGGCGTCGCATCGTCGTCACCGGGATCGGTATCGTGGCGCCCTCGGGCGTCGGCACCGAGGCCCTGTGGACGTTGCTGCGACGCGGCGAGTCGGCGATTCGACCCATCACCCGCTTCGACGTCAGCCGGTATCCGGTGCGCATCGCGGCGCAGGTGCCCGAGTTCCGGCCCCGGCAGTTCATGACCGCGTTGAAGGCGCGCACCGCCAGTCGGTTCTGTCAGCTCACCATCGCCGCGTCGCGCCTGGCGGTGGACGACGCTGGGATGGCGGGCGACGCGCTGGCGTCGCTGCGCGCGGGGCTGTTCCTCGGCACGTCGGCGGGGCCGGCGCAGGTCGGCGAGGATCAGGGGGCGCTGTTCCGCGAGTACGGCCCGGGCGGCGTGCACCGGACGTTGCCCTTCGCCCTGTCGCCACACTCCGCGTCGGCCATGGTGGCCAGCGAGTTCGGGATCCTCGGCCCCATCGTCACGCTGAGCTCCGAGTGTCCGGCGGGGCTCGACGCCGTGGTCGCCGGCGCCCGGCAGATCGCGGCGGGCGCGCTCGACGTGGCCGTCGTCGGCGGCGCGGACGCGCCTCTGACGCCGATCCTCTTCGCCGGGTTCGCCCGGTCCGGCGTGCTCGCCGAGACCAACGACGAGCCCTGGCGTGCGTCGCGCCCGTTCGATCGCCAGCGCGGCGGGTTCGTGCTTGGTGAAGGCGGCGCCATGCTGGTCATCGAGGAGCGCGGCCGAGCCCTCGAGCGCGGCGCGCGGGTGTACGGCGAGTTGCTCGGCTTCGGTGCTGGTCGCGACCGGCCGACCTACGTCGGCGATCCGAGCCCCACCGGCCGCGCGTTCCTGCTCGCCGCCAGCGCGGCGCTGGCGGAGGCCAATCTCGCCCCCGGCGACGTCGACCACGTGAGCGCCCACGCACCGGGCGTCCCCATGACCGACCTCGCCGAGCTGCGCGCGCTGCACCGCCTCTTCGGCGCGGGCGAGCGGCGACCGGTCGTCACCTCCCTCAAGGGCGCGCTGGGGCATCCCTTGGCGGCGGCCGGCGTGTTGCAGACCACCGCCGCGCTGCTGGCGCTGCGCGACGGCGTCGCGCCTCCCACAGTCAACTGCGACGACCTCGATCCCGAGTGCGAGCTCGACGTGGTGCGTGGCCGCGAGCGCCGCGCGCCGCTCCGCACCGCGCTGGTCACCGCGCACGGGTTCGGGGGCAACACCACCGCGCTGCTGCTGGGCCGCCCCGGCTAGGACCGGGGTGTCACAGACCGAGGCGCCGCAGCTTCTTCATCAGGCCGCGGTAACTGAGCCCCAGCTCCTCGGCCACGCGGGTCTTGACGCCACCCGCGCGCTCCAGTGCCGCCAGGATCTGCTGGCGCTCGAAGTCGATCGTGCGCGCCTGGAGCGCCCCGGGCGGGGCGCCGGCGGCGGCCGACTCCTGCACGTGCTCCGAGAGCAGATCCTCGGTGATGGGTGCTCCGGGGTCGGCGAGGAGGATCGCGCGCTCCAGCTCGTTCGCCAGCTCGCGCACGTTGCCCGGAAATGGGTGGCGCATGAGCTGGTCGAGCGCCTCCGGCGTCGGCTCGCCGACGCTCTTCTTGAGTTGGACCGCGAGCCGGTGCACGAGGTGCCGTGCCAGCACGGGGATGTCCTCGCGACGCTCGCGCAGCGGCGCGATGTGGATGGGAAAGACCGACAGGCGGTAGTAGAGGTCCTCGCGGAAGCGGCCCGCCTTGATCTCGTCCTCGAGCCGGCGATTCGTGGCGACGATGACGCGCACGTCGACGGGGTAGGAGCGGTTGTCACCGACCGGGCGGATCTCGCTCTCCTGCAGCACGCGCAGGAGCTTCGCTTGCAGCCCCGGCGTGGTCTCGGAGACCTCGTCGAGGAAGAGGGTGCCGCCGTCGGCCACGTCGAAGAGCCCCTTGCGGTCGCCGATCGCCCCGGTGAACGAGCCCCGCCGGTGGCCGAACAGCTCGCTCTCCAGCACGCCCTCGTTCAGCGAGGCGCAGTTGACGGCGACGAACAGCTCGTCACGCCGGGGGCTTGCGGCGTGGATGGCGCGCGCCACGAGCTCCTTGCCCGTCCCCGTCTCGCCGGAGATCAGCACCGTGCTCGCGGTGGGCGCGACGCGCGCGACCAGCTCCAGCACGCGGTCCATCGCGGCGCTCACACCCACGATCTCGGTCGGCATCGTCGCCGACTCGCGGAGGTAGGCGTTCTCGACCGCCAGCCGTTCGTTGGCGCGCCGTAGCTCCTCGACGAGCCGCGCGTTCTCGCGCGTCAAGTGGAAGGCGTCGATGGCGCGCAGCAGCGTGAGCCGCAACTCCTCGCTCGCCCACGGCTTGGTCACGTAGCGGTAGATGCGGCTCAGGTTCACCGCCTGCACGAGGGCGTCGACGTCGGTGTAGCCGGTGAGGATGATCCGCATCGCGTCCGGCCGCACGTCCATGGAACGCTCGAGGAACTCGGTGCCGCTCATCTGTGGCATGCGCTGGTCGGCCACGATGACGGCGACGTCGTGACCGGCGAGCACCTCGAGGCCGCGCGGACCGCTCTCCGCGGTGAGGATGTCGAAGTCCTCGCCGTAGTTGAACCGGAAGGAGCGCAGGATGTCGGGCTCGTCGTCCACGACGAGCACGGGGAACTGGTGGTAGTCGAGCGCCACTGGGCGGCTCTCTATCTGCCCGCGCTCGCGATGCTGTCAAGCGACCTCGTGTGGCCGACGGGGATGCTGATGCGCACGGTCGCGCCGGGGCCCGGCGCGCTCTCCACCGCGATGCGCCCGCCGTGCGCGATGACCACCTGATGACTGATTGCCAGGCCCAAGCCGGTGCCGTGTCCGACGTCCTTGGTGGTGAAGAACGGGTCGAAGATGTGATCCCGGACCTCGGGCGGAATGCCCGGGCCGTCGTCGCGGATGGTGATCTCGGCCGAGTCTCCGTCGGCGCGGGTCGCGATCCAGATGTTGCCTCCGTCGCCGACGGCGTCGCAGGCGTTGGCGAGAACGTTCATGAACACCTGGTTCACCTGCCCGGGATCACACTCCACCAGCGGCAAGTTGCCGTAGTCGCGATGGACGGTGATGCGGTCGCGCCAGCGCGACTCCAGCAGCCGCAGCGTGGTGTCGAGGCCGTCGTGCAGATCCACCGGCTTGCGGGTCGACTCCCCCAGGCGCGAGAAGCTGCGCAGGTCCTGCACGATCGCCGTGGTGCGCTCGGCGCCGCGCGCCATGATGCCGACGATCTCGCCCGCCTCGTCCAGCAACCGGCGCACGTCCGGGGGGGCAGCGGACGCGGCGCGCGCAAGCTGCCGGCGCAGCGGCGACACGCTGGTGGCGATGAAGCTCACCGGGTTGTTGATCTCGTGGGCGACCCCGGCGACGAGGCGGCCGAGCGAGGCCATCTTCTCGGACTGCACCAGCTGCACCTGCGCCTGGCGCAGATCGCGGAGCGCCGCCGCGAGCTCGTCGTTCGATGCCTCGACCTGCGCCGTGCGTTCCTTCACCCGTTCCTCGAGCGTGGCGTTCAGCGCCACCAGCTCCTCGTACGAGGCCGCGTTCTGCAGCGCGCTCGCAGCCTGGTGGGCGAGCGCGCGCAGGAAGGCCGCGTCACCCGCGGTGTAGAACAGCCCGGAGCGCTTGGCGCCCGCCGTCAGCAGGCCCACCAGCTCGCCGTGCAGCCAGAGTGGCACCGCCACCTCGGCCTCCAGCGCGCCGAGCGCGTCGCGCACCCGCTCCGCCGTCGCCGGGTCCGGGTAGCTCTCCGCCGAGTCGAAGCTGGTGAGCACCCGGCCCGGCGAGAGGAAGGGCACGAGCACGTTGGGCACGGTGATCACGCCGCCGACCTCCTCGAGGCCCTGCGCCACGCTCCCCACGAAGAGCCGTGTCCGGGCGTTGGGGATGGCCCCGTCCACGCCATTGCGCACCAGCCGCGCGATGTGGTCGCGGGTGAGCGCCGAACCCAGCTCCGCGCCCACTGCCTCCAGTACCTGGGCGCCGTCGTAGTTGGTGCGGAAGAAGACGCGGTCGATGACACCCTGCAGGAAGGTTCGCAGCGGGTCGAAGAGCATCACGACCGCCAGCGTGAAGAGCGCGGGGAACGCCACCGATCCCGCGATGCCGCCCGGCAGCGCCAGGTTGAAGACGGTGATCGCCGCTGCATACGTGAGGCCGACGGCGCCCGTCAGCAGGATGTAGTACGCCCCGCGCTTCACCATCGCGTCGAGCTCGAAGAGGTCGTGCTTGACAATGGCATAGGCGACGGCGAGCGGAAACACGACCGGCGTCACCGACCCGAGGTTGACCGCCACGCTGCCGCGAGACAGCGCAGAGGCGAAGACGAGCGCTCCGGGCAGCGCGAAGGCGACGAGCACGCCCATGGTCACGATGCGGACCCGCTGGCGCGCGAGGACGGATTGGCCGGTTCGATACTCGGAGATCAGCCGCCCGGCGAGCGCGAGCGATGCGAATCCCAGGTAGGCCATGTTGGCTTGGAGGAGCGCGGAATAGACCCCGGGATGGTAGAGGAAGATCTCGTAGAGCGTCAGGATGACGAGCGCCGGCACGTAAGCGAGAAGGCGCCAGCGCGCCCACCGATTGGGCTGAGGGAAGAGGAGCGCGAGCTGCAGCACGGCCGGCGCAACGAACGTCTCGCCGACGACGTGGAGCCGGAAGAATATGCCTGGCCCATACAGGTCCATGGCCGTCAGCAGGAAGAGCGCCCAGGAGAGCCCGAGCCCGACGAACACTCGCCCGAGAGCGCCGCGATGGAGCACCCACACGACGATGGCAGCCGCAACGTAGGTGACGCCGTTCAGCAGGAAGGGCCCGAAGAGTAGCGTCCAGTCGCGGAGCCCGAAGCGTTGCGACGGCACGACGAGGTCGGTCTCCCGGTCACCGTGCCATAGGCTGTACTCCACCGGCGTGCCCGGTGGGAGCGATTCGACCACGGCGTACAGCTCGGCCGTGGAGCGCACCGGCCGACCGTTCACCGCGACGATCTGACCCTGATAGAGGTCGGACACCGAGGCGCCGGACCAGTTGGCGAGGCTGACAGACGCGACCACGCGGTTGTCGAGGACCATGAATCCGGGAAACGAGCGCCCCACCCAGCCACTCGATGTGATCGTGGTCCGGATGGCGAGGACGAGCGCGCCCAGTCCCATCGCGACCGCGCCGAGCTGCACCGACCTGCGTGCTCGCGGCATGGTGGGGAAGGCATCCGCCATGACCACGTCCCGGCGCGCAGACTAGCGTGGGAGGACGCGGCCGCGCCAACGCGCGGCGAGAGCCACCACGACGACCCCCACGCCCCCGAACGCAAAGACGTCGCCCAAGCGCACGTAGGGGGTGAGCCTGGTCAGCGCGCCGACCCGAGCCAGCAGAACCCCCTCGGTGTGGGGCGGGAGGCTTGCGACCACGTGCCCGTACGGATCGAAAACACCGGACACGCCGGTCGTGGCGGCGCGCACGAGCCAGCGCCGTGTCTCCACCGCCCGGAATGCCCCCATGGCAAAGTGCTGGCGGCTCGCCACCCCCGTCCCGGCGTCGAGCCAGCCATCATTGGACACGTTGACGAGCAACTCCGCTCCGGCCGCCACCGAGCGCGCAACCAACCGGGGGAACAGCAGCTCGTGACAGATCGAAACTCCGAGAGGGACGAAGCTCCGAAGCACACCGGGCCCCGTCCCCGCCGTGAACTGCCGCGGGTTGTCGTCCGGCCCGCCTGCTTGGGCCGAGCGCAGCGGAGTCGCCTCCGCCAGGAGCACCAGCTCCTGCTTGTCGTAAGCTCCCCCATTGCGACCCGCAGCCGTGATGAGACGCACGCTGTTGTAGGTGCTCCCCGCTTCGTGACGCGGCGTCCCGAAAAGCAGGTCACTCGCGTGGCGGCGGGCGAGACCGCCCAGCAGCCCTGCGAGCCCAGGTTCGACCTCGAGATACCTGGGGACTGCGTTCTCGGGCCACACGACCAGCGACACGCCCGTCGGAGGCACGGAATCGTCCGTCATGCGGGTATGCGAAGCGATCTGACGGTCCGTGTAGGCGCGCGACCAGCGCTTCGCGGGAGGCACGTTCGTTTGCACGATCGCGATCGACTCGGTGCCGCTCGCCGCCTCCGGCGGCGCGACGGCTGCGCCGCCGAGCCACGTCACCGCGACGAGGGACGCCGCGAGAAGCACCGGGCGCAGCGCCGGGCCGAGCTTCGTGCCCGCGCGTAAGAGCACGATCGCCTCCGCAATGGCGGCGTTTCCGAGCGCCACGAGAAACGAGACGCCGTAGACTCCCGTCAGCGCGGCGAGCTGGATCAGCTGGACGTCGGTGTGCTGCGAGTACCCCAGCAGGCACCATCCCTGGCCCAGGACGCGGCTCCGCCAGAGCTCCGTGGCGACCCACAGGGCCGCGGTGAACAGCGTGGACATCACCGGTGGACCGGACGCGACCCGGCGAGTGGCGCCCGCCGCAAAAAGACCGAACGACGTTCCCCAGAAAGCGACCGAGTACAGCCACGCGAAGGGCACGCCGAGGATCAGAGGCAGATCGAAGAAGCGCGCCATCGTCGGCATGAGCCAGCCGGCGACGCCGACGGAACAGGCGAACCCGTACAACACCCCGAACAGGGCGGCTCGGATGCTCGGTCGCTCGCGGATGAAGAGCAGCAGTGGGACGAGAGCTACCCAGGCGAAGATCGTCAGATCATACGGAGGGAATGCGAGTCCATAGAGGATCCCTCCGGCGCACGCGGTCGCCAGGGCGCGCAGGATGCCGAGCAGCCTCCTCACATCGTGCCCGAGGTGGTCACGCGAGCGGACCAACGAAAGCGCGTCGTGCCTCCCGCGGCGCGCATCGTCGAGAGCGCCCCGACCGTACCGGGAAACACGAACCGCGGCTGTACGAGCATCACCAGCGCCGGCAGGACCGTCACGGCGGCCGCCGACGCAAGCGCCATCATGAGCGCGGTCAAGCCACCCAGGTGTACCCAGCCCTTGAAGCCGGAGCACACGAGCACGAGGTAGCCGAGCGCAACGGCAGAGGAGACGAAGAAGATGGCCGTGCCCGACGTGACGAGCGCCCGGCGGACGCCGTCGGCGAGTGATCCGCGCGCCAGCTCCTCGCGCAGCCGGAAGATCAAGTAGATGGCGAAGTCGGCGCCGATGCTGACGCCCATGGCCATCACCGCGGAGGTGGACATGCTGAGCCACACGCCGCTCCATCCCATCACGCCCACCGTGATGCCGAGCGCGACGGCGAGCGGCACGAGCACGAAGATGCCGCCCACGATCGAGCGCAGTGCGATCGCGGACAGCACGAAGATGATGGCCGCCACCTGGAGCACATTGCGGACCTTCTCGCGCACCACGACGGCGTTGACCGCTGCCTGGGCGCCGAGCGATCCGCCGGCGATCCCCACGCGAACCGGTAGCCCCCGGAAACGTTCGCCGACGAACTCGCGCGTGCGCGCGAACAGCCGCTCGGCGAACGCGGTCTCGTCCGACTTCGTGTAGGCGAGGATCGTTCCTTGGCGGTACGCTGCATCGACCACGCTGCTCAGATCGTCGGGACCCGACATTGAGTAGAGGAGGAGATACTGTCCCGCCAGGCGGCGGCTGGCGGGGAGGCTGCCATTCGGTCCGCCGCCGCCCTGCATCACCAGATCCATCTGTCGCAGGTAGTCGGCAACCGACACGGTGTGCCCGACCTCGGGAAACCCCTCGAGGAAGCGCTGCAGGTCGGCAACTGCGCGCAGCACGTCCGGATCCTGGAGGACGCCATCCTCGTCACCCTCGACCAGCAGCCGCAGCGTGGACGTGCCGGCGAAGCGCGCGTTGATCGCGGCGTCGTCGTGCCTGAGCGTGCCGCTCGCCGGAAAGAGTCCGCGGAAGCTGTTGTCCACGTTCACACGCCATGCGCCGGGGAGCGCCAGCGCGAGCAGCGCCCCCGCCGCGACCAGGACGAGACCCGGACGGGCGACGACGACGTCCGCGACGCGCCGGAGCGCGCTCGCCAGCCAGCGCTCGTCCCCCGCTCGCCGTCGTTCCCGCTGCCGCGGCGCCGGCAGGATCGCGCGTACCGCCGGGATGAAGGTCATCTCGATCACGAGCGCGCTCAGGATACCCGCGGCCATCAGCAGCCCGAACACGCGGATGCTGTTCACGTGGAAGGTCGCGAGCGAGGCGAAGCCGGCGGCGGCGATCAGCCCGGCGGTCACCATGACTGGACCGACGTGGGCGACGGACGACACGACGGCAGCGCGCGAGTCGCCCCGCACCTCGTACTCCTCGTAGTAGCGCTTGAGGATCTGCACGGCGTGTCCCGCCGCCACCGCCAGGATGGCGACCGGCGTGATGGCGCTCCAGGTGTCGAGCGGCAGACCCAGCCAGCCCGTGAAGCCGAGCGCGCAGATCACGCTCAGCAGCGCCGTGACGAGCGGCAGGATCATGGCCTGCCACGTCCGGAACGCCTCGTAATGCACGAGGCCGATCACCACCAGCGCGATCGGGAAGAGGATCGCCATCTGCCCGGCGGCACGATCGAGCGCGGCCACGATGACCGGTCCGCCGGCGATGGCGATGTCGGTCCCGGAATCCCGTTCGGGAGCGACCAGGCGCTCGAGCTTCTCCTGCAGCGCCGGACCCTGCGCCTCGGTGGGGAAGTCCGCCACGACAGCGGCGGCGCTCCCGTCCGCCGACACGAGCGTGCCGACGAAGCGCGGATCCGCGAACATCTCGGCACGGAGCCGCGCCATCCCCTGCGCGTCCCGCGGTACCACCGGCATGAGCTGGCGGACGTCGAGCTCGCCGTCCTCCAGGGCGATGCGCTTCACTCGGTGCGCGGCCACGCTCCACACGGCTCCGCGCGCCAGCTCCGGCATGGCCTCGAGCGCGGCCGTGAGGCGCGCGACCTTGCCGAGCGTCTCGGCCGTGAAGACGTCACCGCTGCGCGGCACGATGCCGATGACCACGGCCGCACCGCCCCCGAACTGCTCGTTGATGCGATTGTAGACCTGCACGTAGGGATGCCCCTGCGGCAGCGCATCGCCCTCGCGGATGCTGAAGCGGAGCCGGGTGGCGCCGACGCCGAGGAGGGCGGTCACGGCGAGCACCGCGGCGATGAGCGACCGCGGGTGCTCCACGACGAACTCGCCCCAGCGGCCGAAGACCGTCATGGGAGGCCCCCTAGAGGCACCGTCTGCGCCACCCGGGTTGGTTCGTACGACCGTGTGGGAGCGCCAGTCAACTTGATTCGTCATCAAAGTGCGCAACATGCAGCATCGAGCGGGCGGCGTCGGAGCTCCCGGGCTCAGTCCACCGAGAGGGCC
>JBKPDC010000218.1:0-8370 GCA_046727715.1 Thermodesulfobacteriota bacterium
CGGGTACCAGGCCATCACGACCGCGGCGACGTCGTCCACCCAGGGCATGGTGATCGCGCTGCCTCCTTCCAGCACGACCACTGTCCGCGGGTTCAACCCGGCGACGTCGGCGATCAGCGCGTCCTGCTCGGGCGCGAGGCCGAGACCGAAGCGGTCGCCGCCCTCCCGGTCACCCTCGCCTTCGTCGGCGCTGTTGAGCGACACCACGACGATGGCCGCGTCGGCTGCCGCGACCGCCGCCCGGTCGGCCGCCGCGAGCGGCGGGCCGGCGAGGTGCGCAATCGTCGTCTCGCCCGCGCGTGCGCGGATGCCCTCGAGCGGCGAGATGGCGAAGGAGGGGGCGACGATGCTGCTGCCCGCGTCGCCCAGGCTGGCGATGTCCGCCTGGTCGCCGACGACCGCCAGCGATGCCACGCCGTCCAGGGGCAGGGTGCCGCCAGCGTTCTTGAGCAGCACGATGCCCTTGCGGGCCACCTCGAGAGCGAGGTCGAGGTGCGCCGGACTCTGCACCACGTCCGGCGCCCGCTGCGGGGGATCGCGGTCGAGCCGGAAGCAGAGCTTGGTGCGGAGAATGCGTCGCACGGCGTCGTCGATGACCCAGAGCGGAACGGCGCCGCCCTCCACGGACGATTCGATCGGCTCGCCGTAGTAGACCGGGACCGGCATCTCGATGTCGAGCCCGGCCCACGCAGAGAGCAGGGTGCTGCGCGTGCCGACGAACCAGTCCGATTCGACGAACCCGGAGAAGTCCCATTCGTCCTTCAGGATCTCGCGCAGCAGGTGGTAGTTCTCCGCGCAGTACTGGCCGTTCACCTTGTTGTAGGCCGCCATCACCGCGCCGACGTGCCCCTCCTGCACGGCCATGCGGAAGTGCGGCAGGTAGACCTCACGCAGCGTGCGCTCGTCCGCCCGCACGTTCACGACCAGGCGTGTGTCCTCGATGCTGTTCAGCGCATAGTGCTTGGCGGTGGCGATGACGTGGCGCTGGGCGCCGCGGATGAATGCCACTCCCATGCGACCGAGGTGGAGCGGGTCTTCGCCGTAGGTCTCCTGCGCGCGGCCCCAGCGCGGATGGTGCAGCAGGTTCAAGGTGGGAGCGAGGAGAACGCTCGCGCCCTTGGCGCGCACCTCGGCGCCGATGGCCTCTCCGACCCGCTCCTCGAGGGCCGGATCCCACGTCGCGCCGCGCGCCATCGCGACCGGGAACGACGTGGCCTCGCCGGCGAGCAGGCCCACGCCGCGTGGCCCGTCGAGCATGCCGAAGCCCGGGATGCCGAGGCGTTCGTTGTCGGGGGTTCGCCACATCCCGTCGGCGAAGCCGCTGCCGTGCATCTGGTCGATCTTCTCGTCGAGCGTCATCTGCGCGAGCAGGTCGTCGACGCGCCGCTCGACCGCGACGGCGTCGTCAGCGCAGAAGCCCGTCGCCGGCGCCGGGCCGGCGGTGCCGACGCGCGCCGCGGCCAGCGCCATGCTCGCGGTGAGGGCGAGTCGGGGGATCATGCGCCGGCGCCGTTCAGAGCTCGACGGCGAACACCTGGACGGGCGCTTCGATCCCGCGCAGCGGGAGCGCGCCGACGGCGCGCAGGCAGAACCCGTCGGCCTCGCCCAGCACGGCTTGCGTGCTCGCGGTCAGGAGGATGGCGGCGCGGAGGTCGCGCGTCTTCACCTGCAGCCGGGCCGCCTGGTTCACGGCGTCGCCGACGATCGTGTAGACCACGCGCTCGTTGGCGCGGATGTGCCCGGCCACCATGTCGCCCGTGCAGATGCCGATCCCGGCCTGCAGCCGGCCGATGCCCGCCAGCGGCGGGTGGTTCACCAGCGACCACTGCAGCGAGATGGCGGCGCGCACCGCGCGACGCGCGTGGTCGTCGACGGGGCGCAGCGGCCCGCCGAACACGACCACCACACCGTCGCCCAGGAACTGCGTGATGACGCCGCCCTCGCGCTCGCACACGCGCTCCACGGTCGCGTAGAAGGTGTTCAGCATCCCGACGACGTCCGGCACGGGGGTGCGCTGGGCGATCGCGGTGAAGCCGCGCAGGTCGGCGAACATGGCGGTGGCGCGCACCAGGGTGCTCTCGAGCGCGCCGCCCCGGGTGAGTGCCTCGCGCGCCACGGCCGGGCTGACGTAGCGGCCGAACAGCTCGCGTGCTCGCCCGGCCAGCCGCAGCTGCTCGACCATGGCGTTGAAGTGCGCGTTCAGCTCGCCCAGCTCGTCGGTGCTGCGCACGGGCACGCGGGCGGTCAGGTCGCCGCCCGACACCTGCGCCATGGCCGCGCGCAGCGCCTGCACCGGCCGGTTGATGAACCGCGCCGCCAGCAGCGCCATGATGCTCGACGCCACGCTCGTGATGACCACGAGGTAGATGTCCGCCCGCAGGAGATCGCGCCATGCCGTGGCGTCCCGCGGGAAGCGCTTGCGCAGCCGCAGGTCGAGGACGACCATCAGGAGCAGCGGGAGGATGGAGGTCAGCAGGAAGATGAGGATCAGCCGGACGCGCACCGGCACGCGCAGCACGCCGGTGCGCTCGAGATGGCCGTCGGGGAAGAAGAGCGGGATCTGGCGCCGCCAGTGATACTCGCTCACCAGGAAGGCCAGCGCCGACGCGACCGGACCGCCCACCAGGACGATCGCCAGGAAGATGCGCAGCGGCTCCAGCCAGCCGAGGCCGTAGCTGAAGCGAAGGACCAGCAGATAGAAGAGCCCGGCGGCGAACCAGCCGCCCAGGCTGAGAAGCCCGTTCATCAGTGCGGCATTGAGGACGCGACGCCGGACCGCGGTCGGCACCGACTCGGGCGACGCACCGGCTCGCAGCGCGCGCGACCAGCGCCGGACCCCGGCCGTCCAGCGATCACTCAGGAGGGCGCTGGCCGCGAGCAGGAACCCGGTGATGCCGGCAAAGAGCGCCAGCGCGGCGGCCGACCCCGCCCCGGGTCCACGCTCCAAGGGGTCGATGTAGTTGAAGTACAGGTAGACTGCGACTGCCCCGGCCAAGTTGGCGGGGATCGGCGCCAGCATTGCCAGCCTGTCGAGGAACCCCGGGGGCGTCGCGTTTCGTGCCGTCTCTGGCATCCGCGGAGGGTACGGGAGGTGCGGCGCCACCTCCAGCCGCGGGCCGTGGCGGCGTCAGGCCCGGAGCCGGAGACCCGCCGGCAGGGACTCGTCGAGCAGACGCGCCTCCTCACGCGCCTCGAGCGCCGTGGGCTCGCGCACGACGCGGGCGAGCCGGCCGCCCTCTGGCATGGCCTCGAGGCGTCGTGCGACGCGCTCGCGCAGTGCCGGCTCGAGATCGCGCTCGCGATCGCCCGAGGCGCGCGCGAGCTGCGCCAGCGCGAAGGCGTAGGCCTCCGGCCGCGGCCAGTCGTGGGCGAGGAGCCGTTCGGCGGCGGCCGCTGCGCGCTTCTGGGGAACGACGCAGTTGAGCGGACCGTAGATCGGCACCCGCGCAGCGAGACGGGCGAGCGCCCAGAGCTCCTGCTCCGTCGTGCGGCCGCGGACGGCGTCGGCCACGAGCGCGTCGGCCAGCTCGGCGCGCGGCGGTGCCGGCAGGCGCTCGCAGCTGCCGATGGCCTGCCACATCTCCCGCAGCTCCTGTGGCCCTGGCCGTGGTCCCTTGGGCCTGCCCTTGCGCAGTAGCGCCGGCGTCACCTGCTGGAGCAGATGCAGCTGCTGGCGCGCGCTCAATCCGCCGGCCACGCGCTTCCAGAGGTTCCACCACTCGGCACGACATTGCGTCGCACGCGCGTGCCGCACGTCGGTGCCCAGCACGCGCCAGAGTCTGTTCACGCGCAGGTCGTCACCGGGGTCGCCGAAGCCCGGTCGCAGGAGGAAACCGGCGAGATTCAGCCAGCGCGCCTCGTGCTCGGGGCTGCGCGCGCGCGCCGGCTCGAGCGTCCAGAGCACGTCCCACAGGGCGCGGATCGCGGGGAGCGGCCACGCGTCGCGCCCGGTGTCGAGCGCGGCCTCGAGGCGGCGGCCGAGGGTGACGGGATCATCGCCGGCTTCGAAGGCGCCGCGCAGCACGCGCGTCGCCTCCTCGATGCGGGCGGGATCGGCGACGAGCGCGGCGGTGGCCTCGGGCGGCGGCGCTTCGGCGCCGACCGTGTCACGCAGCCGGAACTCGAGCCGCCAGCGGTGCTCCGTGGTGCGCGAGCGACACCACAGGGCGAGCGTGCCGATCTCCGTCAGCTGCGACTCGAGCTGCACCGGCAGCGCGCGCTCCTCGAGCTTACGGCCGAATCGCAGCACCGTGCGGATGGGGGGCAGCGGCGTGAGGGCGTCGCGCGACAGGTCGATCAGGTCGCCGGCCCGTTCTCCGCTGCGGTCGGTGGCGGTGAAGAGCGGGAACGCGACCGGCCGGTTCGCGAGCAGCTCCAAGTCGTGGCCCTCGATCAGCGCCGTCTCGCCCTCCTCCATGCCGCGCGGCACGAGGCAGAGCGTCGCGTCGCCGCCCAGGCCGAGGTAGTAGCTGCGCGCCGCGCCGCTGCCGATGCGCACGCCCAGTCCGCGACGCACCAGACCGTAGTACGCGGCGCCTCGCGCCACGGCGAGCTGGAGAGAAGCGCTGTCGAGCACGGCAGGCCGCCAGCTCCGGTCCGGGGCGTGCCACGCCCCGATGATGTCGGCGATACGGTCGCGCACCCGCGCGGGCTCGCAGGCGCCTCCGTTGAACAGCAGGGCGTCGGGGCGCGCCAGGCCGAGCTCCGGCTGATCCGCGGCCTCGCGCTGGCGTGCCAGGAAGTCGGCGACGTGGCGCGTGATCTCGGCGTCGGCGGCGAACGGCAGCCCCCACTCGCGCAGCCCGACACCGCTCGCGCGCCGCGGTCGGGCCCCGGCGTCCACGACGGGGAAGAAGCCGTCGAGCACGGTGCGCTCGACGTCCGCAGGCACGAGGTCCGCGCTGAGCGCGCCGCCGACGACGCCGCCGCCGCGGCCGGCCACCGTGATGCGCACGGCGCGGCCACCCGGCTCCGCCAGCAGCTCCTCCTTGGCGGCACGGCACTGGTTGACCAGGCCGTGGAAGCGCGCGGCGTCGAGCTGGCCGCCGGGCACGAGCCGGGACTCGAGCGCGCGCGCCAGCGCGATGTCCATGTTGTCGCCGCCCAGCAGCAGATGCTCGCCGACGGCGACGCGCTCGAGCGTCAGCTCGCCGCGGCTCTGGCGCGCGGCGATGAGCGAGAGGTCGGTGGTGCCGCCGCCCACGTCCACCACGAGCACCAGCGGCAGCGCACCCACCTGCGTCCGCCAGTCGCGCTCGTGGCGGACGAGCCAGGCATAGAACGCCGCCTGCGGCTCTTCGAGCAGCACGACGTCGGGCAGGCCCGCGACCCGCGCCGCCTCGAGCGTCAGCTCGCGGGCCACCTCGTCGAACGACGCGGGGACGGTGAGCACGATGTCCTGAACCGCCAGCGGCTCCGGGAAGCTCGCGTCCCAGGCGTCGTGCAGGTGACCCAGGACGCGTGCCGACGCTTCGACGGGCGAGATCCTCGCCAGGTCGTCGGCCCCGCCCCACGGCAGGATCGGGGCGGTGCGATCGACCCCGCCATGGCAGAGCCACGACTTCGCCGACGCCACCAGTCGCCCCGGCACGCGCGCGCCCTGCTCGCGCGCGAGCCCGCCGACGCAGAAGCGGCGGTCCGGTGCCCAGGGCAGATCGAGGCTGCGGGGAGGGACGTCGTGTTCGCCGGCGAGGTACACGAAGGAGGGGAGCGTCGGCCGCGGCGCCACCTGGCCGGGGCTGATCAGCTGGGGGACGTCGAAGACGTGGATGTCGCGGCCGGCACGGGTGTCGACGTAGGCGCAGGCGGTGTTGGTGGTGCCGAGGTCGATGCCGACGAGGTAGCGGGCGGGCATGCCGGGCTCAGTTGGGGGGTCGGTGCGCGCGGCGCACGGTCACGCTGCCCCTTCGCGTGGTCTTACGTTGAATTCCAGTTTCCAGCGTTCGTCGCCGGTGCGGGAGACGCACCAGACGGCCAGGGTACCGACCTCGGTCACTTCGGCTTCGAGGCGGACGGGGACGACGCGGCCCGATTCACCCGTGAGTGTGGTCTCGAGGGGCGGCAGTTCCTCCAGCTCGCCCTCGGCCCAGTTCTCGACGACCGTCCCGGGGACATCGTCGCGGCGGGTGGAGGAGCCGAAGAAGCGGAAGTCGGCTGGCTCGCCCACGACGAGCCCGAACTCGGCGCCGGGAAGCGTCGTCTCGCTGCCCTCTTCCATGCCGAAGGGCGCGACACAGAGGGCTTTCACCGGCGGGACGATGCCGGGGACGGCAGGCGCGGCGGTTTCCACGCCGACGTAGTACGCGCGCGCGGTGCCGCCGCGGATGCGCACGCCGCGCCCGCGCCGGGCGAGCCCGTAGGTAGCCGCGCCGCGCGCCACGGCGAGGTCTGGATCGGTGCCGGTGAGGACGCGCACGGGCGCGCCGTCGCCGCGCCAGGCACCCAGCACCTCCGCCATGCGCTCGCGGAATCGATCCGCGCGCATGACGCCGCCATTGAAGAGCACGGCGCTCGGGCCCTCAGGCGCGACCTCACGCTGCCGCGCGACGAACGCCGCGACGTGCCGCGTGACCGCCGGGTCGGTGGCGTAGGGCAGTCCGATCTCCTGCAGACCGACCCGCCGCGCCGTCCGCGGGTGCACGTCGGGAGCGACGGCGGGGAAGAAGCCGTCGACCAGGGCCGCCTCCACCTCGTCGCGTGTCACCTGCGTGCGCACCGCGCCGCCGACGACCTTGCGCGATCGTCCGAGCACCACCAGCGGCGCCTGCGCGGGCGCCCCGGCGGCGAGCAGGATCTCCTTGGCGTCGCGGCAGGCATGCACCAGGCCGCGCAGCTGCCACTCGTCGAGTCCAGTGCCGCTGGCGGCGAGACGCGCGCGCACGGCGTGCGCGAGTGTCAGATCCATGTTGTCGCCGCCGAGGAGGATGTGGTCGCCCACGGCCTTGCGCTCGAGGACCAGGCTCCCCGCTTCCTCCCCCACGGCAACCAGCGTCAGGTCGGTCGTGCCGCCCCCGACGTCGCACACGAGGATGACGTCGCCGACGTGGACCATCTCGCGCCACCCAGCGCCGGTGTCGGCGAGCCAGGCGTAGAATGCTGCCTGCGGCTCCTCGATCAGCCGCGCGCCGCCCAGGCCGGCCTGCTCCGCGGCCCTCGCCGTCAACTCGCGTGCCGCCGGGTCGAACGACGCCGGGACGGCGAGATACACCTCCTGCTCGGCGAGCGGCGCCGGCATGGCGGCGTCCCACGCGGCGCGCAGATGGCGGAGATACGCCGCCTGTGCGGCCACCGGCGAGAGGTGTGGCACGTCGTCGGGGGCGTTCCACGGCAGAATCGGCTGGCTCGGGTCGACGCCCACGGAGCACAGCCACGACTTGGCCGATGCGACGACCCGCGCCGGCACCTCCGCTCCGCGGGCGCGCGCCAGCTCGCCCACCACGTGCTCCGGCTGCCCCCAAGGCAATGCGAGACTCTCCGGCCGAAGCTCGTTCGCCGCTGGCAGGTAGACGAACGACGGCAGCTGCGCGCGCGCCTCGACCACCCCGGGCTTGGTGAGCTGCGGCACGGCCAGCACGGCGACCGGCGGGGACTCCACGCCGGGCGCGACCTCGCGCGTCTCGACATACGCCAGGACGCAGTTCGTCGTCCCGAGGTCGATGCCGACCACGTATCCGGCATCGGCCATGCGGATGCTCAGGCGATCTCGACTTCGGCGGGGGCGACGATCTTCGGGTCGAGGCCGGTGCGCGCGGGGATCGTGACCGCCTTCACGCGCCAGCCGCCGTGGCGCAACGTGCCGGTGAACGGCGGACCGCCGTGCACGTTGCCGCTGAGCCGGATGCTCGCCGGGTCGAAGCCGGCGGGCACGGTGACCGTCTCGTCCTCGCGTCCCGGCAGCACGGGCTCGAGGCTGACGCAGCCACGGAGCGCCTTCGCGCACGCGTCGTGAATGCCACGGGTGGCGGCGCCGATCTGCTCGTCGGAGTAGCCGGCGATCTCCTCGGTGAGGAAGTCGACGAGCCGTCCCTCCTCCTGCAGCGATGCGAGCAGCCGCAGCGCGGCGTCCTCGGGCGGCTGCCTCGGTTTCGCCAGTGCCGCGGCCGGTGCGCGCGTCCCTCCCGTGGGTCTCGCGGCGGCCGGCGTCGTGCTGAGCGCTGGCAGGATCCCCGCGAGTGCCAAGGCGAGCACGAACGGCCCGCCGACCAGCACGGTGGCGCACGGGACGCACGCCGGCGTGCCGCCGAGATTCCAGAGCGCCCAGTAGTTGGCCAGCGCGAGCAGCACGGCCAGCCCGAGCGCGGTGAGTATGCCCTTCATGGGGGCCCTTTGCCTATCACACGAGGTCGGGGCGGCAAGGACGGCGGCCGACGA
>JBKPDC010000219.1:0-3617 GCA_046727715.1 Thermodesulfobacteriota bacterium
GCCGCCTTCCCGGCGCGCCTGCGTGTCGCGCGCGGCCACGCCGTGGTGCTGCACGATGGCGATGACGTCGTCGTCCAGGCACGCCCGGCCAGGCTCGCGCTCGACGTACCGCCCGCGCCGTCGTTCCAGAGCGCCGAGGCCATGTCCAGCCGCTTCGCCGGGTTCGCGAGCCATGCTTTGCCGACCTGCTTCGTGTACGGTCCGGCACGCGTGGCGACGGGTTGCGCACCTTCCCAGGTGGCGCGCCCGACGACGCGGGTCACAAGTTCAACGCCGTCCTGACCGAGGTGGAGGTGATGGGCCATCATCGATTCCCTGCGACATCGTGATGTCGGGGCACTTGACGGCCGTGGGCGACGCGCGCTTGACCTGTGCCCCGGACCCGGCCCATGACCCGAGGCAGGAGGCGCTCTGCATGGGATACGAGGTGTTGCGGTTCCCCTACGACGGCACGATAGACGCGGACGGGCACGTCCTCGAGCCGACGTGGCTCTGGGAGGAGTACCTCGAGGAACGTTTCCGTCCGCGCGCCATGCGGGTGCGCACCGACCAGCGCGGGCTCGAGTATCTCGAGCTCGACGGGCGTCCGTCGGAGCGCACGAAGAACGGCGTCCTCGGTCTCATGGGCGCGATGGGTGATCCGGACGCCAGGCCCGGACCCGAGCGCCGCTACATGGACCACGTCCCCTACGGCGCCGGCGACGCGGCCGAGCGCGTCGAGCTGCTCGCACGCGAGAACCTGGAGAAGAGCGTTCTCTATCCGACGATCGGGCTGCTGTGGGAGTGCGAGGTCACGGACCCGGAGATCTCGATCGCCTACATGCGCGCCTACAACCGCTGGATCGCCGACTTCTGTCGACCGACCCGTGGCCGTCTGGTGCCGATCGCACACCTCACCCTGCTCGACCCCGAGGCGGCCGCGGTGGAGCTCGAGCGTGCGGTGGAGGACGGCTGCCGCGGGGCGTTCCTGGCGCCATTCACGCACAGCAAGAAGCCGCACGGGCATCCGGACCACGACGTGCTGTTCGCGAAGGCATGCGTGCTCGACGTCCCGCTCGGAATCCACCCGACCTACGAGCCGCCATGGGCGACGCCGGTGCGATTCAAGGGCCTAGGACGCGCGGCGGAATTCTTCTACAATGTCATGCTGCGCCAGGGGGTGCAGCAGGCCTTCCTTTCGTTCTTCGCGCTCGGCACGCTCGACCGTTTCCCGACCCTTCGTCTCGGTGTGCTCGAGGCCGGTGCGGGCTGGGTCGGCGCCTTCCTCGATCGCATGGACGCCGTCCACGACACCATCTCGGCTAGTGGCGTTGCGCTGGCAATGAAGCCGTCGGAGTATTTCCGCCGTCAGTGCTTCATCTCCAGCGATCCGGACGAGACTGCCGCACCGCTGACGATCGAGCACGTCGGCGCGGACTGCTTCCTGTGGGCCACCGACTACCCGCACCCGGACCATCCCTCCACGTGGGTGCGCGCCCTCGAGCGTTTCGTGGCGCCGCTCGGCCCCGCATCCCGCGCCAAGGTGTTGGGCGAGAACGTGACGCGGATCTACCGGCTCTAGACGCCCCGTGCCGGTCGCGTGCGAACCACCACCACCAGCGATGGGCCGACACCGCCGGCGCACGCAGTAGTCGCCCGCATACATCATGAAGGGAGAGAGACAATGTCCGACAAGATAGCCCCCTGCCTCTGGTTCGACGGCCAGGCCCAGGACGCCGCCAATTTCTATGCCTCACTGCTGCCCGACTCGCATGTCGATGCCGTCCACCGCGCGCCCGCCGATTATCCGAGCGGCAAGAAGGGCGACGTGCTGACGATCGAGTTCACGCTCGCTGGACGGAAGTTCGTCGGCCTGAACGGTGGGCCGCACTTCACCTTCAACGAGGCGGTCTCGTTTCAGATCTATTGCGAGGATCAGGGAGAAGTCGACCGGTTGACCGCAGCGCTCTCCGCGGTTCCAGAGGCCGAGCAGTGCGGCTGGGTGAAGGACAAGTTCGGCCTGTCCTGGCAGATCGTGCCCAAGCGCCTGCTCGCGCTGCTGACCGATCCCGATGCCGCCAAGGCGCAGCGCGCCATGCAGGCGATGCTGACCATGAAGCGGATCGACATCGCCGCGGTCGAGCGCGCGGCGGAGGGCGAACCCGTCAGCTGAAGGACGCCATCACGGGGATCCAGCTCGTCGGCGACGCCGACGCTACAACATGTTGGTTGCGCGGGGTGAGTCTGGAGGTCGCGAGCTGGGAGGCTTGTGCTACGAGCCCGCGCGATTGACAGCCGCGGAGAGCCCTCCGATGTTCTCCTGGTGCTGACGCTCGGGGTTCAGACCTGGGGTACGGACGTCGCCGCCCTTCAGCAATACTGGGCGGCCATCGAGGCGCTCGGGTACGATCGTGTCGTATACGGCGACGGGCTCTGGCCGTGGACGTACGACGGGTGGACGATGCTGGGCGCGCTCGCCGCGCACACGCGGCGCGTGCGCATCGGCCCCGCCGTGACGTACGCCGTCGATCCATCGTCGCACCATCCCTCGTGGCTGGCCAAGCGCGCGACCACCGTCGATCATCTCTCGAATGGCCGGCTCGATCTGCGGCTAGGCATCGGCGCCGAGGACAACGCGACCAGGAAGCTCTGGCAGAGTCACGGCATTCCGTATCCGCCGCGGGCCGAGCGCGTGGCCCGTCTCGCGGAAGCCGTCGAGGTGATACGCGCCCTCTGGCAGGGCGGACCCGTCGATCGTCGCGGACGGTTCGGCGACCTGTCCAGCGCGCTGGGGGGGCCGCCCCCGGTGCAGCTTCCGGGGCCGCCGGTGTGGATCGCGGCTATGAGCAAACGGGCGCTGGCGCTGGTGGCCCGACAAGCCGATGGCTGGGAGGCGTCCTATCTGCCTCCCGCCGAGTTCGCGGAGCGCTGGCGGCGGCTTCGCCGCCTCCTCGCGGCTGAGCGCCGCGATCCCGAGAGCGTCCGCCGCTCGATCGAGGTGGACGTCGTGCTTGGCCGGTCACTGCCCGACGCCGCGCTCGCGCTGGGTCGGTTTTGCGCTGCGCGCGGTATCGACCGGCACCATGCCCTCGTGGCCACGGCACTCACTGGGGACGCGACGGCGGTGCAGCAGGCCGCGCGCGCCTACGAAGGCGCCGGCGCGACCGATCTGCTGCTCGGCTTCGCCGACTTTCCGGCGACCGGCATGCTGGAGGCGTTCGCCGCGACCGTGGCGCCTGCCCTGCGTGCCGAACCCGCGGAGGCGCGCGCCCGGTGAGAGAGGGCGCGGCGATCGCGCTCGCGTGCGTCGGCGGTGGCGACTTCGCCTAAGGCCTGTTGAGATTCATCTGAGAGCGAGCGCGGTGGCGATGAGATGGATCATGGCGCGGTAGCTCTCATCCCTCGGGGGCTACGAGTCAGGCGCCGGTCTGACGCGACCGCCCTCGCCGGCGGGGCCGCAGGCACCCGCGGTGAGGTCGGGGATGACGTCGGTCGAGAGAGCCGGTGTTTCCTTGGCGTGGGCGAAGAGGGTCGCGGGCGTGCTCCCACCTGAGCGCGGGCGCCGGCGCTCATGCTGAGGCGATCGGCGGCGGCGAGGTCGACACGATCGGGGCTCGCGAGGATGCGCGCCGCTGTGG
>JBKPDC010000220.1:0-2927 GCA_046727715.1 Thermodesulfobacteriota bacterium
GAGCGTTCGCTGAATCTTCGCCTGTTCGCCGACGTCGAAGACAGCGTGCTCGACCTGTACACGGCCGCCCGAAATGGCTATCTCCAGCGACGGCGCCGAGTCGTCGACGAGGCCTTGGCGAGCCGCCGCGAGGAGTGGCGCTGGGCGTTCAGACCGACGCCTACGCTCACCGCGGAGCAGCCAGCCACCACTGTCCCGGAGGTCAAGGACCCTGCATGAAGATGAAGCTCTCAGTTCGCCCGCTGATCGTTCCCGATCCCCCACGACCCCAGCTGCGGGCCGTCTCGTCGGCCGTCGTGCTCCGCGACCTGCGGCGTGAGTACGCGGGCCGGGAGGTCGTGCGCGGCGTGTCGCTCGAGGTACCCGAGGGTGAGATCTTCGGCCTCCTCGGGCCGAACGGCGCCGGGAAGACCACGCTGCTCTCCATGATCTCGACCCGCATCCGGCCGACCAGCGGCGACGCATGGGTGCACGGCAAGCACGTGGTGCACGACGTCGACGCTGCGCGCCGCGTGCTGAACGTCGCGCCGCAGGAAGAGGCCGTCTACCCGAGCCTCACCGCCGAGGAGAACTTGGCGTTCTTCGCCGACCTCTACGGCGTGCCGCGGGCGCAGCGCCAGGTGCAGGTGGCGGAGGCGCTTGAGATCATCGGGCTGTCGGCCCGCAAGGACGAGCGCGTGGCCACCTACTCCGGCGGCATGCGGAGGCGGCTCAACCTCGGCTGCGCCCTCGTGAGCGCGCCCCGGCTCGTTCTGCTGGACGAGCCCACCGTCGCGGTCGATCCGCAGTCGCGGGCGCACATCTTCGACGCGGTGCGCGCGCTGCGCGCGCGGGGAACCACCATCCTCTACACCACGCACTACCTCGAGGAGGCCGAGGACCTCTGCGACCGCATCGCGATCATGGACGACGGCCGCGTCGTCGCCTGCGGGACGCTGCCGGAGCTGCTCGCCCTGTCGAACGCGAGCGAGGTGATCGACCTTCGCCTGTTGCACGCACCCGAGACGATCACGCCGCTCGAGTCCGTCGACGGCGTCCGCAAGGTGGAGACCGTCGGCAACGAGGTGCGCATCTTCACCACGCGGGCGCAGCAGGTGCTGCCGCGCGTCTACCGTGCAATCGCCACGCTGGGCCAGAGCATCGTCCGCACGCGGGTCACGCCCGTCACGCTCGACGACGTGTTCCTCGAGCTGACGGGCAAGGAACTGCGCGACTGATGGTGCGGCGCGCAGCCGTGCTCCTCGCGGCCGTGGTCGCCGCCGCCGGACCTGCCATCGCAGACGAGTCGCCCCTGGCGCTCACGCGCAGCGTCCTCGAGCGCAGCAACAAGATCGTGCGTGGGGGCGGCGACCGCAAGCAAAAGCTCGCCGAGCTGAGCGACCTCCTGCGCGGGTTCCTCGACACCAACGCGCTCGCGCGCCTGGCGGCGGGTCCGAACCTCGACGGCCGCAGCGCGGCAGAGACCGAGGAGTTCTTGAAGCTCTTCCACGAGTTCTTCGTGCGCACATACGTGCAACGTCTCCTGCTGTTCGACGCGCCCGACTTCACCTATGGCGGCGAGACCGTCACGGGTGACCAGGCACGCGTCGCCACGCAGGTGATCACCCCGGGCGATCGCTTCGCCGTGGACTATCAGCTCCGCCGCACCCCCGAGGGCTGGCGCGCGACCGACATCGACGTCGAGGGCGTGAGCCTGGCCAAGAACTTCCGTGCCCAGTTCGACGCCGCGGTGAAGAAGGACTCGTTCCAGGGACTGCTCGACCGCCTGCGCGCGAAGGTGGCGGCACCCGCGGGCGAGGGGTCGTGACCGTCATGCTCGCCGTCTTCCGCAAGGACCTGCGTATCTTCTTCCGGGATCGCTCGGCGCTCGTCTTCTCGCTCGTGATGCCGATCCTGGTGATCACGGTGATCGCGTCCGGGCTCTTCCATGGCGACGACGGCCCGAGGCTCATGGTCCCGGTCGTGAACGACGACGGCGGCCCGGTGGCGGGCACCTTCCTGAAGCTTCTCGGCGAGCACGCCGACGTCCGGCCCGTGAGCCGCGCCGAGGCCGAGCACCTCGTGCGCGACACGCACGAGGCCGCCGCGGCGATCATCTTCCCCCCGCAGTTGAGCAAGCAGTACCTCCAGGGCCGGTCGAGCGAGATCCTGCTGCTCACCGACCCGGCCTCTGGGAGCGACCTCCAGGGCGTGAAGGTGCTGCTCCTCCTGATGGACAAGGAGGCCGCGGCGCTCGCCGATCCGTTCGCGGAGGACAAGATCACGCTGCGCGAGGAGAACCTCACCGGCAACCGGCTCTCCGTCACCGTGTTCGAGCAGCGTGTGCCGGGCTTCGCGCTCATGTTCGTGCTCCTGGCGGTCATCTTCGGGACCTCCATGAGCATGCACGACGAGCGCGACTGGGGAACACTGGCGCGGCTCCTCGTCGCGCCCGGCGGCTTCACCCGCATCCTGCTCGGCAAGCTCGCCGCGCGTTTCGCCGTCGGCGTGGTGCAGATGCTGGTGCTCCTCGCCTGGGCCCACTGGGTATTCGGCGTCTCGCTCGGCTCGTCGCCGGTGGCCATGGTGCTCCTCACGTTGGCGTCGGTCTTCGCCGTCGTCGCGGCGGGCATGCTGGTCGCGGGCCTGGCGCGCTCACGCGAGCAGACGTTGCCGCTCGGCCTCTCGCTCGTCATGGCCCTCTCGGCGGTGGGCGGCCTCTGGTGGCCGCAGTCGGCCCAGCCCGACTGGATCAACCGCATCTCGCCGGCGGTGTTCACGACGTGGGCGATGCGCGGCCTGAACGACCTGATCCTGCGCGAACGCGGTCTCGAGGCCGTCGCCGTCCCGGCCGCTGTGCTACTCCTCTACGGCGCGGGCACGCTGGCCCTCGGTCTCCATCTCTTCCGCGTGCGTCACAGCGCGCGCTAGCGACGGCGAAGACCCCG
>JBKPDC010000221.1:0-4429 GCA_046727715.1 Thermodesulfobacteriota bacterium
CGCGCAGCCTGCAGCAACGGATCGCCGACCTCCTCGACGGCGATGGCAGTCGAATGGCGCGGGCGGCGCTCGCGACGCGCGCCCGTGAGAGCATTGCGGCGGCAACCGACGCCGGCGCGGCGCCAGTCACCCGCCGGCGCACGCGGGGCCGTGACGCGGCGACGGCCGAGGACAACGGGGCGCCGAGTCCTGGCCACGGCGGACCGGGCGCGACAACCGTCCCCGGCGCCGCCGCCCCGTCGCAGAGCGGACCGGTGGAGCGTACGCAGTTCCCGTGGGCTGCGATTCTCACGGTTTCGGCGTTGCTCCTGGCGCTCGGGCTCTGGGTGTTCGGGCGCGGCCGCACCGCGCAGGCCCGATCGCGCTGACGCTCAGCCACGCGAGGTACAGCGCGGGGCAGCGAGCGCACCTGCGACAACAGCGAGAAGCCGAGGGCCATGACACAGGCGCCGAACGTCTCGACCGGCCGCGCCCCGCGGCGGTCGACGAGACGCCCGACGACGAGACCGTACCCGGCGGTGGCGAACTGGCTGAACGAGCAGCCGAGCGCCAGCGGGCCGCGTCCCCCGAACTCGGCCGCGAGCGGCGTCTGGAAGGCGCTCCAGGCGTAGAACATCAGCCCACGTTGACGGCGTGGACTCGAAGGCGGTGGTGACGATCCACCAGCCGTGAAAGATGCGCCCGCGCACCGCCACGCGGGTTCATCGGGCTCTCACGCACCCCCTGCCCTGTCAAGGTTGGCCGCTCGTGCGCGGCCGTTGTTTACGTCCCGAGCGGGGGCGTGATAGACGTGAGTGCTCCGGCGCCGAGAGACGTCGATGCCTCATCACCTCGCTGCGTCGGGCCGCGCGACGCGGCAGTCCGGGAGGTTTGCATGGCGCGATTCCGCTCGAACAAGCGGGCGAAGGAACTGCAACGCAAGGCGAAGCACGAAGCCAAGGAAGCCCGCAAGCGCGAGCGGCAGGAGCGTGCGGCGTCCGGCGAGGCGGACGACGACATCGACTGGAGTCAGGCTGTCGGGGTCGACCCCCCACCTGGCTGGAAGCCGCCGGGCGAGAACGATGTCGAGAGCGCGGACCACGGCGAGGACGACGCGGAGCCGAGCAAGTCGGCGTGAGCCGATAGAGCACTCAGCGCCGCACGCGTCGCAGGGCGCGTGGCGGCAGCAGCCATCTGAGCGTCGCGCCGCCGCGCGGTGCGAATGCCGTCAGCTCGGCGGCCGCGCAGGCGCCCTTCTTGAGCTCGAGGGCGGCGCCGTCGGGTGCCCCGGTGAGCAGCAACGCGAGGACGCTGCTCAGATTCGGTTCGTGACCGACGATCAACACGTGGCGGCTGCGGCCGAAGAGTCGCAGCGCTTTCAGCGTGTCGGCGGGCGAGACGTCCGACGCGAGGCCGTCCAGCTCGCGCGGCTCGGGCGCCCCCGGCAGCCCGGCCGCCACGATGCGGGCCGTCTCGACGGCGCGCACGAGGGGACTCGTCAGGATGACGTCGGGCTCGACGCCGAGCGCGCGCAGGCCGCGGACCACGCCTCGCATCTTGCGACGGCCTCCGGGGGTCAAGCGGCGCGCGGCGTCGTCCCCGCCGGTGGGGGCGACCTCGGCGATCGCGTGGCGCACGACGTAGAGCATCATGACGAGGTCCTCCGGCGCGCGGGTCGGGAACCTGGCATCCGCATCGCGCGCAGCGACCCGAGCAGCACGCGCCGCACGCGGCGGCCGCCTGCGCGACGCCACTCGCGTGTCACCCGCCCGCGCAGCTTCCCGGCACGGCGATCGAGCCGGTCAACGAGGGCGCCAATGGCCAGCAGCGTCGCCGGGGGCAGCTGGGCCGAGCCGGCGTAGGCGCGCAGCCAGGCAGCCTGCGTGACGGCGTCCTGGTGCTCGCCGAGCACGTCCTGGAGCCGCACCAGGCGACGGATCACGGGCCGGATGTCGTCGCCGACCAGGGCCGCGAGCGTCTCGCACGCGTAGCGCAGGCGCTTCACACGCACGCGCAGGCGATGCAGGGCCACCGCCGGCGTCTCCGCGTCGAGGTCGCGTCCCGCGCGTTGCACGGCGCGCAGGAGCGGCCGCATGAGATCGGCGGCGACGTCCCCCAGCCGGACCGCCGAGCGCGCGGCCGGGCGGGACGACGTGAGCTGCGTCAGCCGTGCGAGGAGGCGGCGGCACTGCGCCGTGTCGAGGAGGCGCCCGAGGTCCGCGAGGGCCACGAAGCGGCGCTCGTGGACGGCGTGTTCGAGGGGGCCGAGCCCGGCCCGCGCCTCGTCGGCGAGACGCCGCCCACGCGCCGTGACCGCGAGCGCCAGCACGTCGAGGTCGCGCACGCTGCCGATGCCGCGGCCGAGCCCCGCCAGCCCCTCGGTGACCGCGCCGACCGTCGACGCGGGTAGCATCGGCGCGAAGAGCTGGAGCGTGGCACGCAGCCGCCGCGTGGCCACCCGGAGCTGGTGCACGGCCTCGACGTCGCCGCCGCGAGCGGCCGGTGCCTCATGCTCGAATGCGGCCAGGTGGAACGCCAAGACCCGCCGTGCGACGACGCGGGCGTCGTCGTCCGCGGACAGCGTCGGCGGACGGGAGTCGGTGGGATGTCCGTGCGCCATCAGCGATGGCGGCGGGCTCGGAATGTATCATGCCGCGGCCGTTGCGCGTTCACCGCGCCGCCCGGACGCGTTCGGCCGTCTTGCGTCGCGCCGCACGGGCGCGCAGCACCACCGGGCGATCCAGCAATCGCGACAACGCATCGACGCGGCGTTCCGTTGCCCACAGCTCCAGCTCCGCGCTCTCTCCCCCGGTCTCGGCCGTGATCACGAGGCGACCACGCTGGCGAGACACGCGCACCTGTTCAATCACACCGAAGTGCGTGCGGTCGAGCGCATCGGCGACCCGGAGCAGGGCCGCGAGGCCCCGGACCAGCCGACGACTCGCCGGCGGCAGCGTCTGGACCTCGGGGTCGGACAACCGCGGCGCCTGCTTGCGATGCCCGCGCGCCACCAGCGCCATGGTCTCGATCTCGACCGGCGAGAACCCCAGCAGCTCGCTCGCACGGATGAGATAAAAGGTATGGCGCTGGTGGCGGTCGTGCTCGATGGCGTGCCCGATGTCGTGCAGCAGCGCGGCATACTCGAGCAGCTCACGCGCCGGCGGCGGCAGCCCGAGGTCGCCCGCGAGGGCGTCGAAGAGCTGGAGGGCCAGGAGCGCCACGTGCCGGCCATGGGCGTTCGTGCCCGCATAGCGCGTGGCGAGCGCCTGGACGCTGCGGCGCCGCCCTGCCGGCGACGCCGGACCGGGCGCGCTTGCCACCCGGGCCAGATCGAGCAGCACGCCCTCGCGCAGCGCCGACGAGCACACCACCAGGTCGAGCCCGCCCGCCCGCGAGAGAATGGTCTCGAGCAGGACGACGGCGGCAGGCATCAAGTCGGCCCGCTTGGCGTCCATGCCCGGCATCTCGGCACGTTCCTCGGTGTCGAGTGACAGCACGCGCTGGCGCAGCCGGGCGATCTGGTCCGCGGCGGCGCTCGCCCCATGCAGCCGCGGCGCGTCGTCACCGCGCGCCGCGAGCGCCATGGCCACCAGCGTGTGGACGGTCCCCGACGTCCCGATGGCCTGCACCGCGCCGGCGCGTCTCACCCGAGTGAGGAGGTCGTCGAGCTCGTGCTCGAGGTGTCGTTCGAGCGCGTGCACCTGCCCCGCCGAGGGCGGATCCTTGATGAGGAACTGCTGCGTCAGGCGGGCAACGCCCAGCGGCAGGCTGCGCATCCAGAGGGGTCGGCCGTCCTGCGCCAGCGACAGCTCGACGCTGCCGCCGCCGACGTCGACCAGCAGGTGCGGGCCGCCCTCCAGTCCGAGCGCGTGGCGGGTGGCACGGAAAATGAGCCGCGCCTCCTCGGGACCGGAGATGATCTGGATGGGGAGGCCGGTTTCGCGACGCAGGCGCGCGACGAAGCGCTCCCCGTTGCGCGCCTCGCGCACCGCACTGGTGGCGACCGCCCGCAACCGTTCGACCCGGCGCACGCGTGCCAGGCGGCCGAAGGTCTTGAGCGCCCGGGCCGCCAGGGCCATGGACTCGGGCGACAGCTGGCCCGTGGTGAAGGCGAGCTTCCCGAGCCGCACCATCTCCTTCACCCTGTCGATCACCTCGATCCGCCCCTCGGAGGTGACGTTGGCGATCACCATGTGCACCGAGTTGGTGCCGAGGTCGATGGCCGCCAGGCGCACGGAGCGGCATGCTAGCGGGCCGCGGTCCCCCTGTCATGGGGCCGACGCGCCGGCAGCCGGAGCCGGTTCGGGTCGTGACGAGCCACACCCCGCGACGATCGCGAGCCACCAGGTTCCCCCTCGCATCCGGGGGGCCCCGGCGCATCCGTGAAGCCTGGAGCACCCGACCCCGGGGGCGCCAGCAGCCCTCGCCTCCGTCGCGTGAACGGCCCGGC
>JBKPDC010000222.1:0-14160 GCA_046727715.1 Thermodesulfobacteriota bacterium
AGCGGCGCCGGAGGCGCGCCGCGATCCGCTCGAAGCCGACCCCGGCGAACGCGAAGACGAACGGCAGCACCGCAACGCGGTAGCGGAGCTTCGCCACGAAGAGCGAGTACCCGACGGCGTAGGCGAGGATGAGGCCCAGGAGCAGCACGGTTCCCGCCCGCCAGCGTCGCCACCCCTCCGGCAGGCCGATCAGGGCGCCGAGGAGCACGGGCGCGAAGGACAGCGCGCTCACCGTGTCCCGAAGCCCCTGCGGAAAGCTCGCCTCCTCCGGCAGCCGGGCGTCCCTACCGTGTTGCTTCGCGCGATACTGCGGGTTGTCCGTCAGGAGTCGCGTGGGGTACAGTTCCCAGAAGTGGGCGAACTCGCGAGCCACGCGCCGCGCCAGCTGGAGCGGCTCCTGCCGGGCTCGCCGCACGATCGCCACTACGAGGCCGTCGCGCTCCACCTCGGCCCTGGGCGCGGGGGCGGCGCCGGTGCCCGCCGTGGCGATCGGCACGACGTCACCGTGGACGCGGTAGTTGCGCACGGTCCACGGGGCCAGGGCGAGGCCGAAGGCGAGCAGCCCGGCGCCGGCGTGCACGAGGCGCCGCCCCGCGGTCGCGCGCAGTGTGCCGCCGATCCACCCGACCACGACCGGCAGCAGGATGAGCGCCACGGGACGGAGCTGGCACATGATCCCGAGGAGCCCACCGGCGGCGCCGCTGAGGACGGGACGGTCGCGGCGCACCGCCTCGACGGCCCCGAGCGCGACCGCCAGCAGCATGAGGCCCCCCACCGCGTCGGGATACAGGAGGGCGCCCGTCACCACGAGCAGCGGGTCGAGCGCGTAGACGAGCGCGGCGATCATCGCGGCGCGAGCCCCGAACAGCCGTTCGGTCAGCAGGAAGGTGAGCGCGACGCCTGTCGCCGCCAGCGTGCCCTGCGCGCAGCGCACGCCGAGCAGTCCCCCCGGCACGAGCGCAGCCAGGGCGGCGAGGACGGCCGGGTAGGCCGGCGGGTGGACGAACCCGGCGCCGAAGCCCCCGCCGTCCAGCAGGCGGCGGGCCGCATCCAGGTAGACGGTCTCGTCGACGAAGTGGTACGTGCCGCCGAGCGCCAAGGCGGCGGCGAGGCGCGCGATCAGGCCGAGCGCACACAGCGCGACGAGGGTCCTGGCCCGTGACGGCAGCGCAAGCACCGGACTCGACATCGAGTGTCGCGAGAGACAGCCCTCAGGTGACCGTCCTCTCCGTCATCGTACCAGCACATGACGCCGGCAGCCATCTGCCGGACTGCCTGGCGGCGTTGCGGGGCTGCGGCCCGGCGGGCACCGAGGTCATCGTGGTCGACGACGGCTCGACGGACGAGAGCGCGGCGATCGCCGCCCGGCTGGGGGCGCGCGTCGTGCGCCTGGGGGCGAACGCGGGGGCGGCCGCGGCGCGCAACCGGGGGGCGGCCGAGGCTCGGGGCGACATCCTCCTGTTCGTGGACGCCGACGTGGCGGTGGCCCCGGATGCGGTCGTGCGGGTGCTGCGCGCGTTCGCCGAGGACCCCGGCCTCGGAGCCGTCTTCGGCTCCTACGACAGCCGCCCGCGGGCGCCAGGCCTCGTCTCGCGCTACCGCAACCTCCTGCACCACTACGTGCATCAGACGGGCAAGACGGAGGCGTTCACCTTCTGGTCCGGCTGCGGCGCCGTACGCCGGCAGGTCTTCGAGGCCGTCGGCGGCTTCGACGACGACGCTGCCTGGCGCTCGATCGAGGATGTCGAACTCGGGTACCGACTCCGCCGCGCGCACCATCGCATCCGGCTGGACAGGACCCTCCAGGGCACGCACTTGAAGCGCTGGACGCTCGGCTCGATGATCCGGACCGACGCCCTCTACAGGGCGGCCCCCTGGGCCCGGTTGATGCGTCGTGACGGGGCGCCGCCGTCCGACCTGAACCTTCGCACCGACCAGCGCCTCAGCGTCGCGCTGGCGGTGGCGGCCGTGGTGAGCCTGCCGCTCGGGCTCGTCGATCCCACGCTCCTGGCGCCTGCCATGCTGTGCCTGGCGGGCGTTGCCGCCCTCAACCGCCACCTGCTCGCCTTCCTGCATGCGCAGGGCGGCATGGCGTTCGCCCTGGCATGCTTCCCCCTCCACGTCGTGCACTACTTGTCGGGCGCGGCCGGGTTCGCATACGGGTGGCTCGACGGGCGCCGTGGGGCATGAGCCGGACGGTGGACGACACGCCGACCATGTCGGTGATCATCGCGACGACCCAGCCGTGGCCCGAGATCGCGGGCTGCCTCGCGTCGCTGGTCGGGCAAGCACGTGCCACCGGCGCCGAGGTCATCGTGGCCGATGCGACCGGCCGCGGCCTGCCCGGCGGCGATGCTTTCCCGGAGGTGCGGTGGCTCACCGCGCCCGGCGGCTCAGTCTTCCAGCTGCGAGCGCTCGCGACCTCGAAGGCGCGGGGCGAGATCGTCGCGGTGACCGAGGACCACTGTCGCGTCGCGCCGGACTGGTGCGAGGCGATCATTGCCGCGCACCGCGAGCACCCGGAAGCCGCCGCCATCGGCGGTGTGGTGGAGAACGGCGCCACCCAGGGCGTCGTCGACTGGGCGCACTTCTTCATCGTGAACGGCCCGTTCATGGCGCCGATCCCGAACGGTCCGTCCGGCAACATCGCACTGCAGGCGAACGTCTCCTACAAGCGGCGCGCCCTGCCCCAAACGTGGCCGGCGCGCGGCATGATGGAGATGCTCTACAACCGGGAGCTGCGCCGGCGGCGCGAGCGGCTCGTCGCCGACGGCCGCATCGTCGTCGAGCACGTGCAGCCGGTCGGCATCGGCGGTGCGTGCGCGGCCCACTTCCACAACGGCCGCTCCATCGCCGGTTTCCGGCTCGCGGAGATGTCGGCCGCCGAGCGCCTCGTGCGACTAGCGGGCTGCGCCGTCCTGCCGCCGGTGATGCTCTGGCGGACGCTCAACGCGCTCATCGCCAAGCGCCGCCGGCTCGGGCTCGTGGCGGCGAGCGTGCCGCTCCTCGCCCTCTTCGTGACCTGCCATGCGGCGGGCGAGTTCGCTGGCTACGTGAGCGGGGCGGGCGGGAGCCCTCAGCACCTCCGGTGAGCCCCGCTGGCGGCGGCCGCCAGCTCTTCGTAGCAGCCGACCATGGCGCGGGCCGTTTCCGCCCAGCGGAAAGCGGCGGCGCGCTCGAGCCCGTGCCGGACACGGGTCGCGCGCAACGTCTCGTCGCGCAGGAGCCGGGCCATGGCGGCGGCGAGCGCATCGACGTCGCCCGGCGGCACGAGCTCGGCGGCGCCCTCGAGGTTCTCGGCGAGCGCGGAGGAGCGCGAGGAGACGGTCGGCACCCCGCAGGCCATCGCCTCGAGCGGCGGCAAACCAAAGCCCTCCTCCAGCGAGGGATAGACGCAGAGCCGCGCGCCCGCATAGAGGAGGGGCAGGTCCTCCTGTCCGACGTAGCCCACGAGGTGGACGCGGTCGCGCAGCTCAGGCGCCGCCAGGCGCGCGAGGAGGTCATCGTAGCTCCAGCCGAGCCGGCCGGCGAGCACCAGGTGCTCGTCGACCGCGCGCGCGGCGACGAGGCGGCGGTAGCTCTCCACTAGATGGTCGAGGTTCTTCCGCGGCTCGATGGTGCCGACGTGCAGGATGTAAGGCACGGCGATGCCCAGCCGGCGCGCCACCGCCCGGGCGGCGTCGGCCGGGTGCGGCCGGAACTCCTCCCCGACGCCCCACCCGACGACACGGATCCGCCCCTCGGGCACGCCGCTGACGCGCTCGAGGAGGTCCCGCCGCACGTGGTGGGAGGGGACACACACCAGGTCGGCGTGGCGGATGCTGTGCACCACGGCCCGGCGGAACGGGAGGCTGCGGCGGAGCGGGATGTGGCAGTCGGGCAAGGAGAAGAAGGTCATGTCGTGCACGGTGAGCACGTGCCGCGTCCGGCCGCGCCAGAGCGGCATGATGAACGCCGGGGAGTGGAGGACGTCGAGCGCGAGCGCCGTGGCGACCGCAGGGAGCAGCGCCTGCTGGAAGGCGAGGCGGAACGGCCGGGGGCGCAGGCAGACCGGCACCAAGCGGAAATTCGGTCCCAAGCTGTCGCCGAACCGAGGCCGATCGCCCACGTTGACGAACAGGACGTAGCGGTTGGCGCCATCGAGCCGGCCCAGATGGCGGACCAGGTTCAGCAGGATCTGGTCGACGCCCGTCGCCTGCGGGAGGAGGGCGGTTAGGTCGATCCCGATCCGGGCCACGGCTCACTCCCGCGGACCGCTTTCGAGCGGCGCCACGACCGAGTACGCTCGGGCCGGGGGGATCGGTCGCCTGAGCGCCGGAGCATGCCGCATCCCAACGAGCGCGAACGACTCGTGGTCGTCATCGGGGCGGGGCCCGCGGGCCTGGCAGCCGCCCACGCTCTGGCCGGCGCCGGGCTCCGGCCGATCGTGCTCGAGCGACTCGACCGGGTCGGGGGCCTCGCCCGCACCGACGAGTACCGCGGCTTTCACTTCGATCTTGGGGGCCACCGCTTCTTCACGAAGGTTCCTGAGGTCCGATCGATGTGGCACGCCATCCTCGGCGACGAGTTCCTTCGCCGCCCGCGGCTGTCGCGTATCTACTACAACGGCAAGTTCTTCCGCTACCCGCTGAAACCCTGGAACGCGCTCGCCGGGCTCGGTGTGGGGCAGAGCGTGCTGGTGCTCCTGAGCTACCTCAAGTGGCAGCTCCGTCCCTACCCCCGCGAGGACACCTTCGAGGAGTGGGTGACGAACCGCTTCGGACGCCGGCTGTTCGAGACGTTCTTCAGGACCTACACGGAGAAGGTCTGGGGCATCTCCTGCTCGGAGCTGCGGGCCGACTGGGCCGCGCAACGCATCAAGGACCTGTCGCTTCGCGCGGCAGTGGTGAACATGTTCCTCGGCTCGGGCACGCGCATCAAGACGCTGATCGAGGAGTTCGACTATCCGCGGCGAGGCCCGGGTATGATGTGGCAGGCGGTCCGCGACGCGGTGGAGGGGCGAGGCGGCACCGTGCGGCTCGGGGCCGAGGTGGTGCGCGTCCGCCGGCGGGGGAGCGCGGTCGAGTCCGTCGTCGTCCGCGACGGGGCCGGCGAGCAGGCCATCCCGGGGAGCGCGTTCATCTCGAGCATGCCGGTGACCGAGCTCGTCGCGAGGCTTGATCCCCCGCCTCCGGCGGAGGTCACGCGCGCCGCGGCCCGCCTCGTCTACCGCGACTTCGTGACCGTCTGTCTGATCGTCGACCAGCCCGCGCTCTTCCCCGACAACTGGATCTACGTCCACGACCCGGATGTGAAGGTCGGCCGCATCCAGAACTACAAGAACTGGAGCCCGGACATGGTGCCGGACCCGATGAAGACGAGCCTCGGCCTCGAGTACTTCTGCAACGACGGCGACGAGCTCTGGTCGCTGGCCGACGCCGACCTCGTCGAGCTCGCCCGGCGCGAGGTCGCCCGCATCGGCCTCGCCCGGGCCGAGGACGTCGTCGACGGCTGCGTCGTGCGGGTGCCGAAGGCCTACCCGGTGTACGGGCCCGACTACGCCGAGCACCTCGCCGTGGTACGGCGGTTCGTCGAGGGGCTCGACAACCTGCAGACGATCGGCCGCAACGGGCTCCACCGCTACAACAACCAGGACCACGCGGTGCTCACGGGCATGCTGGCGGTGCGGAACCTCTTGCACGACGAACGGCACGACCTGTGGAGCGTCAACACCGACGCGGAGTACCACGAGGAGGTGCGCGAGCCGGAGGCGCTCGACGAGGTGCTGGCTGCTGTGTTCGCGCGGCTCGACCGCGTCGCCTTCGGGACGGCGGTGGGTGCGCTCGGCGCGGCCGGCCTCTTCGTGGCGAGCGGCATCCTCATCCTCGAAGGCGGCCCGGCGGTGGGCCCGCACCTGGCCCTCCTCGACCAGTACTTGCCCGGCTACGGCGCGACGTCCGTCGGGGCCGCGCTCGGTCTCGCATATGGCGGCCTGGCGGGCTTCGCGCTCGGCTGGACGTTCGCGCTACTCCGCAACACAGCGGCGCTCCTCTGGGCGACCCTCTTCCGGCGCCGGCTCGAGGCGCGCTACCTGCGGCGCCTCCTCGATTACGTGTAGGAGGAGCAAACCCATGCCACCACGGAAGGCGGACCAGATGACCGTGCGGCTCCTGCGACTCGACGCGACGACGCAGGGCCTCGTGGTCGGGACGCTCGCCGCGCTCGGCGTCTTCGTCGCCACCAACTGGCTCGTCGTCAAGGGCGGGCCGGTCGTCGGCCCCCATCTCGCCTTGCTGGCGCAGTACTTCCCCGGCTACACGGTGACGTTTGCCGGCAGCCTCGTGGGCGCGGCCTGGGCGTTCGTGTGGGGGTTCGCCGCCGGCTTCTTCGTGGCCACCCTCTACGACCGGCTCGCGGTGCGCCGCGCCCGCCGCCGGGCGGGCAGCGGTTTGTGATCCGCCGCCCTGCCAACTACCTTCCCTCGCCCCATGTGGGACCTCCATCGACGCGCAAGGCGGGGCATCCGGCTCCTGCTCCTGCGGCAGGCGCTCGTCCAGCTCCTCGCCTTCGCCGCCAGCGTCGTCGTGGCGCGCATGCTCGCGCCGGCCGAGTTCGGGCTCTTCTGCATTGCGATCTTCGTCGTCAACGCGCTGGCGCTGGTCACGGACTGCGGCATGAAGCCGGCTCTCATCCGGCGCGCCGCCGCGGTGACGGAGCGCCAGCTCACGACGAGCTTCACCCTGCGCCTCGCCCTCGTCACGCTCGTGATGCTCCTCCTCTGGCTCGCCGCCCCGTCCATCGTGGCGCTCTACCCCGGGGCGCCGCCCGAGCTCGGGTGGCTCGTCCGCGTCTGCGCGCTAGATCTCTACCTCCGCGCGTGGCGCGCGGTGAGTGAGATCCGGCTCGAGCGCGAGCTGCGCTACGAACACTTCGCGGTGATCGACGTGGCCGGGAGCGTCGTCCACCACGCCGTCGCGATCGGTCTCCTCGTCCTCGGCTGGGGGGTGCGGAGCCTCGTGCTCGCGCTGCTCGTGGCGAGCCTCCTGCGCACGGGGCTGCTCTACCGCGCCCGCCCGTGGCGTGTGCGCCTGGGGCTCGACCCCGCGGCCGCGCGCGAGCTCGTCCGCGCCGGGCTCCCGCTCCAGGCGAGCCAGGCCGTCAACCAGGCGCAGAACTGGGTGACGCCGACGGTGGTCGGGGTGCTCGCCGGGCCCGAGGCCGTCGGTCTCCTCAACTGGGCGAGCGGCAACGGGCGCAAGCCCCTCGAGGCCGTCGAGAACGTCGTGCGCGTCTCCCTGCCGCACTTCTCGCGCCTGCAGGACGACGAGCGCGAAGTCGAGCGCGTGCTCGCGCGCTACGTGCTCGCCTTCCTCCTCCTCTTCGGGCTCTGGTTCACCGTCCTCGCGGTCGCCGGGCGCGACCTCGTCCGGTTCATTTACACGGAGCGCTGGCTGCCCGCGGTACCTGCGCTCGTCCTCTACGCTGCCCACGGCGCGCTGAGCGCCGTGCGCTGGGTCACGACGACGGCGCTGGTGGCGCTCGGGCGGGTGCGGGTCGCCGCCCCGGTGACGGTGGTGGCAAGCATGCTCTCGTTCCTCCTGAGCGTCGTGCTCGCGCTCCGCATCGGCCTCCTCGGCGTGCCGATCGGGCAGCTCCTCGGCGCGCTCCTGGCCGTGCCCTGGCTGCTCTCCTGGGGCTTCCGGCCGCCGGGGCTCGGGCGCGTGCTCGGGCCCGCGCGCTCGGTTGCCTGCGCGGTCGTGGCGGCGGGCGCGGTCGGAGCGGCCGCCCTCCTGGTTCCGCTCGCGCCCGCGGTGCGCGGGCTCGTGACCGCGGCCCTCATGACCGTTGCCTACGCGGCCGTTGCGTGGTGGGCCGGGCCCGCGTGGCTGCGTGCGACCGTGCGCGAGGAGCTCATGCTCCGGGCCCGGCCGCTCGGGGAGTCGGGCCATCCGTGAGGTCCGCCCCGGTCGACGGGACCGCGGCGCGCCCGATTTCATTCCGTTGCCGCCATCGACGGATATGCACCTGTGCCGTCCCCTGAAAGCAGCTCGTCGAGGGTCGTCTTCGCCTCGGGTACGTCGAGCGTGTCGAATGCCCGCTTCTGTGAATTGGACCGGGAGCCGTGTGAGCCCCCGGACTGTGGCCGCGGGTCTGCACCCGGGAGCACGTTTCGTAGACTTCAACCGACCGGCTCCACGCCGCCGCGGGGCAGTCGGGAGGACGCCGGCGATGAAGGTAACAGCGATGGGCGTGGTGCCGGGTGAAGGTCGTCAGTCCCGCGGCGATCAGCCAGCCGCGGAGCGTTTCCACCGACAGCGTGAGGCCGTGCGCTTCGGTAAGCTTCTGGTGCGCGAAGGTCGGCCCGAAGTCGGCGTAGTGCTCCCGCACGAGCGCCAGGGCGTGGGCGTGGCGTCTGCCAGGCGCCGGTTGCTGGGCCGCCCGCGCCGCCGGGAGGTCACCCCGGCCGCGCCGGCCCGTGCGAACGCCCGATACCGCCTCCGCACCTGGCGCTCGCTGAGGCGGAGCCAGCTCGGCGGCCCGGCGGCGGGTCAGCCGGCGCTCGGCGATCCGTGTCAGGATCTGCAGGCGGTCGAGCTCCGTCATCGTGAGCGTGAGGGGTCCCGGCATTCCGCCACGGTGCGGCGAAAGCGGACATCTCTACTTTGGGGAAACCGGACATTTGCACTTGGGGCCTACAGGCGAAGGTCTGAGATTGGGGCGTTCTGTCAGCCTTCGCCGGAAAGGCCGGTTGTTCCGGATCGAGGGTTCGGCAGGCGGCGAGGGGCCCGGCATCGAGAGCGGCATCGACACATCGATGGCCGCCCTGCTGGGTGGCGAATCTCGTTCGGACTCGCCTGACGGCGCGTCGCGGCTGGGTCGATGACGACGCCGCCGGGTCCGCTGTGGCGCGCCCGTTGCTAGGATTCGGCATGCTCACCTTGCTCGACATCAATCGCGCCATCGATCGACTCGGCGGAACGGCGTTCGTGCCGCGGACGCGACGCGCCCGGTTCTCATACTTTCGTCCACCGAGCGCTCGCGTTATCTATGACACGACTGGTGGACTCCCGGCACACGAGCCGCCTCCCAGGCGCGGATCGGTTCACGTCCGACGAACGATGCCATGACCACGAAGCCGAACTCTGCCTACGAGTCAGGCCACGTGGGCCTGTCGCGTCACGACGGCGACAACGCGATCGAGCTTGTGACGGAATGGATCATGCCGTCGCAGTTCGACGATGTGCGGAGGAACAGAGACGCGATCGTGCCGGAGGGGCGCCTCATGCTCGCCGTTCTCGAGGACGCGGTCCACATCTATCAGCACAGCTCCAGGTTGCGGGATGCCCGCAACCGGCGCCTCTTCCGCCAGACCGACGAGTGGTTCACGTCGAACGAGGCGACCTCACCGTTCTCGTTCATCACCATTTGCCAGGTCTTCGGGCTCGACCCCGACTACCTGCGAGCGGGTCTCAGGCGCTGGAGCAGCATTCATGGGACGAATGGTGATCCAGGTTCCCGCGCGATTTCGTTTCGCATCCGCCGCATCTCGGGCTCGCGTCATCGGGTCACGGTGGCCAGGCGCGCCTGACCGGCGAACAAGCGGCCTGAAGGAGAAGGGATGAAGCCCACCCAACGGTATGAAGCCCTCGTTCTCGGCAGTGGAGCGGGTGGCAAGTTGCTCAGCTGGCACATGGCGAGGGCGGGGCATCGGACCGCCGTCGTGGAACGAAGGTGGATCGGCGGCTCGTGCCCCAACATCAACTGCCTCCCCAGCAAGAACGAGATCTGGAGCGCCAAAGTGGCCGACCTCGTTCACCACGCGACGGCGTTCGGGATGGTCACGGGCTCGACGGCGATCGACATGAGGCGCGTGCGGCAGCGCAAGCGCGACATGGTCGACGGTCTGGTCGCCATGCACCTGGATCGCTACCGGGCGAGCGGTGCCGAGTTGATCATGGGCGCGGCGCGCTTCGTCGGGCCGAAGACGCTCGAGGTGCGTCTGAACGATGGTGGCACCCGACTGCTGGAAGGGGAGCGGGTGTTCCTCAACCTGGGGACGCATGCCACGATTCCACCGATCCCCGGTCTGGCGGATGCTCGACCGCTCACGAACATCGAGTTGCTCGAGCTCGACCGGCTGCCCGAGCATCTCGTCGTCCTCGGCGGCGGATACGTCGGCCTCGAATTCGCCCAGGCGTACCGCCGCTTCGGAAGCCGCGTGACCGTCATCGAGCACGGAGGACAGCTTCTCGACCGCGAGGATCCGGACGTGGCGGCCGAGCTCCGGCGGATCCTCGGCGGCGAAGGGATCGAGATCCTGCTCGCGGCCGACGTGCTCCACGTGGACGGGCAATCCGGGGAAGACGTCCGCCTCCAGGTGCGGGCGGCGGGTGGTGAGCAGACCATCGCCGGCAGCGACGTCCTGGTCGCGACGGGGCGCACTCCCAACACCGCCGGGATCGGACTCGAACTGGCCGGCGTCGAGCTGGATCCGCGGGGCTATATCAAAGTCAACGACCGGCTCGAGACGAGTGCGCCCGACGTCTGGGCGATCGGCGAGTGTGCCGGCAGCCCGCAGTTCACGCACGTATCCGAAGACGACTTTCGGATCATCCGGGACAACCTGGCCGGAGGCAGTCGCAGCACACGCGACCGCCTCATCCCGTACTGCTTGTTCACGGACCCGCCGCTGGCGCGGGTCGGCCTGAGCGAACGCGAAGCGCGCCAACGGAGCATCGCGGCGCGTGTCGCCACGCTGCCAATGACCGACGTGCTACGCACCCGAACCATCGGCGAGAGCGCTGGCTTCATGAAAGTGCTCGTCGAGACGCCGGGCGACCGCATTCTCGGCTTCACGATGATCGGCCCCGACGCCGGGGAAGTCATGGCCAGCGTGCAGACGGCGATGCTCGGCGGGCTGCCTTACACGGTCTTCCACGACGCGATCCTCACGCACCCGACGATGGCGGAAGGACTGAACCCCCTGTTCGCCGCCGTCCCCGCCGGCGCCGGCTGAACCCGCCGGAGGAGGACGCAGGCACGATGTCCGGATCCGATTCCGCCTGCCACCCGATCAGGGTCGCCGTCGCGCGAAGCGGATGACCTGCTGGAAGGTGGAGCGGTTGGTGAAGCGCATCGTGTTCGGGATGAGCCCGGGCACGAAGCCGATGCGGGCGGTCGGCGTCCGCCAGGCCGAGGGATCGGGTCCCTGGGCGGCCGCCAGCTCCGTCGTCGCCGCCTGCAGGGCGGCCCACAGCGACGCGCGGCACGCCTCCAGCACGCCCCCGCCGCAGTAGCGGAGGTTGTACTTCCCCCGGACGCGTTCACCGAGGAGCGTGCGGAGATCCTTGTCCACGTAGCCGTACCATCCGCTGCTGTAGCCGCTGCTGTGCCTGGGCTCGAGCGCAGCCAGGTCGTCGACCAGCGGTCCCAGCACAGGCCTCAGGACGGCGTCGGCGAGCCGGTTCCACGCCGCCACCATCACCGCCGCGCCGGGGGCGTCGATGAATCCATCGAGGTCGCTGTCGAGGAGGCTTCCGCCCGCGTTGCCCCACGCGGTGATCAGGTCGGCAGCCTGCGCGGTGAGCGTGTCGGGCGCGGGGCCGCCGCTCAGCACCCGGTCGATGACCGGCCACACCCGCGTTGCGCGCAGGTCCTCGGTGGCGGCCTGGTTCATGATGCTGACGACGTCCTCGATGCGGGCCTTCCGCGGCCAGCCATCGTACATCTGGACGCGGTGGATCGACTGGTAGCTGTGGTTGTCGTCCCCCGTCTGCCAGAGGAACGCGGGCTTGTTGTTCCAGTTGCGGAGGAGCCCGTTGGGGCCACCCACCGTGTGGGGATGCTCGAGGCGCCCGAGGAAGGTAGTCCAGTCGAACTGGCCGTTGCCGCGCGCGGGCAGAAGCTTGTTCGTGTCCGATGCCCGACGGGGCAGCCGCCCCGAGGAGAAGTATGCCGTCCGTTTCCGGCTCGCATAGGCCCAGTTGAAGGTGAAGCCGAATTCATTGGCGGCGCGGAAGAAGTTGCTCGGCTGCCGCCCCCTGCCGATCGTCATGTCGCGCAGGGCCGCGAGCGAGAGGCCGTCCTGCGCGTAGGTCGAGCGGCGCAGGGTGATGGCGTACGGCGCGCCGCGGACGGTCACGGTTCCCTGCACGGGGCCGTACACGGTCATGTCGAACGACACGGGCGCGCCGTCGAGCGTGCCCGCGTCGAACGCGCTCATCGCCCGGCAGCGGCCCTGGTGACGGTAGAAGCGCGACGCCCGGGTGGGCGCTGACCCGTCCGGCTCGCACAGCTCGACGAGGATCTGGTCGCGATTGTCGTTGCTCGCGCTGGTGAGGCTCCACGCGTAGTCGAGCGTGCGCCCGATGAGCACGTAGGGTCCACCGCCCGGCACGATGACGCCCTGCGCGAGGAAGTCGGGGCCGTGCAGGCTCGCCTCCAGCACGATCTCCGGGTAGTAGTACCCGAGCTGCGGTCCGGCGACGAAGAGCGTCTCCCCCGTCGTCGAGCGCCCGCGCGTCACCACCAGGAAGTTCGACGCGAGCCGACGCGGCTCGGCCGGGTCCGCAAGCTGGATGGAGCCGGGGTCGACGAGCAGCGAGCCGCGCGGGACGTGCCCGCCGGACACCCCGTAGAAGAAGCGCCGCCGCATGGTGACTGGCGACTCGGGATCGTTCGCCGCCATCAGATCGACGAAGGCCTTGCCGCCGCGCTTGGCGCCGAGCTGCGCGCGCAAGCGGGCGAGGAACTGCGCGTTGCGCACCTCGTCGCCGCCGCCGTTGCCGAAGATGGAGCCGATGAACCCAGTGACCGCGATGGCGTCGTTCACCGTCCAGGGCGGCTCCGCGGAGCCGCTCTGCTGAAAGCCGGCCGTCACTCCGTCGGCATACGCGGCCAGGTCGCGCAGGATCTGGCGGCCCTTCTGGCCGTAGGCGCTCACCAGCTTCTCCTGCTGCGCCGTCACCAGAGCCTCGGCCTGCGCGCTCGGGACGAAGGAGCGGCCGCTCGTCACCAGCGCGAACGCGTCGACGCCGGGAATGTCGGCCACCGCAGCGCGCGCCGCGTCTCTCCCCAGGACGAGCAGCAGCGCTCGGTCCTGTGCGGTGACGAACCCTGCGCCGAACCAGACGTCGTCGCGCGTCGTGCCGTAGATGAACGGGACGCCGAATGCGTCGCGGAGGATAGTCAGGCCCGGGCGTCCGGTCTCCACCGGGGTCGTGGGCCCGTTCGGGTCGAAGTCTTCCGGCTTGTAGAGGCGCTCGATGTCGCCGACCGAGACGTTGCCGCGCAACGGCGTCAGGGAGTCGTAGAGCGGCAGCTGGTCCGTCGAATGGGCGTTGGTCGGCAGGCCGCCATACTGGCCCGGAGGCAGGATGTTGTAGGCGAAGTCCTGGGCGCCGGCTGACGCGACCACGGTGACGCAGGCTGCCAGCGTCGCGATCGCGACGCTCCGCAAGGTTCGCCTCATGCCTGCCCGCGCGTCTACCCCGGCACATCCGTCGTGTCCACGGGCGCGGTCGGCGGCGACGGAGCATGCCGGGCTCCCGGCGTCGCTCGCCGAACCCGGCTCCAAGCAGGCATCGGGACGGCGCCCGTCACGACGTGACGCAACCGCCCTACCTCGTTCGGCGCGTCGCGTACGGGGTCATACCGTCTTCGGCGAGCCGACGGCCCAATCGATTCGGAACTGGGTCGCCCAGGCAGTTCGCGATGCCGGCCAACGCCACGACGGGCCGACCACCGAGGAGCGCGAAGAGCTGCGCAAACTCCGACGCGAGGTGAAGGTGCTGCGCGATGAGCAGCGGCGGCAGTGGCCGTCATCCACCCCGGCGCGCCGAAGCCATCCTGTCATCCCGAGCTCCTCGCTTTTTCTTCCAACGCTGCGGCGAGCGCGCGCGTCTGGTCGGTCTGATGCTGCACGTGGTCGCTCAGGATGCGCGCGATGTTCGTCAGGATCTTGAGCACGATTCGGGGATAGCGCCGCTTCACCCCCCGAGGAACCTCTCGTCCATCGACATGACTTCCACGTGCTCGACCGCGACGACGTCGGCAGTTCGCTCGTGCGGCGGATGAGGCCCATCTCCCCGAAGACGTCGCCGCGGCGGACCGTTCGCACGGAGCGGCTTAAGGTACGCTCGTCCTGAAGACCACGTCCACCCAATAGTTGCTCGACTGGTA
>JBKPDC010000223.1:0-11179 GCA_046727715.1 Thermodesulfobacteriota bacterium
GCCGGCGCGACGCGGAAGCCGAAGCGCGGGAAGTGCACCACCACCGAGCCGACCGCCGGGTCGTGGCGCCGGATCGCCACCTCGTCCGCCGTCGCTCCCACGAGCGTCCCCGCGACCGGGTCGAACGCGTAGTCGTCCGGCGTCACCGTGACCTCGATCCCGGCCGTGAGCCCGTTCGGCTCGCCCGGGGCGACCCCGGCGGGCGTGGTGGGCTCGGCGGCGCGCGCCACCGCCAGCGCGTCGGTCGCCGCCACGTCGCGCCGGTCGCCTTCGCCGAGCGCTTCCACCCGCACCCGCCATTCTGCAACGCGCGCGAACTCAGCGAGCAGCGCCTGAGCGCTGGGCGCCACGCGGAGGAACCACAAGGGGTGGTAGACTGCGGCATCGGCGAGGCTGAAGGCCGAGCCGAGCAGCCACGGACGCCCGTCGGCCAGCTGGTGTTCCACGGTCGCTATGAGGGCGCGCACCTGCTCGCGGGCGTGGGGTGCGAGCTTCGGGATCTCCGCGAAGCTCCGTCCCGGGATCATCTTTGATCGGTCCTCGATGAACGCCTTCGGGACGAGCTCGCCGATGTCGGCGAAGACGACGGCGACGGACGGCATGAAGAGCAGTCGGTCGGCCCACAGGTTCCACGCGTGCGCGGTCGCCTCACTCCCGTCGGGATAGATCGTCGGCTCCGGGTGCAGCCGCTCGAGCACGCGCACGATCGCCTGCGTGTCGCACCAGATGTTGGCGCCGATCTGGAGCACGGGGATGCGCCGGTAGCCGCCGGTGAGCGGCACCAGATCGGGCTTCGGCATGATGCTGGGCTGCTCGACGGCGCCCCACACGAGGCGCTTGTGCGCGAGCACCTTGCGCACCTTCTCCGAGAACGGCGACGTGTCGTAGTGGTGCAGGAGCAGGGTCGGCGTCGACATGCGGGAGCCCTCCTTGACAGCGCCTGGGGTGCCACGTATCAACTTCCAGCTTCACCCAGTCGCCCGGCACCTTTTAACTTGACCCGGCGAGGTCAGGAAGGGTCCCAGATGATCTTCGAGCACGATCGGTCCAAGACGGACCACGCGAGTCACGCGCCGCACGCCTCCCGGCATCGCCGTGGAGGCTTTTTTTTCGCCCGGCGCCCCGCGCGGGAGCCACGATGGGGGTGAGGTCCAACGGTCCTCGGCAGGTGATGGATGGCCAGGCCATCCAGCGCGCGGTGGTGCGCATCGCGCACGAGGTGGTGGAGCGCAACAAGGGCGGCGACGGCCTCGCCCTAATCGGCGTCCGGTCGCGCGGGGTGCACCTGGCGCAGCGACTGCTCCGCTCGCTGCACGAGATCGCCGCCGGGCAGGTGATCCCCTTCGGCATCATCGACATCACGCTCTACCGCGACGACCTCGACCGCGGCCTCCAGACGCCGCGGGTGCAGGGCACCGACATCGCCTTTCCGGTGGACGGCCGCCGCATCCTGCTGGTCGACGACGTGCTCTTCACCGGGCGCACGGTCCGCGCCGCCATGGACGCGCTCGTCGACTTCGGCCGGCCGCGCTCGATCCAGCTCGCGGTCCTGGTCGATCGTGGCCACCGCGAGCTGCCCATCCGCGCCGACTACGTCGGCAAGAACCTGCCGACGTCGCACGCCGAGCGGGTGTCGGTCCGGCTCACCGAGGTCGACGGCGTGGACGAGGTCGTGCTCGAGAGCTGAGGGAGGAGGGGGCCATGGCGTTCGCACAGCGTCACCTGCTCGGACTCGAGGGCGTCCCCGGCGACGAGATCGCGGCCATCCTCGACACCGCGGCGTCGTTCAAGGAGATCTCGGAACGCGACATCAAGAAGGTGCCGACGCTGCGCGGCAAGACGGTGATCAACCTCTTCTACGAGGCCAGCACCCGGACCCGGACCTCGTTCGAGATCGCCGCCAAGCGGATGTCGGCCGACACGATCAACATCAGCGCGGCGAGCTCGAGCATGAGCAAGGGCGAGACGCTCGCCGATACCGCGCGCAACCTGGAGGCCATGAAGCCCGATGCCATCGTCGTGCGCCATCCGGCGTCGGGCGCGTGCAGCCTGCTCGCGCGGCACGTGACCTGCCCCATCATCAATGCCGGCGACGGCTGCCACGAGCACCCGACGCAGGCGCTGCTCGACTGTCTCACCATCCGCGAGCATCGCGGGCAGGTCGCCGGGCTCACCGTCGCGATCGTGGGCGACCTGCTGCACAGCCGCGTCGGACGCTCGAACGTGCACGCGCTGCGAGCCCTCGGGGCGCGGGTGCGGCTGGTCGGCCCGCCCACGTTGTTGCCCGCCGAGTTCGCGCAGCTCGGAGTCGAGCTGCACCCGCGCCTCGCCGACGGCGTGCGCGACGCCGACGTCATCATGATGCTGCGCCTCCAGCGCGAGCGGCAGGGTGCGAACTTCTTCCCGTCGCTCGAGGAGTACGCGCACTACTACTGCCTGACCGAGGAGGCCGTGCGGCTGGCGAAGCCGGAGGTCATCATCCTGCATCCCGGCCCGCTGAATCGCGGTCTCGAGATCGCGAGCGCGGTCGCCGACGGGCCCTACTCCCTCATCATGAACCAGGTGACCAACGGTCTCGCGGTCCGCATGGCCGTGCTCTACCTGCTGGTCGCCCGCAGCAAGGCCGAGGACGCGCTCGACGCCGAGCCGGTGGCGGAGCCCGCACGCGGGCGGGGCGGGGTGCGCGCGTGAGCGACCGGATCCTGGTGGCGGGGGGGCGGCTGGTCGATCCCATCGCACGCACGGTCGAGGCCGAGGACCTCCTCCTGGAGGGCGGCCGGATCGCCGCGCGCGGACCGGCGGGCACGATCACGGCGGAGGCCGAGGCGCTCGATGCGCGCGGGTTCGTCGTCCTGCCCGGCCTCGTGGACATGCACGTCCACCTGCGCGAGCCCGGACACGAGTACAAGGAGACCGTCGAGAGCGGCGTGGCGGCCGCGCTGGCCGGGGGATTCACGTCGCTCGCCTGCATGGCGAACACCAACCCGGTGAACGACAGCAGCGCCGTGACGCGGTTCATCCTCGAGCGGGCGGCGCTCGTCCGCGGGGCGCGCGTGTATCCCATCGGCGCGCTGTCGCTCGGGCTCGCGGGGGAACGGCTGGCGGAGATTGGCGAGATGCACCGGGCGGGCATCGTCGCGGTGTCCGACGACGGGTTGCCCGTGATGGATGCCGCGCTGATGCGGCGCGCGCTGGAGTACGCCACGCTCTTCGGGCTGCCGGTGATCGCGCACGAGGAGGACGACCAGCTCTGCGGCGGCGGCGTCATGCACGAGGGGCCCACCGCGCTGCGTCTCGGGCTGCGGGGCCGGCCGGCCGTGGCCGAGGAGGTCATGGTCGCGCGCGACATCGCGCTCGCCGAGGTGACCGGTGGCCACCTGCACGTCGCGCATTGCACCACCGCACGGGCCGTCGAGCTGATCCGCGCGGCGCGGGCGCGTGGCGTCCGCGTGACCGCGGAAGCCACGCCGCACCATCTCGTCCTCACCGACGAAGCCGTCGGCGACTACGACACCAACGCGAAGATCGCGCCCCCGCTCCGCAGCGCCGCCGACGTCGCGGCCCTGCGCGCCGGCCTCGCGGACGGGACGATCGAGGCGATCGCCTCCGACCACGCCCCGCACCACGAGGACGAGAAGGACGTCGAGTTCGACCAGGCGGCGTTCGGCATCGTCGGGCTGGAGACGGCCCTCGGACTCGGCCTCAAGCTCGTCGCCGAGGGCGTCCTCGATCTCGCGACCCTCGTCGCGCGGATGAGCCTCGGACCCGCCCGTCTGCTCGGCATTCCGGCGGGGACGCTCGACGTCGGCGCGCCGGCGGACGTGACGCTCGTCGACCCCGAGCGGCGCTGGAAGGTCTCGGGGCGCGCGTTCCGGTCGAAGGTCCGCAACACACCCTTCGAGGGCTGGGAGCTGGTGGGCCGCGCGGTCGCCGTGCTGGTCGGCGGCCGGCTCGTCTATGACGACCGTCCGGCGACACCGACGCTGCGGGTGGCGTCCTAGTGGGACGGGGCGAAGCCATCCTCGCCCTGGCCGACGGGACCGTCTTCCGCGGCCGCGCCTTCGGCGCCGTCGGCGAGGCGGCGGGGGAGATCGTCTTCAACACCAGCATGACCGGATACCAGGAGATCCTCACCGACCCGTCCTACGAGGGCCAGCTGGTCGCCATGACGTATCCCGAGATCGGGAACGTCGGCGTGAACCGCGAGGACGTCGAGTCGCGCCGGCCGTTCGTGCGTGGCTTCGTGGTGCGGGAGTACCGCGAAGCACCGTCGTCGTGGCGGGCCGAGCAGAGCCTCGGCGCCTATCTGGCGCACTGGGGCATCCCCGGCATCGAGGGCATCGATACCCGCGCGCTCGTGCGCCACCTGCGCGACCACGGCGCGCAGGAGGCGGTCCTGTCGAGCCGCGATCTCGACGCGGAGCGGCTGGTGCGCCGGGCGAAGGACACGCCGAGCCTGCTCGGACGCGACCTCGTGCGGGAGGTGACCTGCTCGGAGCCGTACAGCTGGGAGCAGGGACCGTGGAAGCTCGGCGGCTACGTGACCGCCGACGAGATCGCTGCGGTGGCGGGGCGACCGGCGTGGAGGGTGGTGGCGTACGACTTCGGCATCAAGTGGAACATCCTGCGCAACCTGGTGGGCGTGGGCTGCGCCGTGCGCGTCGTGCCGGCGTCGACGCCCGCACGCGACGTGCTGGCGCTGCGACCCGACGGCGTCTTCCTCTCCAACGGCCCCGGCGATCCCGACGCCGTGGCGGGCGCACCTGAGAACGTGGCGCAGTTGCTCGGGGAGGTGCCCGTCTTCGGCATCTGTCTCGGCCACCAGATCCTCGGGCTCGCGCTCGGCGGCAGGACGTCGAAGCTCAAGTTCGGGCACCACGGCGGCAACCAGCCGGTGCAGGACCTCACCACCGGCAAGGTGGAGATCACCGCGCAGAACCACGGCTTCGTGGTCGACATGGACTCGCTCGGCGACCGCGCCGAGGTGACGCACGTGAACCTGAACGACCGCACCGTCGAAGGGCTGTCGGTGAAGGGGCAGCCCACGTTCGCGGTGCAGTATCACCCCGAGGCGTCGCCGGGGCCGCACGACGCCCGCTACCTCTTCCGCCGCTTCGTCGAGATGATGGAGCGGCACCGCTGATGCCCAGGCGGACCGACATCCGCTCGATCCTGCTCATCGGCTCGGGACCCATCGTCATCGGCCAGGCCTGCGAGTTCGACTACTCCGGCACGCAGGCCTGCAAGGCCCTCAAGGAGGAGGGCTACCGCGTCGTGCTGGCCAACTCGAATCCGGCGACGATCATGACCGACCCGGAGTTCGCCGACCGCACGTACGTCGAGCCGCTCACGGTCGAGGTGCTGGCGCGGATCATCGACGCCGAGCGCCCCGACGCGCTGCTCCCCACGATCGGCGGCCAGACCGGGCTCAACCTGGCGCTCGATCTCGCCAACGCGGGTGTGCTGGAGCGCTTCGGCGTCGAGCTGATCGGCGCCACGGTGGACGCCATCCGGCGTGCCGAGGACCGCGATCTCTTCAAGGAGACGATTCGTCGGGTCGGTCTCGATCTGCCGCGCAGCGGCATCGCGCACAGCCTTGCGGACGCCGAGCGGGTGAAGGCCGCGATAGGGCTGCCGGTGATCCTGCGCCCGTCGCGCACGCTGGGCGGCATGGGGGGCAACTTCGCCGCCACCGAGGAAGAGTTCCGCGCCCACGTCGCGTGGGGGCTCGGCACGTCGCCGATCGGCGAGATCCTGATCGAGGAATCCATCGCCGGCTGGAAGGAGTTCGAGCTCGAGGTCATGCGCGACGGTAAGGACAACGTCGTCATCGTGTGCTCGATCGAGAACTTCGACCCGATGGGCGTGCACACGGGGGACTCCATCACCGTCGCCCCGGCCCAGACGCTGACCGACAAGGAATACCAGCTGATGCGCGACGCGGCGGTGAAGATCATCCGCGCCATCGGCGTCGACACGGGCGGGTCGAACATCCAGTTCGCGGTACACCCCCGGAGCGGCCGCCTGGTGGTCATCGAGATGAATCCCCGCGTGTCGCGCAGCTCGGCGCTGGCATCGAAGGCGACGGGCTTTCCCATCGCGAAGATCGCCGCCAAGCTCGCCGTCGGCTACACGCTCGACGAGCTGCGGAACGACATCACCCGGGAGACGCCGGCCTGCTTCGAGCCCACCATCGACTACGTCGTCACCAAGATCCCGCGTTTCACCTTCGAGAAGTTCCCGCAGGCGGCCGACACGCTGGGGCCGCAGATGAAGTCGGTGGGCGAGGCGATGGCAATCGGCCGCACGTTCAAGGAATCGCTCCAGAAGGCGATGCGCTCGCTGGAGATCGGCAGCCACGGCTTCGAGCCGCGACTCGAGGCGAGCGACGAGGAGGTCACAGAACGCCTGCGGCGCCCGAACGCGGACCGCCTGTGGCACCTGGGCGAGGCGTTCCGCCGCGGCTGGGAGGTCGACCGCGTGGCGGAGGCGACGGCCATCGACCCGTGGTTCCTGCGTCATCTCGAGGAGATCGTGGCGGAGGAACGGGCCCTCACCGGCGAGACGCTGGAGGCGCTCGACGGCCACGACCTCCGGCGCCTGAAGCAGCAGGGCTTCTCCGACGCCCGGCTCGCCGTGCTGCTCGGCGTCGGCGAGGCCGCGGTCCGCGAGCGTCGCGAGGCGGCGGGCGTGCGGCCGGTCTACAAGACGGTGGACACGTGCGGCGCCGAGTTCGAGGCCTTCACCCCCTACCTCTACTCCACCTACGAGCCGGGGAGCGACGAGGCCGAGCCGACCGCGCGCCGGAAGATCGTCATCCTGGGCGGGGGACCGAACCGCATCGGCCAGGGCATCGAGTTCGACTACTGCTGCGTGCACGCGGCGCTGGCGCTGCGCGAGGACGGCTTCGAGACCATCATGGTCAACTGCAACCCGGAGACCGTCAGCACCGACTACGACACCTCCGACAAGCTCTTCTTCGAACCGCTCACCCTCGAGGACGCGCTGGCGCTGATCTGCCACGAGCGTCCCGAGGGCGTCATCGTCCAGTTCGGCGGCCAGACGCCGCTGCGCCTCGCCGTGCCGCTGGAGCGCGCCGGTGTGCGCATCGTCGGCACGTCCCCCGACTCGATCGATCGTGCGGAGGACCGCGAGCGCTTCGAGCAGGTGCTGGCAGTCCTCGACCTCCGGCGCCCGCCGAACGGCATCGCCCGCAGCGACGCGGAAGCCGAGCGGGTGGCCGATCAGATCGGCTACCCGGTGCTGGTGCGGCCGTCGTACGTCCTGGGCGGGCGGGCGATGGAGATCGTGTACGACCCTGCGAGCCTCGGCCGCTACATGCGCCACGCCGTGCGGGCGTCGCCCGAGCACCCGGTGCTGATCGACAAGTTCCTCGAGGATGCCATCGAGGTCGACGTCGACGCGGTCAGCGACGGGACGGACGTCGTCATCGGCGGCATCATGGAGCACATCGAGCGCGCCGGCGTGCACTCGGGCGACAGCGCGTGCTCCCTGCCGCCCTACTCGATCGATGCCGAGGTGCAGGCCGACATCCGCCGCCAGACCGTCGCGCTCGCGCGCGAGCTCGGCGTGGTGGGCTTGATGAACGTCCAGTACGCGGTGAAGGATCGCGTCGTCTACGTGCTCGAGGTGAACCCGCGCGCCAGCCGCACGGTGCCCTTCGTGTCGAAGGCGATCGGCGTCCCGCTGGCGAAGATCGCCGCCCGCTGCATGGTGGGCCGCTCGCTGCGCGCACAGGGGTTCACGCGCGAGATCGTGCCGGCGCACGTGAGCGTCAAGGAGGCGGTGTTCCCGTTCATCAAGTTCCCCGGCGTGGACACGATGCTCGGGCCGGAGATGAAGTCCACGGGCGAGGTGATGGGAATCGACGCGACCTTCGGCGCCGCGTTCGCCAAGGCGCAGAGCGCGAGTGGCACGCTGCTCCCCACGGGCGGGAGCGCCTTCTTCTCCGTGCCGCCCGTGTACTACGACGCGGCCGTGCCGATCGCGCAGCGCCTGGCGCGCGCGGGGTTCCGGGTGTCCGCCACCGCCGGAACCGGCGCGCGTCTGCGCGCCGCCGGCCTCGACGTCACCGTGCTGAACAAGGTGCAGGAAGGACCGCCGCATGTCGTGGACGCCATGCGGCGCGGCGAGGTGGCGCTGGTGGTGAACACGCCGGCGGGCGCCGAGTCGTACCGCGACTCGTTTCCGATCCGCCGCACGGCGCTCGAGTGTCGCGTGCCGTACTTCACCACGATCGCGGCGGCGGTGGCGGCCGTCGAGGGCATCGAGACCATCGCCCACGGGCCGGTCATGGTGCGCCCGCTCCAGGAGCACTACCGGACGCCGAAATGAGTGACGGATGGCCGCCGGCGGCGGGCCACTGGTAGAGCTGCTCGCGGCGCTGGCGCCGCCGCTCGAGTACCTCGCGGCGTCCGATTTCACTGGCGCGGCGCGCACCCGCCTGCCGCTGGACGCGCTGGCGGAGCGCATCGCGCGCGCGCGGCAGGCACCACCGGCCGGCGTGCGCGAGACGCTGGCCGAGCTGGACGCGATCGTCGGCGCGCTGCGCGGAGCCTCGCCGGGCGCTCGCGCCGACCTGCTGCGGCGTGCCCATGGGTTGCTTCCCGCATTGCGGAGCGCGACGACGCCGGCGTGGTCCGACTACACCGCGACCGGGAGCGACGTCGAGGCGGCGCTGGCCCTCCTGGGACGTTCGGCAGAGACGGTGCCGGGGGTGGGACCGAAGCGGGCCGCGGAGCTGGCCCGCTTCGGTCTCGCGACCGTGGAGGACCTCCTCTGGCATCTCCCGTTCCGCTACGAGGACTGGCGCACCCGCACGCCGCTCTCCGCGCTCCGTCCCGGCGAGGACGCCACCGCCGTCGGCGAGGTGGCGGGGATGCGGCAGGGATTCGCGGGCCGGCGGGGCCGGCGCCTCCTGGAGGTGTCGCTACGCGACGGCACCGGCGCGGCGGTCCTGGTGTGGTTCAACCAGGTGCAGTACTTCGCGGCGCGGTTTCGCGACGGCCAGCGGCTGCTGGTGCACGGGCGCGTCGAGCCGGGACTCGGGATGGGACCGCCCCGCCTGGTGCATCCCGACGTGACCGTGCTCGGTGCCGACGACGATCCCGGGCGGCTGCCGCCCGTCGTGCCGGTGTACGAGAAGCCGACGGCAATGCCGGTCGGTGTGATGCGACGGATCGTGCACGGCGCGGTCGCGGCCGCCGCCGACCGCGTGCCGGCGGCGATCCCGCCGGAGATCGCTCGGCGCCGGCGGCTCGTCGACCCCGCCCGGGCGCTCAGGCACGTGCACCTGCCGCCGGCCGAGGCCGACCTCGCCGCGCTCGCGACGGCATCGTCGCTCGCGCATCGCTCGCTCATCTTCGATGAGCTGTTCTTCCTCCAGCTCGGACTGGCCCTTCGCCGCAGCGCCGCGGTCGAGGAGCCCGGCACGCCGTTCCCCGCCCCGGGACGCCTGGCGCGCGCGCTGCGTGCGTCGCTGCCGTTCGCGCTGACGCGCGCGCAGGAGCGGGTGGTGGCGGAGATCGCGGGCGATCTCGCGCGCCCGCACCCCATGCGGCGCCTGCTCCAGGGCGACGTCGGGAGCGGGAAGACGCTGGTCGCGTTGCTGGCGGCGCTGGTGGTCATCGACGCCGGCTGGCAGGTGGCGCTGATGGCGCCGACGGAGCTCCTCGCCGAGCAGCACCTGGAGACCGTGCGCCCGTTGCTCGCGCCGCTCGACGTCGAGGCGGTGCTCCTGACCGGCGCCGTGAAGGGGCGCGCGCGCCGGAGCGCGCTCGCGGGCCTCGCCGCCGGTCGCATCGCCCTCGCCGTCGGCACACACGCGCTGATCCAGGAGGGGGTCGCGTTCGCCCGCCTCGGGCTCGCCGTCGTGGACGAGCAGCATCGTTTCGGCGTGCTCCAGCGCGCCGCGTTGCAGCGCCGCGGCGCGCAGTCGGGCGCCGTCGACGTCCTGGTGATGAGCGCCACGCCGATCCCCCGCACGCTGGCGCTCACGCTGTACGGGGACCTCGCCGTCTCGACGCTCGACGAGCTGCCGCCCGGGCGCACCCCGGTCACCACCACGCTCTGCCGCGAATCGCAGCACGCGCGGCTGGTCGACCGCCTGCGGGCGGAGGTCGCCGTCGGGCACCAGGGCTACGTCGTGTATCCGCTCGTCGAGGAGTCCGAGAAGAGCGACCTGCGGGCGGCGACGACGATGGTGCACGAGCTGGCGGCGGGCCCGCTTGCCGGCCTGCGCCTCGACCTCGTCCACGGGCGCATGCGCCCGGACGAGAAGGACGCGGTCATGCGTCGCTTCAAGGCTGGCGAGTTCGACGTGCTGGTGTCCACCACGGTCATCGAGGTCGGCATCGACGTCCCCAACGCCACGGTCATCGCCATCGAGCACGCCGAGCGTTTCGGACTGGCGCAGCTCCACCAGCTGCGCGGTCGCGTCGGCCGCGGCCGTGCGTCGGGATACTGCTTCCTGGTGACGCCGGACTGGCTGTCGCAGGATGCCTACCAGCGCCTGCGCGTCCTCGAGCGCACGAGCGACGGCTTCGCGATCGCCGAGGCCGATCTCGCGCTGCGCGGTCCCGGCGACTTCCTCGGCACGCGGCAGGCGGGGCTGCCGCCCTTCCGCGTGGCGAATCTGCTGCGCGACACCGCGCTGCTGCGCGCGGCACGCGACGAGGCGATGCGCTGGCTCGAGCAGGACCCCGACCTCGCGCGTCCCGAATCGCGCGCGGTGCGGGCCGTGCTGCGCCACCGCTGGGCCGGTCGGCTCGACCTGGCGAGGGTCGGATAGGATCGCGGAGGCAGCCCGCCAGCACGCTCGGCCGAACGGCGGCCGGCGGAACAGCCGATGGCAGTACGCGCGCGAATCCGTCGGGCACTTTCGCCGGGGACTCGGCTGAGGCGGCGCGGCGATGGCGCGCTCACGCGTCCCGTGCTGGCAATTCTGGGCGCTCGCCGCTAGACCGCCGGCATGCCGGCCGCCGCTCCCGCGCCCGCCCCGCGGGCTCGCCCGCGGGCCCTCCTGCGCTCGTTCGCGCCCGCCGACTTCCTGACGCTCGGCAACGCGGCGTGCGGCACCGGCGCGATCTTCTTCTGCCTCAACTACCTCGAGGCCGGACGCCACGATCCGTACCTCGTCGGGGCGTTCATCCTGTTGCCC
>JBKPDC010000224.1:0-7821 GCA_046727715.1 Thermodesulfobacteriota bacterium
TCGCGCTGCTGCCGTGCTGCCGGGTGCACGCTGCCGACGACGACCAGCACGCCACCACCCCCGGGACCCCGTGCGGTGCTGCCGTGGGCAATCGGAGCGAGCGGTAGTGCGGCGCGCAGTGCGCGCGCGAGCCCGATGGAGCCGACCAGCACGAGCGGAGCCGGCTGCCGGAGCACCGTATCCACGGTGCCCGCGAGGTCGTCATCGGTTTCGGCGTCGAAGACCACGATGGGCGCCGGGCAGGCGTCGAGCGCCGCGCGCACGCCGCCCGGCCGCCGCACGGTGTCGAGGTGGATCGACGCGGCGGCCCGCCGCGCGGTCGATTCGATCACGGCGGTGACCCGCCCGTCGCGCACCGGGTTGTGCGGGTCGTCGGCGAAGGCGGTGCGGTGCACGGCGACGCCGTCGATGCGCTGCTCGCCGCCGACGGTGGTACGGCCCACCTCCGGGATGGCGGGCAGCACGAACGCGCGGGGCGCGCGCAGGGCGTCGAGTGCCGCATCGATCTCGGCACCGAGGGGTCCGCGCAGACCGGTGTCGATCTTCTTGAGCAGCACGCCCGGCCGGTCGCATGCCGGCGGCGCCAGCACCGCGCGCACCCGTCGCGCCGCTTCCGCGGGTAGGAGGGCGCGGCTCTGCGTGTTCCGAACCACGAGCGCCGCCGGCGGCTCGTGGGGCGGCCCCGACACCCCGTCCGGCAGCACCACAATGTCGCCGGGCCACGGCAGCAGCGCGGCCGCCACGTCACACGCGCCCGTCAGGTCGTCTGCGATGACGTGGAGCCTGTCCACGAGGCAGCCTCAGGCGAGCAGCACCGCCCGCGCCGGCGCGCCGTCGAGGTCGAGGAACTTGAGGGGCAGGCAGACCAGCGTGTAGCGGCCCGGCTCGACCGCGCGCAGGTCGAGTCCCTCGATGACGAAGACGCCCGCCCCGAGGAGGCGGTGGTGGACCGGGAAGTCGCTGCTGCCGAACTGCTCGATCGACAGATAGTCGATGCCGACGGCGCGCACGCCGCGCGCCACCAGGAGGTCCGCCGCGTCGAGGGTCAGGAAGGCGAAGTCGCGCTGGAAGTCCAGCGCCGCCCAGCGTTCCGAATTGTCGGTGCGGCAGAGGAGGATGTCGTCGCGGCCGAGCGGCGCGTCCGCGAGCGACGCGGCGTCCACCGCCGCGCGGCCCCGGAGGTCGACCACGAGCGCCGCACCCACCATGTGCTCGAGCGGCACGTCGCCGAGGCGCGGCGCCCCGTCGATGAAGTGGTAGGGCGCATCCACGTGCGTCCCGGTGTGCGAGCCCATGGTGAGCAGCGAGACGTTGCAGACGTCGCCCCGGCGGATGGCCTTCGCCTGCTCGACCCGCGGCGGCGGGTCGCCCGGGTAGACGTGTTGCGCCGGCCCGTTCGGTACCGAGATGTCGATCACGCGCATGGCGCTCACGCCGCACGGCCGAACGCCGCCGCCAGGCCGCGCTCGGACGAGCCCTGCTTGCCGCGCGCCACCTCCGCCGCCACCCGGATCGCCTCGAGGAGATTCACGTGATCGGCGATGTTCTTGCCCGCGATGTCGAAGGCGGTGCCGTGCCCGGTCGACGTGCGGATGAGCGGTAGGCCGATCAGGAGCGTCACCACGCGGCCGAAGCCCACCAGCTTCACCGCCATGAGTCCCTGGTCGTGATACAGCGCGAGCGTCATGTCGTAGACGCCGTCGCGGGACTTCAAGAACAGCGTGTCGGCCGGGAACGGCCCCTGCGCGTCGATGCCGCGCGCGCGTGCAGCCTCGATCGCGGGGACGATGGCATCGAGCTCCTCCCGCCCGAAGGCGCCGTTCTCGCCGGCGTGCGGGTTGAGCCCCGCGACCGCGATCCTCGGACTCGCGATGCCCATGTCGCGCAACGCGGCGTCGGCAAGCACGAGGCGGTCGAGCACGCGATCGGTGCGCAGGTACTCGCACACCGCGCGCAGCGCCATGTGGTTGGTGAAGAGCATCAGGCGCATGCGGTCCACCACCATCACCATGGCGGGCTTGCTGCGCGTCAGCTCGCCCAGGATCTCCGTCTGCCCTTCGTACGGGTGGCCGGCGGCGTGCATCGCCTCCTTGTTCAGGGGCGCCGACACCAGGGCGTCGATCTCGCCGGCCTGCGCGAGCCGGCCGGCCTCCTTGGTCCAGCGTACCGCGGCGTCGCCGTACCGCGGATCGATCTCGCCCCAGCGGTGGGCCGTCATGTCGATCGCCGGATCGTCCAGCACATCGATGGTGCCAGCCGCGCCCCCGGCCTCCGTCGCCGCGCCGATGCGGCTGATGCCCAAGCGGACACCGGTCACCTCCATGGCGCGCTCGAGGACGCGGGCGTCGCCGATGACCAGCGGAACGCACCATTCGGTGGCACGCGGGTCGGCGAGCGACTTGACGGTGATCTCGGGCCCGATGCCGGCGGCATCGCCCATGGTGACCGCGATCCGGGGCCGGTTCGTCATCATTCACTCCGTGGCCGTGACGGGTAGCAGGACGGGACGGGTCCGCGCCAGCACCCGGCGGTAGATCGCCTCGACGCGGTCGAGCCCGGCGTCCCACGCCGCTCCATCCTCGACGGCGCAGCGCGCGGCCTCGCCGAGCCGCTCGCGCGCTGGCCGATCACGCAGCAGCGATCCGACCGCGGCCGCGAACGCGGCGACGTCGCCGTCGGCGACCACGCGCGCGGTGACACCGTCGACGAGCCCCTTGGCGGAGCCGGCGCACGCGACGATCGCCTTCCCCAGCGCGCGATAGGTGAGCAGCTTCATCGGAAACCCGGAATGCTCGGCGCGTGGAGAGACCACCACGGCCGCGCGGCGGATCTCGGCGCGCGCCTCGGCGTAGGACGGCGCCAAGACCACGTCGACGCCCGGGCCCAGACCGCGCGCCGCGAGGCACGCGGCGTGCTCGCGGGCGTCGGGGTGGCTCACGAGACGGAGGCGGGCCGTCGGATCCGCGGCACGCACGCGAGCGAAGCCCTCGAGCAGGAACTCGAGACGCTGGTAGGCGTCGAGGTTGCCCGCGTAGGAGACCAGACCATCCTCTCCGCCGCCGGACCCGACCGGCTCCAGCTCGCCGGGCGCCAGCGCCGGCTCGAGCGCCGCGACGTGGTCCTCCGCGACGCCGGCGCGCCGGAGAGACGCCTCGAGCACCTCGCTCACGGCGATGCAGAAGTCGGCCCGGCGCGGCACCTCGCGATCGAGCCGTCGGCCCAGGCGCGCCATCCACCGGCGCGCGCCCGGGCGCGCGACGTACAGCGGGAGCTCGTCGGCGTACGCGCTGTGCCCGTGGTAGACGACCGGCCGCCCGGTGGCGCGCCCGACCAGCAGGCTCGCGATCGCGGCCTCGTAGTTGTGCGCGTGCAGCACCTCGATGCGCTCCCGCCGCACCATCGCCCACAGGCGTGCGACGAGCACCGCGTCGAGCGCGAGCCGTCGAAGGCGCGGGCCGGGACGTTCGCCGCGCTGCGCCCCGTAGCTGACGACGTGCACGTCGTGCCCGCGCCGGCGCAGCCCGAGGACGAGGTGTGACACCAGCACCTGCGAGCCTCGAAAGGCCGGATACGGACCGGCGATGACGAGGGCAACTCGGATCACGGCGCCGGCTCCAGGTAGCCGAGGCTCTCGAGACGGGCCGCGATTTCGCGGCTCTCGCCCTCGCCGTACGGCTGCGGCGTCAGGCTCCTCTCCGGGAGCGGATCGGGCTCCCAGCACGCCGACCGGCCGACGACGCTCGCGATCGGCGCTCCGTCGAGTCCCAGGGGCACCGGCAGTCCGGCGAGCGCGAGCAGCGTCGGCAAGACGTCGGTGATGCCGGCGGGCGGCACGGCCCCGGCCGCCGGCACGCCCGGGCCGGCAAAGAGGAACATGCCGTCGCGGCGGTGCGCGCCGTTCAGGCCGCTGCCCTTCCCCGCCCCGTGTTCGGCGGGTCGAAGCCGCCGGAGCGCGGGTCCGGGACCCACGCTACGGAGGCACGACGGGCTGTAGCCACCCGGCGCGGCCAGCTCGAGCAAGAGGTCTGGCGCGCGCACCGTCGCGGGACCGCGATAGAGCTCCTCGCGCCGCCATACGCGCTCGACGACCGCCCGGCCGTCGTCGTCTCGCCAGGCGGTCAGCGCGTCGGCCACGGCGGCGCGCGTACGCTCGTAGTCGGCCACGGGGACGGTGCCTTCCGGCTCGCGCCCGGTGGTGTTGATCCAGACGCTCGGATGATAGTCGAGCTCCTCCGAGTAGGCCCGCGTCCGCGACCAGTCGATGCCGCCGAAGCGCGCCCCGCCCTCGAGACGTCCGGCCGCGCCCGGTGCGCGTCGCACCAGCAGCCCCTGGAGGCGGAAGGGGACGGCACGCAATGCGAGCCCCCGCAGCGCGCGCGACGCGACGCCCCGACGCGGTCGCAACGCGAGGAACCCCAGCTGCGCCAGGTAGCGATTCAGATGCACCACACGGTCGCTCGCGCCGCCGCTGCCGTGGTCGGACACCACGGCCACGCACGCGTCGCCGGCGGCGGCGACCAGGCGGGCTATGGCCGCATCGAGCGCGCGATAGACCCGCCGGATGGCGTGGGCATGCGGGCTTCGCACGTGGCGGGGGGAGGCGGGATCGTGAAAGCGCCAGAAGTGGTGCGCCACGGTGTCGGACTCACCGAAGACGACCATCAGCGCGTCCCACCTCTCGCGCCGGAGCAGCGCCTCGGCGAGTGTCGCGCGCCGCGCGACGCCGCCGAGGAGGCTCGTCAGTGCTCGATCGTGCCAGCGCGGCCCTGTGCGCACCTCCTGGAAATCCGCGAACGGGAGCCGCCCGACCAGTCGGCGCATCTCGGCATGGAAGGCGCGCGGGAAGACGAACGACCCGTCGACCCCGGTCGCGACCGGGCTGTCGAACCCGCTCACCATCACGCCGTTCACCGGCTCCGGGGGATAGGTCGCCGGGACGCTCAACACCGCGACGCGGCGGCCGGCTGCGGAGAGTCGTGTCCAGAGCGCCGGGGTGCGGCGGCGGCTGCCGTTCACGAACCGCACGCGCAACGTCCCCGGGACGCGCTCGGTGAAGTCGAGCACACCGTGCCGCCCCGGGTTCACGCCGGTGACCAGTGACGTCCACGCCGGGAAGGTCGCCGGCGGAAGCGTCGAACGCAGCGCGCCCCACGTGCCCGCCGCCATGAGACGTGCGAGGGCGGGAAGCTCGCCGGCGGCGGCCCAGGGGGCGACGAGATCGAACGTCGCTCCGTCGAGCCCGATCACCAGGAGCCGCGCGCCCACGATGCCCGCGTCAGTCGACGTAGCCCAGCGCCCGCAGCCGGTCCTTGGTGACGCTGTCGACGTCGGTCTGCGCGCCGGCGCCCGCGTGAGCGCGGGCCTCGAGATACGACCGCCCGAGCGCGGCGCGCAGCTCCTCGAGCAGCACCGGTTCGCTCGCCACCAGGCTGCGTTGTTCGCCCGGGTCGGTCTTCACGTCGTAGAGCTCCTCGGGCTGCAGCCCGCGCGGGTTGCCGGGGTTGGCGGTGGTCAGCTTCGACGCCCGGGTGCGGACGGACTGGAGCACGTTTCCCTCGAAGTCCTCTTCCGAGAACACGCTGTCGCGCGCGACCGGCGGGGTGCCGTCGAGGGGCAGCGGGTGACCTTGCATCGCGGCAGGGACCGTGGCACCCGCGGTCTTGAGGATCGTCGGCGCGATGTCGAGACTGGTCGTGAGGTCCTCGACCACGCGGCCTGCCCCGCCATGCGGCGGCTTCACCACCAGCGGCACGTGGATCTGCTCGTCGTACAGCGTGGTCCCGTGCCACCACCCGCCGTGCTCGTGGAACTCCTCGCCGTGGTCCGAGGTGAGCACGATCAGGGTCTTGTCGTACAGCCCGCGTCGCTTGAGGTCGGCGAACAGCCGGCCCAGGTGCTCGTCGAGGTAGCTGATCTCCCCGTCGTAGAGCCGGAGATACTTCTCGGCCACGGTCGCGGGCGGGTTGGGATTGGCCACGCGCGCGTAGCCCTCACCGTCGAACGGGTGGACGAAGTACGGGTCGTGCGGGTCCATGTAGTGCGCGAACATGAAGAACGGAGCCGAGCGCGCCGCCGGCGAGTCGAGCCACGCGATCGCGGTGTCGCTCACGACCTCGGCGGGCTGGTAGTAGTTGTGCACGTCCACCCGGCGCGCGAGAAAGCGCTCTCGGACGAGCCGCAGGCCGTTGTACAGCGTCAGCTTCGCGGCCGCCTCGTCGGCCCAGAAGAACAGCTCCGGCGCGAGATAGCGATATTCCGCAAAGCCCTGGCCGAAGTTGAACCCGGGCGACACGTTCACGTTGTTGGCGAAGCCTATGGTGTAGTAGCCGGCGCCGACGAGCAGCTCGGCGAGCGTATCGACGCGATCGGGCAGGACGTCGGCCTTGTGCACCGCACCGTGGGACGACGGGTAGAGCCCCGTCAGGATCGTCGCCACTGACGGCCGCGTCCACGACGCCTGCGAGAACGCATGCGCGTAGCGCACCCCGTCGGCGGCGAGGCCGTCGATGGACGGCGTCTTCGCGCCGGCGTGGCCGTAGACTCCCAGGCGGTCGGCGCGCAACGTGTCCACCATCACGAGGAGCACGTTGGGCGCTCCCGCCGGCGCCGCCGCGGCGCGCGGGGGGGCCACCGGGGCTGCCGGCCGTGCGATCAGCCGCGCACCACCCGTCCACAGTGCCGCCAGCCCTCCCACCAGGGCAGCCGCGACGCCCGGACGCGTCAGCCAGGGCCGGCGCGCGTCGGCGCCGCGCAGCATGCGCCACACGAGGAACGCGAGCACCGCCGTCAGCAACAGCCCGAGGAGCTGCACCACGAGCGGGAGGGGCCCCGACGGGAGCTGCTCCAAGAAGACGTCGCGGATGATCCGGAAGCGAGCCACCACGAAGCCGAGCCCGGCCCCGACCCCGGCAAGCCCCAGCCCGAAGCCGTCGGTCCGCAGGACGGCAGCGACGAGACCCGCGCCCAAGCCGCCGGCCGCCCCGATCAGTCCGTAGACCACGAGAGCCCAGCCGATGGCCGGCAGGTCGCCGGCACCGTGGGCACCGAACCACGACGCGAGCGCCTCCACGGCACCCACCGCGGCGCCCGCGAGCAGCCCCCCGGCGATTCCCGCCCCCAAGGGCCGTAGACTCATCCGACGACAGTCCCCTTCCGATTCGGTCCCGTAGTCTCAAGCGCCCTCCACCCGGAACGCAAGCGGGAGGATGCGCGGGGCCGGGCCCGTCAGGTCTCGGGGAACTCCAGATCGAGCTCTCTCGCGTTTCCGGTCACCCGGGTGCCGCGGGGCGAGAGCTTGTAGAGGTCCTGCGCCTTCCAGTGCAGGAACCGGTTCTGTTCGAGATCCTTCACGTCGGCCGCGATCTGCTCGTAGGGGAGCCCGAGACGCTCCGGCAGCGCGTCGCGCGCGTGCAGGTAGGGCGCGTCGGGCGCGGCGTCATAGACCTTGCGGTACTCGAGCAGGATTCGTCGCTTCAGGTTCACCGGCAGTCTCCCCGGGACCGACGTCGCCGTGTCGCGCCCGGGCGGACTATACACGCGACGTGGAAAATGACCACCGCGTCGCGCTGGCTTGCGGAAGAAGTCTGGTCAGCCACCAGCTGGCTGCCGTCGACCATCGTGATGTTGCCGGTCGTGAGCACACCGCACCCGGGCAGCGTGGCCTGCGCGCCGCAGGTGACGCCGGTGTTGCACGCGCCCGTCACCGTGATGTTCTTCAGGCCGACGCTGCCCAGGCCGAAGATGGCGTAGGAGGGCAGATCACGCCAAAGGGCGGCCGGGCCGTGGCAGCGGAGCCGCCGAGCAGCACCGCAGCCGCAAAGA
>JBKPDC010000225.1:0-8978 GCA_046727715.1 Thermodesulfobacteriota bacterium
TCGTAGGCCTCGGCGTCCGTCTGATACACCTCGAGCTGCATGGCCGCGGACCGTAGCGCAGCCGGAGCCCCCGAGCCACCGATTCGGGTGGCACTCACCGTCGCCGGCTCCGATCCGAGCGGCGGCGCCGGCATCCAGGCCGACTTGAAGACGTTCCACGCCTTCGGGGTCTACGGCGCCGCCGTGATCACGGCCCTGACGGTCCAGAACACCCGCGGGGTGCGCGCCGTCAACGCGGTCGCGCCGGAGGTCGTCGTGGCCCAGCTCGATGCGGTCACCGACGACCTCCCGGTCGCAGCGGCGAAGATCGGCCTCGTCCCCGACCCCGGCATCGCCACGGCGCTCTCCGAGCGCCTCGCTCGGCAGCCGCTGCCCCGGCTCGTCCTCGACCCGGTGCTGGTCGCCGGGAGTGGAGACGCGCTCGGCGCCGTGGGCACGGCCGCGGCGCTCCGCGCGCTGCTGCCGCACGTGGCCCTGGTGACTCCCAACCTGCCCGAGGCGGAGGCGCTGACGGGCCGTCGCGTGGACGACCTCGACGCGATGGCCGACGCCGCTCGCGCGCTGATCGACCTCGGCGCGGCGGCGGCGCTGGTGAAGGGCGGACACCTGCCGGGCCGCCCCGTGGACGTGCTCCTCGCAGGCGGTGCCGTGCACCGGCTCGACGGCGAGCGCGTCCCGGTAAAGCCGACCCACGGCACCGGCTGCACGCTGTCCGCCGCAGTGGCCGCCGGACTGGCGGCGGGAGAGGACCTGGTCGCGGCCGTGGTGCGTGCCAAGCGCTTCGTCCACGACGCGCTCGTGGCCGCGCCGGCACTCGGCAGCGGTGCCCGGCCGCTCGATCATCGCGTGCGACCCTCGGGTTGACAAACCCTCGATCCACAGCGAAGCATCGGCCCATGGCCGACGACGACTCTCCCCTCGCGCCATCGTTGCTGCTGGCGATGCCTCAGCTGCGCGATCCGAACTTCAGCCGCACGGTCGTCCTCCTGTGCGAACACGGGCCGGAGGGCGCGGTGGGCTTCGTCGTGAACCGGCCGACGGAGATCCGTGCCGCGAACGCGGTGGCGCTCGATCCGCCGCCGAAGCGCGACAGCGGGCTGCGCCTGTGGACGGGCGGACCGGTCGAGACCAACCGCGGCTTCCTCCTCCTCGGCAACGATCCCGAGGTCGAGCAGAGCCAGCGCGTCGGCGACGGCTTCTTCCTGACGTCGTCCATGGACGTGCTGCGCCCGCTGCTCGAGGCTGAGCCGCTCGAGCTGCCGCGCCGGCGCTGCCGGTTGCTCCTCGGCTACGCCGGCTGGGGACCGGGCCAGCTCGACCAGGAGCTGGCCGCCTCGGCGTGGCTCACCGCACCGGCCGATCCCGACCTCGTGTTCGGGATTCCCCCCGAAGACATGTGGGAGACGGCGATTCGGGCCCTCGGGGTCGATCCGATGGCACTCACCCCCGCGCCCGGCGTGCAGTAGTCCCGCACGCGGCGTCAGGGCCGGCCGACCGGCCGGAGCGGCCACGGGAGTACTCGCGCCGCGAGGTCGCACACGTCCTGCGCCGCCACGTCGCGCGGTTTCTCGAGGACGAAGCTGACGACGATGGCGCAAACGTCCTCGCGCGTCGTGCTCCGCAGCTCCTCGATGCCGTCGATCGTGTTGATGGCCTCCTCGAGCACCTTCGTGACGCCCGTCTCCATCTCCTCCACGCCCGCGCCCGTCAGCGTGGTGGTGACCGTGACGATCGGGAAGTCGATGTTCGGGAAGAGGTCTACGCCGAGCGAGCGGTACGAGAACAGCCCGCGGACGACCGCCGCCGCCACGAGCATCGAAGCTCTTCGTGACCCCGGCGAACGTGGTCACCGCGGCGCGCGGCGCGGCCACGGCGCGTTCGTCGCGTCGGACCACCACGTCGCCGTGTCCGAAGAACCCGGGACGGAGGCGGTGGTCGCGGTTCGGCACCTCGCGCGCGGGCACTCGCCGCGAAACTTGAGCGGGTCGTCCTGGACGAGCCGGAAGACGACCGTGCCCGGGCGCACGTAGTCGCCGAGACTGGCGAGACGGGCGGACACCGAGCCGTCGAAAGGCGCTCGGATGGTGGCGATCAGCTTCCGCGCCAGAAGGAAAGGACGGCGTGCCTCGCGGGGTCGCCGCTTGACCGGCCTCCCGTTCCGCTCTACCGGAGACGCTCCAGGGGCGCCGCCCGGCGCGGGCAGCGGCTTCCCTCCGAGGGCTTCGTGGATGCTGGGTGAGCTCGTCGCGGCGCGGTTTCTCGTCCTGTACGCCTTCGTGGCGTCGGCGGCCTACGTGCACCTGCGCGGCCGGGTGCGGCACAGTCTGCGGCGGCAGGTCACCGACCACTCCACCGTGTTCGCGCCCCTCAACGTCCTCATGTACGCCGCGTCGGCGGTCCCGCGCACCCCCCTGCTCGAACCCACCCGCTTTCCCGAGCTGGCCGTGCTCCGCGACCACTGGCGGGACATGCGCGCCGAGGCCGAGAGGCTCCTGCGCCAGGGCGACGTGCGTCCCTCCGAGGCCCATCGCGACGTCGCCTTCAACACCTTTTTCGAGCGTGGCTGGCGGCGGTTTCACCTCAAGTGGTACGACGAATTTCTGCCCTCCGCCCAGGCGCTCTGCCCGCGCACGGTCGCGCTCCTGCGCTCGGTCCCGACGGTGCGCGCCGCGTTGTTCGCCCTGCTCCCGGCCGGGGGCAAGTTGACCGAGCACCGCGATCCTTACGCCGGGTCGCTGCGCTACCACCTGGGGCTGATCACACCCAACTCCGACGCCTGCCGCATCTTCGTCGACGGCGTGCCGTATGCCTGGCGGGACGGCGAGGACGTGGTGTTCGACGAGACGTACATCCACCGTGCCGAGAACCGCACCGACCAGGATCGCATCATTCTCTTCTGCGACATCGAGCGCCCGCTGCGGACCCCCGTAATGCGCGCCCTGAACCACGTCATCGCGAGCTACATCCTGCGCGTCACGGCGAGCCAGAACGTGCCGACCGAGCAGGTCGGCCTGGTGAATCGCGTCGCCGGCACGGTGCATCGCGGACGCCAGGTGCTGCGGCGGGTGAAGCGGGTCAATCGGCGGCTCTACTATGCGGGGAAGTACGCGTTGTGGGCGGTGATCCTCTACGCCGTCTTCGTTCGCGTCCTGCTGCGGGCCGGATGAGCCCCACGCGCGCTGTGATGGATCAGCGGCGTCGGGCGACGATGCCGGCGCGGAACGACGGTCTGCCCGAGTCCCAGGCGAGACCCTCCCGCGCCGCCAGCACGTCGAACGCGACCGCGAGCCGTTCCGCCAGCTCGCCGCGGCGGAGCAGGAAGTCCGGGTTGCGTGGATGGCCGATGTCTCGTTGCTCGAGCAGGAACGTGTCCCACAGGAGGACGCCTCCCGGCCGCAACCACCCAGGCACCGTGGCGAACAGCCGCCGGTCGAGGAAGTTGACCACGATCACGGTGTCCACCGAGCCGGGCCGGATGCCCGGCGCATCGAGATCCATCTGCACGCACGTGACGCCGGCATCGGCGGCGCGCACGTGCTCGAGCGCCGCCCGTGCCCCGTCCACGGCCACGACACGATGCCCCCGCGCGGCCAGATAGAGCGCATTCCGTCCTGTGCCGGCGGCGAGATCCAGTGTGCGTCCGGGCAACAGCAGGTCGGCGTGCGCGACGAGAAATGGCGCCGGTCGCGCGGGCGGCGATCGGTGTTTTGCCTCCCAGTGCTCGCGATCGTCGCGCGACATGCAGCCATCGTAGCTCACCGCGGCCTCCTCGTCGTATGCTCCCCGCATGACCGCCATCGATCCGCGCCCGCTCGCCGGCGTCGTCGTGCTCGACCTGACACGCGTGCTGGCCGGGCCGTACTGCACCCTCGTGCTCTCGAACCTGGGCGCGCGCGTCATCAAGGTGGAACGCCCAGGCAGCGGCGACGACGCCCGGGGCATCGGCCCCTTCGTGGGCGGGCGCAGCCTCTACTTCGGGGCGCTCAACCACGGCAAGGAGTCCATCGCGCTCGACCTGCGGGGGGCCGAGGATCGCGCCGCCTTCGAGCGTCTGTGCGACGCCGCCGACGTGCTGGTGGAGAACTTCCGGCCGGGCGTCCTGGATCGTCTCGGCTACGGCTGGGAGGTGCTGCACGGGCGCTGGCCGCGGCTGATCTACGCGGCCGCATCGGGGTTCGGCCACACCGGCCCGCTCCGCGAACGGCCGGCGTTCGACATGATCGTCCAGGCGATGGGCGGCATCATGAGTCTCACGGGCTACCCGGACGGCCCACCGGCACGCGTCGGCGTCTCGATCGGCGACATCACCGCCGGCCTCTTCCTCGCCATCGGCATCACCGCTGCGCTCCACCACCGTCACGACACGGGCACGGGCACGATGGTCGACGTCGCGATGCTCGACTGCCAGCTCGCGATCCTGGAGAACGCGCTGACGGCGCACCTGGTGACCGGCGAGCTTCCCGGACGGCTCGGCACCCGGCATCCGAACATCGCGCCGTTCCAGGCCTTCGAGGCCGGCGACGGGCAGCCGGTGGTGCTGTGTGCAGGACACGACGTGCAGTTCGCCGCGCTGTGCGAGGCCATCGAGCGCCCGCACCTGGCGAGCGACGCGCGCTTCCGGACCATGGACATGCGCCGGCGCCACGTCGACGACCTCGCGCGGGAGGTGGGGGCAGCGCTCCGCGAACGCACCGCGGCCGAATGGCTCGACCGCTTCGAGCGCGCCGGCATCCCGTGTGCCCCGGTCAGCACGGTGGCCGAGGCCGTTCGCCATCCTCAGGTCGCCGCCCGGCACATGGTGCTGCACATCGCCGATCCGGCGATCGGCGACCTTGCCGTCGCCGGCAACCCGATCAAGCTGTCCGGGGTGCGGGATCCGGAACCGCGGCGCCCGCCGCCCGACGTCGACGCCGACCGCGCGGCGATCCTCGCCTGGCTGGAAGCTCAGTCGCCGTCGACGCTCCAGATGCCGGAGCCGCGCGACGCGATGTACAGGAAGACGAAGCAGTAGAGGACCGCCAGCTCCCCCTGGCTCACGAGTGGCAGCAGCCCCCTCGGGGCGTGCGCCATCCAGTAGGCGGCGGCCATCTCACCGCTCGCCACGAACGCCGCCCAGCGCGTGAAGAGGCCGATCATGACCAGCGTGCCGCCGATCAGCTCGATCGGACCACCGATCCAGGTCACGAACGCGGGCACACCGGCCGGGAGCTCACCCGGAAAGCCGAAGAGCTTCTGCATCCCGTGCCAGAGGAAGAGGAATCCCGCCACGATCCGCAGCAGCGCGTAGGCCTGGCTCTCGTATCCACGCAGAAAGCTCGCCATGGGCGGGTTGTGGCGTGCGCGCACGGGTGCGTCAACGCCCCGGGCTCCGGCCGGTCGCACGTGGCGAGACGGCGGCCGCTGCGGCGAGCGACCCCTGTCATGGTCAGCGCAGCCGCCGCGCCAGGAAAACGAGCGCCGTCAGCGGTGCCGCGGCCGACACCACGAGGGCCGCCCGCGCCCCGAACGGCTCCGCGATCGCGCCGAGGAGCAGGCTGCCGAGCGGCGCCATCCCCATGAACATGACGGTGTGAAGGCCCATCACACGCCCGCGGTAGTCGTCGGCGACCAGGAGCTGGATCAGCGTGTTCGTGGTCGCGGTGAACCGGATCATGCCGAGCCCCGCGACGGTCTGGCACGCGACGGCCGCCGAGAAGCTCGGGCTCACCGCAACCCCCGACAAGCCGACGCCGAAGATCGTCAGCCCACCGAGCAGCGTCCGTCGGTGCTCGTCCCTGGTGTAGCGCCGCGACGCCAGCCAGAGCGCCGAGCAGACGGCGCCGATGCCGTAGCCCGTGAGGAGGAGCCCGTAGCCCGTCGGCCCGCGTGCAAAGGTCCGCTGCGCGAGTGACGGCATGAGCACGTTGGCCTGCAGCCCCAGTGCAGAAACCAGGCCGAGCGCGAGGAGCAACGCGGCCTGCGCCGGCTGCTGGCGCACGTACCGCAGCCCGGCGCGCAACGCGCGGCTGTCGTGACGCGCCACCGGCGGGCGGCGGGCGTCCAGGCGCATGCCGGCCAGTGCCCAGAGTACCGCCAGATAGCTCGCGCTGTTCAGGAAGAAGCACGGCGCCTCCCCGAGCGTCGCCACGAGCCCACCCGCGATCGCGGGACCGACGACCCGCGCCGTGTTGAAGATCGACGCGTTGAGCGCGATGGCACCAGGAAGGTCCTCGGGGCCGACCATCTCCACCAGGAACGATTGCCGCGTCGGCAGGTCGAACGCGCCCACTGCCCCGAGCGCGGAGGCGAACACGGCGACGAGCGGTACCGTGGCGAACCCCGATGCCACCAGGATGCCGAGGAGCAGCGCCAGCACCATGGCGGCGCTCTGCGTCCCCATGATGAGGCGCCACTTGTCGACGCGGTCCGCCACGACGCCCGCCACCGGGGCCAGGCACAGCACCGGCAGGTAGCCCACGAATGCCACCGCGCCGAGCGCCAGCTCCGAGCCCGAGAGCCGGTAGACGAGCCAGGCCTGGGCGACGCTCTGCATCCAGAAGCCGACCAGCGAGACGCTCTGCCCGAGGACGTAGCGCCGGAAGTCGGGGTGGCGCAGCGCGGGGAAGCGCGTCGCGACCCCGCCGCCGAGGAGCGCCGCGCCGTTCAGCGGGCGGCGCGCCACGGCGCCGCGAGCGCGTCGAGATGCGCCGTCCGCGTGCCGAAGCAGTGCTCCAGCAGCCGCGCGCGCTTGAGATAGAGGTGGGCGTCGGACTCCCAGGTGTAGCCCATGCCACCGTGGTTCTGGATGTTGTCGGTGGCATTGGCGAGCGCCGCGCTGCCGGCGAGCACCTTCGCCATCGCCACGTGTCGTGTCACCCCCTCGCAGCCCTCGTCGAGCGCCACCGCGGCATAGGTCACCATCGCGCGCGCGACCTCGGCACGCACCGCCATGTCGGCGCAGCGGTGCTTGATGGCCTGGAACGTCCCGATCGGCTTGCCGAACTGCCGGCGCACCGTGGCGTACCCGACCGACAGCTCCAGCGTGCGTTCCGCCACGCCGAGCGCCTCGGCGGCCGCGAGCGTGATCCCCTCGAGGCGCCACCGCCGGGCGTCGCCTGGCAGCGAGATACCTTCCGCCGTGCTGAACGCGACAGTGCCGATCCGCCGCGTCGGGTCCATGCTCGGGGCGCTCCGAACACGCACGCCCGGCGCATTCGTTCCGACGAACCGGCTCACCGCGCTGCCGAGGACGAGAAACGCGTCCGCCGCGCCCGCGTCCAGCACGTTCCGAGCTTCGCCGTCGAGGCGCGCGCCGCGCCCGAGCCGATCGTCGGGGTCGTCGATCACGCCGACACGCGTGCGGCCCGCCAGCACGTCACCGAGTCGATCGCGGGCGGCCGGCGCCCCGGCGAGCGCACGGGCAGCGAGCACCGTCCCCAGCCACGGACCGGGCGCGACGCTACGGCCGATCTCCTGGAACAGCAGCGCGGCTTCCGCGAGGCCGTAGCCGGCGCCGCCCGCCGCCTCGGAGAGCGCGAGGCCGAGCCAGCCGAGCGTCGCCGCTTCGCGCCAGAGTGCCGCGTCGACTGGCGGCTCGGTCACCATCACCTCGCGGACCCGTGCGGGCGACTGGCGCTCGGCGAGGACGCCCCGGATGGCGTCGCGGACGGCTTCCTGCTCGGGGCCGAGGGTGAGGTCCATCTCGCTCCTCAGCGCGGCAGGCCGAGCACGCGCTCGCCGATGATGTTGCGCTGGATCTCCTTCGTCCCGCCGCCGATGGTCTGCGACAGCCCGGTGAGATAGCGCTCGGCCCACTCGCCGGTCGGCGCCCCGGCGGCGTCGAAGCCGCCGAGCGCCTCCGGTCCGAGAATCTCCATCGCGAGCGCGTCGATGCGCTGGATCAGCTCCGAGAAGAAGAGCCGGATCATCGACGCCTCGGCGCCCGGCATGCCGGTCCGTGCCGCGAGGCTCAGGCTGCGATAGGTCATGGCGCGCATCGCCTCGACCTCGGCGGCGGCGAGCGCGAGCCGGCGCGCGATGTCGTCGTCGTCGACGGCGCGGCGCTGGCCGCCGGGACCCGGCATGCCGCGGGCCACGTCGACGAGCGCGTCGAGCCGGCGTGCCAGACGGACCTGCTCCGACATGAACGCAGTGCCGCGCTCGAAGCTGAGCGTGGCCATCGCCACGCGCCAGCCGTCGTTCAGCCGGCCGACGACGTTGGCGAGCGGGATGCGGACGTTGTCGTAGAACACCTCGCAGAAGTCGCTGTTGCCGGCGAGGGTCTTGATGGGACGGATGTCGAGGCCGGGCACGTCCATCGGGCAGATCACCCAGGTGATGCCGGCGTGGGGACGCGGCGCATTCGGGTCGGTGCGCACCAGCAGCTCCTGGAACTCGGCGACGTGCCCGAAGCTGGTCCAGATCTTCTGGCCGTTCACCACCAGGGAGTCGCCATCGATCTCGGCCCGCGTCTGGAGGCTTGCGAGGTCCGAGCCCGCGTTCGGCTCGGAGAAACCCTGACACCAGACGACGTCGCCGCGCAGGATGCGTGGCAGGTGGTACGCCTTCTGCTCCTCGCTACCGCACGCGATGAGCGTGGGTCCGGCATGTTTCAAGCCGACGAACCCGGTCGTGACGTCGGGGGCGCCGACACGCGCGTACTCCTCGTACCAGATGAGCTGCTCCATCAGCGTCGCACCGCGCCCGCCGTACTCTTTCGGCCAGTTGATGCCGGCCCACCCGGCGTCGTACATCCGGCGCTGCCAGGCCATGTCGTACGCACGCCGTGCGCGCAGGTCGGCGATCTCCGGTCGCGGCTCGCGCGGCAGGTTGGCTTCCAGCCAGGCCCGGGCCTCGGTGCGGAACGCTTCCTCGGCGTCGCTGAATCGGATCTCCACGGGAGCGGCAATTGAGCATCCCCGGCCGTCACGGTGCAAGCTGCGGCACATGATTGACTGGCAGAGGACCCTGGGTTACCTCGCCACGAGCGCCGGCCCCGA
>JBKPDC010000226.1:0-20030 GCA_046727715.1 Thermodesulfobacteriota bacterium
CTCGGGCCCGGCGCGCCGCGCGCGCGACATTCGATGGCAGATGGAGGGAACCACATGCCGCCGGCTCGCGCTCGGCCAGGGCATGGTCTGTCGTTGAGGTCGGACGGGGAGACGCCACGGCCGTTCACACCGGCAGGGAGACCGGTCGCGCGCGACCCTCGACGGCGAATCGCATCTCATGCGCGCTCATGCTCTAACGATCCCTGTGCGAGAGTCGACGCAGGCGGGGCGCGCCGTGTCGGTTGCCGCGTCGCTGCTGCTCGCCGCGCTCGGCGCGGGCTGCGACAAGGACCGCGCTGATGCCACCGCCACGCCCGGGGAGGAGACGCCGCGGCCCGTGCGGATCGTGCGCGCCGAGGGCGGCAGCCTCCCGCGTGCGGTGGTCGCCACGGGCGCCCTCGCCGCCGAAGACCAGGTGGTGCTCAATACCAAGGTCGCGGGACGCCTCGAGCAGCTGCCGGTCGATCTGGGCTCCGCGGTGCGCGCGGGCGACGTCATCGCCGTGCTCGACTTGACCGACTTCCGCCTCCGCGTCGAGCAGGCGCGGACGGCGCTGGCGCAGGCCAGAGCGCGGCTCGGGGTGCCGCACGACGGCTCCGCCGACGCGACGCCGCCCGAGGGCACGGCGCTCGTCCGCCAGGCACGTGCCGTCCTGGAACAGGCCGAGCGACAGCGCGAGCGACTGGCCACCCTCCAGCGCGACGGCATCCTGTCGAAGGCGGAGCTGGACCAGGCCGACGCGGATTTCCGGGTCGCCGAGGCGCGACTCCAGGAAGCATTCGAGGAGGTCCGCAACCGCCAGGCGGTCGTCGCCGAGCGACGAGCCGCGCTGCGGCTCGCCGAGCAGAGCCTCGCCGACGCGACGCTGCGCGCGCCATTCGACGGCGCCGTCCGGGAGCGGCATCTGTCCATCGGCGGCTACCTCGACGTCGGCGCGCCCGTCGTGACGATCGTCCGCATCCACCCGCTGCGGCTGCGGCTCGCGGTGCCGGAGCGCGAAGCGGCCAGCGTGCGGGTCAAACAGCCCGTGCGGCTGCGGCCGGAAGGGCGGGAGGCCGCCGTCGAGGGCACGGTCGTCCGCTTGAGCCCCGCCGTCGACGAGAGCACCCGCACGCTGCTCGTCGAGGCCGAGGTGCCGAATCTCGACGGGACGCTGCGTCCGGGTGCCTTTGCCACCGCGGAGATCGTCGTCGATCCCGAGCAGCCGGCCGTCCTCGTGCCGGCGACGGCGGTCACGACCTTCGCCGGGGTGAACAAGGTGCTGGGCGTCGTCGACGGACGCGTGGTCGAGAAGCGCGTTCAGGTGGGACGGCGCGTGGGCAACCGCGTCGAGGTGCTCGCCGGCCTCGCCGCCGGCGAAGCCGTGGTGGCGGCGCCGGGGAACCTGACGGCCGGCCAGGTCGTCGTGGCGGATTGACGGGCGATGCAGAAGCTCGCCGAGGTCTGCATCCGGCGGCCGATCTTTGCCGCCATGCTCATCCTCGCGCTGGTCGTGGTAGGCGCCGCGGCCTACCTCCAGCTCGGCGTGGACCGCTTCCCCGCCGTCGACATCCCACAAGTGCGCGTGCGCGCGACGCTGCCCGGCGCGGCGCCCGAGGAGATGGAGACCGAGGTGGCGCAGCGGCTCGAGGAGGCGGTGAACACCGTCGAGGGCCTCGACGAGCTGCGCTCGATCTCGGGGGCCGGCGCCGCAGTGGTGGCCGCGAACTTCGCGCTCGAGCGCGACGTCGACGTCGCGGCGCAGGACGTCCGCGACCGCGTGTCGGCGGCGCTCGTCGACCTGCCGCCCGACCTGGACCCGCCGATCGTCGCCAAGTTCGACAACGAGTCGAGCCCGGTGCTCACGGTTGCGCTGTCGGCCGACCGCTCGCTGCGCGAGCTGACCGACCTGGCGGATCGCGTCGTCAAGGTGCAGCTCGAGCGCGCGCGCGGCGTCGGCGAGGTGGTCGTCGTTGGCGGGCTCGAGCGCGCCATCAACGTGTGGATCGACGCCGACCGCCTGGCGGCGTTCGGGCTGCCCATCACCGTGGTCCGCGACGCCGTGCTGCGCCAGAACAGCCAGGTACCCGGCGGCAACGTCACCACGCCCACCCGCGAGGCGAGCCTCCGCACGCTCGGCCGCCTCACCGACCCGACCGCGTTCGACGAGCTGGTACTCGCCAGCCGCAGCGGTACGCCCATCCGCGTGCGCGACGTCGGCTGGGCGGAGGACGGCACCAAGGAGCAGCGCTCGGTGGCGCGGCTCGACGACGTGCCGACCGTGATCCTCGAGGTGCGCCGCCAGTCCGGCGCCAACACGGTGGCCGTCATCGAGGCGGCCAAGGAGCACCTCGCCGCCACGGCGGCGCAGCTCCCCCCCGACGTCCGGCTCCAGATCATCCGGGATCAGTCGCGCTACATCTACGCCGCGCTGCACGAGATCACGCAGCACCTCGTGCTGGGCAGCGCCCTCGCCTGCCTCGTCGTGCTCGCCTTCATGCGCAGCTGGCGCTCGACGCTGATCGCCGGCGTCGCCATTCCCGCCTCGCTGGTGGCGACCTTCGCCTGCATGTGGCCGCTCGGCTTCACGCTGAACAGCGTGACCATGCTGGCGCTGGTCCTGATGGTGGGCGTCGTCATCGACGACGCCATCGTGGTGCTCGAGAACATCTTCCGTTTCGTGGAAGAGAAGAAGATGCCGCCCATGGAGGCGGCGCGCCGGGCGACGGCGGAGATCGGGCTCGCGGTGCTCGCGACCACGCTCAGTCTGGTCGTGGTCTTCGTGCCGGTATCGTTCATGTCGAGCATCTCCGGACGCTTCCTCTACCAGTTCGGGATCACGGCCGCGGCGGCCGTCCTGGTGAGCCTGCTCGTGTCCTTCACGCTCACGCCGACGATGAGCGCCCGCCTGCTCCAGCCCGAGGAGGGGACGGGCGGGCCGCACTCCCGCAGCGGGCTCTACGCCCGGCTCGACGCCGCCTACGCCCGCTGGCTCGCCTGGGCGCTGGACCATCGCCTGCTGGTCGCGGTGCTGGCAGGGGTCGTGGTCTTCTCGTCGGTCCCGCTCTACGTGCTGATCCGGCAGGAATACATCCCCACCGACGTCGACGAGGCAGAGTTCGACATCTATGCCACGGCACCCGAGGGTACCAGCGTCGCCGCCATGGACGACGTCATGCGCACCATCGCTGCCGATGTCCGTGCCACACCGGGTGTGCAGACGGTCCTCACCACCGTGGGCGGCGGATTCCTCGGCAGCGTCAACAGCGGCTACGCCTACGTCCGCATCGCGCCGCACGCCGAGCGCTACTTCTCCCTCTCACGCCTCTTCGCCGGACTCGTGCGGCTCGACCCGGGCGCAGCCTTTCGCGGCAACTATACGCAGCGCGACGTGATGCAGCGGCTGCGTGCCACCTTTCGCACGTACCGCGATCTGCGCATCTCGGTGCGCAATGCGCCGGCGTTCAACCTGGGGGGCGCTCCCGTCGACATCGACTTCAACATCCGCGGCCCCGATCTCGACGTCCTCGCCCGCGCCGCCGAGACGCTGCGCGCGCGCATGCTGGAGATGGGCGGCATCGCCGACGCAGACACGACGCTCAAGCTCGACAAGCCCGAGCTGCGGGTCGTGATCGACCGCGACCGCGCCGGCGACCTCGGGGTCGCCGTCGAGGACGTCGCCATGGCGATGCGCCTCATGGTGGGCGGCGACGACCGCGTGTCGCGCTTCATCGACCCGAGCGTCAACGAGGACTACGACGTGCAGGTGCGCCTCGAGGACGGTGACCGCAACGACCCCGGCACGATCGCCCGACTCTACGTGCCCCGCGCGGGCAGCGGGCTCGTCCGCCTCGACAGCGTGGCGCGCCTCGACCCCGCCTCCACCGCGTCGCGCATCGACCGGCTCGACCGCCAGCGGGTGGCGAGCATCCGCGCCACGGTGGCGCCGGGCTACGCCCTCGGTGATCGCCTCGAGGCCGTGCGCGCCGCCGCCGCCGAGCTCGACCTTCCCGCCGGCTACACGACGGGCGTCTCGGGCCGCGGCCGCGAGCTCGAGCGCACCTTCGGCGAGTTCATCTGGGCTTTCCTGCTCTCGATCGCGTTCATGTACATGATCCTCGCCGCGCAGTACGAGAGCCTGATCGACCCGGTGACGATCCTGCTCTCGCTCCCGCTGGCCGTGCCGTTCGCGCTGTTCTCGCTCTGGCTCGCGGGCAACACGCTGAACCTGTACTCGGCCCTCGGCATCCTCGTGCTCTTCGGCGTCGTCAAGAAGAACTCGATCCTGCAGATCGACCACATAAGACAGCTCCGGGCCGCGGGGCTCGACCGTACCCCCGCCATCATCCAGGGCAGTCGCGACCGCCTGCGGCCCATCCTGATGACCACGCTGACGCTGGTCGCGGGCATGCTGCCGCTGGCCCTCGGCACGGGTCCCGGGGCCGAGGAGCGCTACACGATCGCGGTCGTGGTGATCGGCGGCCAATCCCTGTCGCTCTTGCTGACGCTGGTCGTCACGCCGGTGGTGTACGCCATCTTCGACGACCTGGGCGCGGCCGTCCCGGCGCGGCTCCGCCTGCTCGATGTGCGAGGCGCAGCAGCCCGGGCGCGTGCGGCGCTGGGCTGGCGTCGCCCGGCCTGAGCGCGAACGAGCCCGCCGTCAGCCGGTCGCGCGGCACCAGCGGACGGCCGGGTTGCGGCGGGATCCCGTTGCCGGACCGGCAGACCGCGACTCCCCGGGGCGGATGACGCTGCGTACCAGCGCGACCCCGTAGGGGTTCCAGGTCGAGACGTTCCAGAACAACTCGAGGCCACCCGAGGCGGGGTCGGGACGCGTGTACGCGTCGATGATGTTCAGGATGCACCCGGCGCCGCTCGCGAGGTCGCACAGCGTCGGCACCACCAGCAATCGCGGGACGCACTCGCCAACCTCCTGGGTGCACCGGAGGTGTTTGTGCGGGCGGCAGGACGGCTGCGCGCGCGGGGTGCGCCGCCAGCAGCGCACGTACTCCGCCCGTCCGAAGACGGCGATCGCGTCGGCGCCGTCGCTGAAGCCCGTGAGCGGCACCTGACCGTAGGCCAGCGACAGCGATGCCGCGCCGCGGCTGAGCAGGATGGGCGCGAATTCGCCGGGCACGTCCGACTTCGTGAGGAAGGTCAGCGGTGGGACTCCCGCCGGGGCCGCCAGCGGCAGCGTGGCCTGCGTGTCGTCGTTGCGTGGCTCCCCGTCGCACAGTGAGCGCGCGTGGCGCCAGGTGTCACCGAACAGCATGATCAGCTGGCCCTGGTGCTCGAAGGTCCAGCCGAGGTCGGTGCCGTAGAGCCGCAGCCCGGGTGGCGCCGGCGTCGCGCCCGGCCCCACGAGCCGGCCGACGACCCGCGGAGGCGAGGCGATCTGCGCGGCCACGGGCGACGCCAGCTGGGCGCACGCAGCCAGAGATGCTGCGAGGGAGAGAGCCCGCATGCACCCCGTCTAGTACCACCCCGGGTTCCGCGCCAGCCACGAGCCGGGGACGGCGCCCGCGCACGGCGGCGCTCAGACCGTGCGGAGCTTCGGCTTCTTCTTGACGACGACCACTTCCTGACCGTTCACCTTGACGGTGCGCCGGTCGGAAGGCGCGTCGCGCTGCGGCTTCGCGGCGCGGTCCTCGCGCCACTTCCGCAGCTCCTTCTCCAGGTTCTCGAGCATCCGGACCTCCGGCCACCCGGGGCTCCTTGCTGGCCACCCGTCCTTGCGGGTGCCCCACCCCGGCCGGCCCGTGTACGACTCCCGCCCGCCTCCTACTGGCGTCCGACGAACGATTCCAGGACGCGCGACCGGTTCGGGCTGCGGAGTTTGCGCAGCGCCTTCGCCTCGATCTGGCGGATACGCTCGCGGGTGACGGCGAACCGCTGGCCGACCTCCTCGAGCGTGTAGTCGGACTTTTCACCGATTCCGAAGCGCAGCCGCAGGATCTGCTCTTCGCGCGGCGTGAGCGTGGCCAGGACCTTGCGCGTCTGCTCCTCGAGCGACAGCGCCATCGCCGCGTCGGCCGGCGACAAGGTCTGGCGGTCCTCGACGAAATCACCGAGCGAGCTCTCCTCGTCGTCACCGATGGGCGTTTCGAGGGAGACGGGCTCCTTCACGATCTTGAGCACCTTGCGCACCTTGTCGGCAGGCATCTCCATCTGCTGCGCGATCTCCTCCGCGCTGGGCTCACGGCCGTATTGCTGCACCAGGTAGCGCGACGTGCGAATGACCTTGTTGATGGTCTCGATCATGTGGACGGGGATGCGGATGGTGCGCGCCTGGTCGGCGATGGCGCGGCTCACCGACTGGCGGATCCACCACGTGGCGTAGGTGGAGAACTTGTATCCGCGCTGGTACTCGAACTTCTCGACCGCGCGCATCAGGCCGATGTTCCCCTCCTGGATCAGGTCGAGGAAGCCGAGGCCGCGGTTGGTGTAGCGCTTGGCGATGGAGACCACGAGGCGAAGATTGGCCTCGATGAGGCGCCGCTTGCCCTCCTGGGCCTTGGCCTCGCCGCGGCGGATCACGCGCAGCACGTCGCGCAGCGTCTCCGGCGGCATGCCGACGTCTTCCGTCGCCTGCTTGATGCGCCGTCGGGCCTCCTTGATCGTCTCGCCCGCCTCGAGGACCTGGGCGGCAGGCGCGTGGAAGAGGCGGCTGGCCGTCTGCCGCGCATCTTTCTCTTCGGCCCTGATCCGGCCGGCATGCCGCACGACTTCCGTGCTCGGGTGACCGAGCCGGTCTTCGAGGCGACGCACGATGAGCTGCTCGCGGTCGACCGTGCCGTGCGCCTCCTTGAGCGTGTCGACCAAGCTGGTGACGTGCTTGCCCCCGATCTTGGTTTCGAGCAGCGTCTCCCTCACGCTCTGGGCGATCATCTCCAGTCGCTTCGCGATCGCCGCCTTGCGCAGCTTGGAGGTGCGCACCTTGCCGCGCTCCCTTTCGAGCTTCTCGTCCTCGCTCACGAGACGGCGCAGCTTGGCGACCTGCTTGAGGAACGCATCGGCCCGCTTGTCTTCCCGCGGGCCGCTCTCGGTGACGTCGCCGGTGTCCGTGCTCGGGGTCTCGTCGTCGCCGAAGACGTGGCGTGTCTCGATCTCGCCACGCTTCAGACGATCCGCCAGGCCCAGGACGTAGTGCACGGCGAGATCGAGGGAGAAGACGGCGTCGCGCACTTCGCGCTCGCCCGCCTCGATCTCCTTGGCGATGGCCACCTCCTCCTCGCGGGTGAGCAGGGGCACGCCGCCCATCTCCTGCAGGTACATCCGGACCGGGTCGGCGGTTTCTCCGGGAGCGCGCTCGACCTCTTCGGCCTCGGCGGGCTCCTCGGTCCAGTCGGGCTCGGCGGCCTTCTCCGTGGTCTCCTCGGTGAGCGCCGTCTCCTCGACGCCCTCGACCTCGATGTCCATGTCGCCCAGCATGGAGACGACCTGATCGAGCTCCTCCGCGGCGGCCGGCTCCACCGGTGCTTCGTGGGGCTCGTCGGCCGGGGCTTGCACCGGCCTCGGCCCGGGCCGCGCATCGCGGACGCGGGCCTTCTTGTCGGGGGGTCGCTTCTCCATGCGCTTCACGCGAGCAGTGGACGGGCGGATGGCCATCTGGACGGAGGGGCCGGGCTGACGCCCGACACGGGGCACTGGCGGAGATTCCGCACCGAAGGGGATTACCTGATCGAACGCGTTCCCGGCCGGAAGGGATCGGTCACCGCGTACCCAGAACGCGATATCAGGAAGGAGAACGTACTTAGGGGCGTAGAGTCAGTCAAGCACAAAATGGCCGGCCGCGCTCAGCGCTCGCCCCGCCGGCCCCGGAACGCCTCCGCGTCGATCCCGTATTCCGTGAGCTTCACCTGCAGGTGCTGGCGGTACATGCCCATGTCCTCGGCAGCCTTCGAGACATTGCCCTGATGCCATGCCAGGGCCTCGGTGATGAACCGGCGCTCGAAACGCTCGATCAGCTGCTGCTTGGCGTCCCTGAGGGTGCCCGGGGGGAGGGGTACGACCCGGGAGCGCCTCGGCCGCGCCGCCGTCCGCCGACGAGATCGGAGGGCGGGCCGGTGCCACGGACGCTTTCCAGGCTGCAAGAGGCTGGACAGGCTAGGGTGCCAGGTTCCTGTGACACCGGGTGCCCTCGGGCGTATGCAGGCCCCACCCCGGTGTCTCCCCGAGCGTGCGGCAGTGCAGTCGAAAACGGACGCTGGCGCCCCCTCCGCCAGCCAGAAAGCCTGCATCTCGCCATCGGCGCCGCCTCCGCCCGGCTGGCACGATCCATGCGATATGCCTGCACAGGAGGTCACGAGTCATGATTCCCACCGCCTTCCCCGCCATCGCCCCGGCCACGACGATCGGGGAGCTGTTCGGGCCGCTGGCCCCCATCGCCGTGTTCGGCGTGCTCGGCGCGCTGGTGGTTCTGCTGGCGCTGATCGCCGTGGAGTCCTGGACCGCCCGGCGGCGGAATCCGGCCGGCCAAAGGTCGGCCATGCCGGGGAAGGCTCCGGCTGCGTCCCCGCTGCGTCCCGCTGCGTGAGCTGCGGGAGGGTTCGCGTCTCGGTACCTGACCACCTCGACACCGACAGTCCCGGCACCCCAGTCTCCGCCGGTGAGTCGCTCGCACCCTCCGCGCGACCGCTTCGCCCGCAGCGCCGGTGACGTGGCTGCGGGCGACGACCCTCGCCCCGACCCGAATGTGCGACTGTACCTGCGCGTCGTCACCGCGGAGCGACCGCCGCCGCTGATGGATCTCGCCGAGCTCGACGGTCGCGCGATCGACACCGCGGCCACGACCCGGCCGCGCACGACACCATGGCATGTCCGGCCCTCTGAACCCGGCCTTCCGATGGCTGTGGGCAGCGCACACCGTGTCGATCTTCGGGTCGCTCGTCACCCGCACGGCGCTCCCGTTCACCGCCATCCTTGCGCACCCGCGAGCTGGGATTCACGCCAGGCATGCTCGGTCTCGTCTTCGCCACGGGCGGCCTCGCGAGTCTCGCCGGCGCGGTCGTCGCCCCCGCCGCTGGACGGCGCTTCGGTCCCATGCGCGTCATCGCCGTGGGACTCGCCGTCACCGGCATCGCCCTGCTCCTGGTGCCGATCGCGCGGGGAGCAACCCTCGCCGGCGCGGCGCTTCTGCTGGCCCAGCAGCTCCTGGGCGACGGCGCGTACGCCGTCGCCAACGTGCACGAGGTGAGCCTGCGACAGTCTCGGGTGCCACGCGATGTTCTCGGCCGCGCGAACGCCGCCAAGCGCCTCCTCGACACGGCCGCCATGCTCGCGGGTGCGCTCGTCGGCGGCGCCATCGGCGAGGCGTTCGGACTCCGCGCGGCGCTGGTCCTGGCCGGCGGCGTGCCCCTCCTGGCCGCGCTCGGGCTCGCCCGCGCGACTGCCCGTCGGCCGGCGCAGGCGTAGACCAGCCTCGGGGAGTTGCGTCCCGGACGGGCGCGCGTATCCTACCGCCACACGGAGGTCGTCATGGTCTGGGCCAAGCGCATCGTCCTGTTCCTGATCACCAACATCTTGGTGATGCTCACGATCTCGATCCTCCTGCAGGTGCTGGGGCTGCGCTATGGCATCAGCGCCTACGGGATCGACTACCGGCAGCTGCTGGTCTTCTGCCTGGTCTGGGGCATGGCCGGGTCACTCATCTCGCTCGCCCTGTCGCGCGTCATGGCGAAGCAGATGATGGGCGTGCAGGTGATCGACCCGAACACCCGCGACCCGAACGAGCGCCAGCTCGTCGAGATCGTCCACACGCTTGCCCGCGGGGCGGGCCTGCCGGCCATGCCCGAGGTGGGCTACTACGACAGCCCGGAGGTGAACGCGTTCGCGACCGGGCCGACCAAGTCGCGTGCGCTGGTGGCCGTGTCCAGCGGGCTCCTCCAGCGCATGAATCGGGACGAGGTGGAGGGCGTGCTCGGCCACGAGATCACCCACGTGGCGAACGGCGACATGGTCACCATGACCCTGCTGCAGGGCGTCGTGAACGCCTTCGTGCTCTTCTTCGCCCGTGTCATCGCCTTCGCGGTGACCCAGAGCATGCGCGAGGAGAGCCGCGCCATGGTCCAGTTCGCCATCGTGATGATCCTGCAGATCGTGCTGAGCCTGCTCGGCGCCATCGTGGTGGCCGGGTTCTCGCGCTGGCGCGAGTTCCGGGCCGATCGGGGTGGCGCGCGGCTGGCGGGCACCGGAAAGATGATCGCGGCACTGGACAAGTTGCGGCGCAACGCCGAGATGGTCGACACGAGCCACGCGGCGCTCGCCACGCTCAAGATCAACGGTGCACCGAGCCGCTTCGCGATGTTGTTCGCGTCGCACCCGCCGCTCGAGGAGCGCATCGCGCGCCTGCAGCAGTATCGCTGAGCGGTTGCGCGGGCGACGACGACGTGCGGCGCGGCACCGGCTCGCTCTACCGCCGCGCGCAGTCCGTCCGCTTCCTCTTCGGACGCGACCGCGCGGCGCTGCTCGCGTTTCTGCGTGCCCGCTATCCGGTGCCGCTCTCGCTCCGCCACCGCGTCCTGCTGGTGGCGCGATTCCTCGCCACGACGAACCACGTCCGCACCTACCACACGCAGGGGGAGATGCTGCGCGTGGCGGATCGCATCCTGCGACTCGCCGGACGACCGGGTCTCACGGTGGTCGAGGCCGGCACCGGCAAGGGCGGGAGCACGGCGAAGCTCAGCCTGGTGACCCGCCTCGCGCGCGGTCGGCTGGTGGTCTTCGATTCCTTCCGTGGCATCCCGCCGAACGACGAGCGGCATCGCAACCTCTGGGGTCGTCCGGTCGCGTTCCGGGCCGGCGCCTTTCGCGGCCGGCTGCCGTCGGTGCGCCGCACGGTGGCGCGCTTCGGCGCCCCGGAGGTCTGCGAGTTCCGCAAGGGCTGGTTCGCCGACACGATGCCTGCGCTGGATGGCCCGGTCGACGTTGCCTTGCTCGACGTGGACCTGCTCGGCTCCACCCGTACGTGCCTGACGCACCTCGCACCGCGGCTGCGGCCCGGCGGTGCGATCTTCACGCAGGACGGTCACCTGGAAGCGGTCGTCGCCCTGCTCGGCGACGCCCGTTTCTGGCGCGAGGACGTCGGCGTGGAGCCGCCAGCGATTCCGGGTCTCGGGCGACGAAAGCTGCTCGAGATCCGCGCCGTCACGCCGGCGCCGTACCCCTCGTCCGGCGCTCGCGCTCGCGCAGCTCGACGCGGCGGATCTTGCCGCTGACCGTCTTCGGAAGCGCGTCCACGAACTCGATCTCACGCGGATACTTGTAGGGCGCGGTCACGCGCTTCACATGCTCCTGCAGCTCGTGCGCCAGCTCCGGGGCGGGCACATGGCCCGCCTGGAGCACCACGAACGCCTTCACCACCTCGCCACGCAGGGGGTCGGGACTGGCCACGACGGCCGACTCCAGCACGGCGGGATGCTCGAGCAGCGCGCTCTCCACCTCGAACGGTCCGATCCGATAGCCGGCCGAGATGATGACGTCGTCGGCGCGACCGACGAACCAGAGATAGCCGTCCTCGTCGCGACGGGCGCGATCGCCGGTCAGGTACCAGTCGCCGCGCCGGCAGGCGGCGGTCTCCTCCGGGTTCTTCCAGTACTCGAGGAAGAGCGACGGTGGCCGGCCGCGCAGCGCGAGGTCGCCCACCTCTCCCACAGCCAGTTCGGCGCCGTCCTCTCCGATGACACGCAGGTCGTGCCCGGGGAAGGGCTTCCCCATGGAGCCGGGACGGACGGGGAGCGCCGGGAGGTTGGCGGCCATGATGATGCTCTCGGTCTGCCCGTAGCCGTCGTGGATCAGCAGTCCGAACGCCTCGTGCCACGTGTGGATCACCTCGGGGTTGAGCGGCTCGCCGGCTCCGGTGCAATGCCGCAGCCTCGGCAGGCGCCAGCGCGAGAGATCGTGCTTCACCAGCAGCCGATACTCCGTGGGCGGCGCGCAGAAGGTGGATATCTCGTAGCGCTGGAGGAGATCGAGCTCGCGGTCGGGGTCGAAGCGGCCCTGATACATGAACGTCGGGACGCCGTTCATCCAGGGCCCGAAGAGGACGCCGTAGGCCGCCTTCGCCCAGCCCGTGTCGGCCGTGGTCCAGTGCAGATCCGTGCGCTGGAGATCGAGCCAGTACGCGCCCGTCCAGCGCTGCGCGAACGTGTAGGCGTGGGAATGCAGGACCGCCTTGGGGTCCTTCGTGGTGCCCGACGTGTAGAAGCAGAGCGCGGGCTCGTCGCTGCGCGTGCGCACCGGGACGCCCGTGGTGGCGGCGCGGGCGAGAAGCGCGTCCCAGTCGTGCCAGCCGGCAGGGGCACCACCGAGCGCGATCCGTACCGGCAGGTCGACACCCGCCTGGTCCACGGCCGCCGCCTGCTCGGTGGTCGTGATGATCGCTCGCGCGCCGCTGTGCCGCACGCGATAGGCGATGTCCCTGGCGCGCAGCGTCGTCGTGCACGGGATCACCAGCGCGCCGAGCTTGAGGCTGGCGATCATGGCCACGTGCCACGCCGGCACGCGCGGCAGCATCACCAGGAGCGCGTCGCCCCGGCCGACGCCCAGCGCCGCGAGCGCGTTCAGGGCACGGTTCGACGCCTGCCTGAGGTCCCAGAACGTGAGGCGCGCCGTCCGTCCCGCCTCGTCCTCCCAGTAGAGCGCGACCCGGCTGCGGTCGGTGGCCCAGGCGTCCGTGAGCGCACCGAAGTTGAACTCCTCGGGAACCTGCCAGGTGAACGCCGCCACCAGGTCCTCGTAGCGCCTGCCCGGCACGATCATTTGTGCCCCCAGCGCCCGTGGCGGGCAGAGGCCTCGATGTACTTGCGCGAGACGGGCGAGTGGTCGTCGGGACGCACGCGGGCCTCGATCACGACGAAGGACTTCTGCCGCGCCGCTGCGGCGAGTGTCGTGCGCAGCGCGCGGGCGGTCTCGACGTAGAACCCGAGTCCGCCCCACGCCCTGGCCAGCTCCGCGTAGGGCCAGCACGGCAGGTCGAGGAGCGCCGTGCGCCGCACCACGGGCCGGAAGATCTGCCAGCCGCCGTTGTTCACCACCACCACGATGGGATCGAGCCCGTACCGCGGGGCGTGCGCGATCTCGGGGCCCGTCATCTGGAACGCTCCGTCACCCGCGAGCACCAGGGGTCGCACGCCCGATCCGAGCTGCGCGCCGAGCGCTCCCGGCACGCCGAATCCCATCGAGGCGTAGAACCCCTGCGCCAGGTAACCCCCGCCGCGGCCGATGCGCACGTCGAGGCCGGCGAAGAGCATGTCACCCGATTCGGCCACGACGAGATGCCGCGGGTGCTCGTGCAGAAAGCGATTCACCTCGTGGAGCAACCCGGTCACCTCGAGCGGCTCGTCGCGCGCCGCCGTCGTCCGCGGCAGGTTGTCGTGATAGCGCACGTGCTCGCGGTGGCGGCGGACCCGGGCGCGGAGCAGCCCGCGGACGAAATCGCGGATCTGGACGTCCGTGTAGGTGTGGAAGCTCACGTGGACGCGCCCGTCCACCGCCCAGATCGAGCGGTCGCGGGTCACCTGGGGTGGGCGCGAGCCCAGGTCCATGTCGGTCTGCAGCGCGCCCAGGTTGAGGACCAGGTCGGCGCGGTCGACGCGCCGGAGGATGCCGGCCGGCGAGATCGCCCCGATGTGGACGCCGAGGAAGAGCGGATGGTCTTCCGGGAACGCCCCCTTCGACAGCACGGTGGTGGCGACGGGAGCGCCCAGCTTCTCCGCCAGCCGCTCCACGTCGCGGCGCAGCCGGTAGCGGTACGTCTCGATCCCCACCGTCACCAGGGGACGCCGCGCCGCGTTCCAGCGCGCGGCCGTCTCGCGCACGGCCTCGGCGACGTTGGCGTCGTCCGAGCGCGCGAAGTGGAGCACGCCGTCCCACTCGAGGATGTCTCGCGGCACCGGGATGCGACGCTCGACCATGTCCCGGTGCACTTCGAGGTAGCCGGGGCGCTGCTCGCGCCACACCGCCTGCACCACGTGGTGCACCGTTTCGGCTGCCGTGCGGGTATCGTCCAGCACGTGCGCCGAGCAGGTCAGTTCGCGGTAGATCCGGAGCTGCGACTCGATCTCCTTCGCCTGGTGATGGATGAGCGTGCCGAGCTTGCGCTCCTCGTCGCCGGGGCCCCCGCTCAGCACGAGGAGCGGGACGCGCTCCGAGAAGGAGCCCGCGACCGGGTTCACCATGTTGTGGCCGCCCGCGCCGTAGGTGACGCACACGACGCCGATGCGACCCGTCGCGCGGGCGTAGCCGTCCGCCGCGAAGCCGACGCCGGGCTCGTGCGACAACGTGACGACGCGCAGGCCTCGTCGCGCGCCGAACCGGACGAAGAGGCGGAGCACGAGGTCGCCCGGAATGCCGAAGAGGTGGGTGACGCCGATCTTCCGCAGGTAGGCGACCAGGAAGTCGCCGAGGACCATCGTCGGCTTCATGCGACGAGGGGCGTCGGACCCGAGGGGCTCAGGCGAAGAACTCCACCACGTCGCCGGAGGCCACGGTCACGAGCCGGGCCTGGTTGCTGCGGAAGACCTTGAGCGTCACCGGCTCGCCGGGCCGGCGCCGCCAGAGGTGGCGGTAGAGCGACGCCCGATCGGCGACGTCCCGCCCGTCCACCGCGAGCACCACGTCACCCGCCTTGAGCCCCGCCGAGTCGCCGGGCCCGCCCGGGAGCACACCGGCGATCACCACGTGGTGGCTCATGGCGTAGCAGAAGACCCCGAGCCAGGCCCGCGTGCCCATGCCGCGCCCCCCGCCGGCGAGGAACTCGTCGCGCGCGTCGAGGTAGTACTCGGCCGGGATGGCGAGCGAGAAACGACCGATCTCGTTCAGGTTGAGCGAGACGATGCCCGTGAGCCGGCCCTGCATGTCGAGCAGCGGCCCGCCGCCGAGCCCGGGGTTCATCGCGGTCGTCATGATCGCGCGCTCGAGGACGTATTCCCAGTTGGCGTCGAACGGACCCAGGTAGCTCACGCCGCCGTTCGAGATCCGCGCCGACCCCTCACCCGCGCTGGCGACCAGGAACACCTCGTCGCCCAGGCGCAGGTCGGTGGAGCGCCGCAACGGCAGCACGGGCAGTCCGTCCTCGGCGATGCGGATCAACCCCAGCCCCGAGATGAAGTCGTGCCGCACCACCTCGGCGACATACTCGCGCTGGTCGAGCAACGTCACGCGAACCTCGGACGCGCCGAGGACCACGTAGTTGACGGTGAGGATCAACCCGGACGGGTCGATGATGGCGCCCGATCCCATGCGCTCCGTGCCGAGGAGCCGTGCCGAGGGATGCTCGGACGGGATCTCCGCCTGGACGTGCACCGTCGCCGGAAGCACGCGCCCGATGAGGCTGACCGCCGCGTTCACGGCTGCGCACGCTAGACGGTGCCCCTACGGTACGCAAGGGTGCCCGCTAGGAGAGACCGACCCGAGACGGGTCTCTTAGCCAGGCTCGAAGCGCCCGAGTCCGCCGTGGGTGGTGACCCGGCCGCACACGCCGACTCCCTCGCGCAGCATCAGACCCTCCAGCGTGGCGCGATCGTCGGGGATGTTGGCCAGGAAGCGCCGGCCGTCGTCGAGGCGGCCGATCACCAGACCCCGCACCGGCGCGCCGTCGCGGTCGTGGAGCACCGTGTAGGTTTCGACGGTCCCCTGACCCGACGGCTCACGCACCAGCTCGGGCGCCGGCTCGGCGTCGAGCAGGGCCTGGCGTGGCGCTGGATCCTCGCGCACGAAGGCGCCGTCCTTCGGTGCGGCGCAGTAGACGCCGATCGCATGCTTCGTCATGTACCAGCCGAGCGCCGTGACGAGCCCGATCGCTCCCGCCCGCGCGCGAACCCGCGCCATCATCTCGGCGATGGCGTGCATGCTGTAGTTGTTGCCCGGGCCGCCGAAATACGGCAGGCCGCCGGTGACCGTGAGCGGGCGCGGGTCGTGCGGGGCGATGCCGAGCGCGTCGCGCCCGATCTGCACCGCGGCGGGAAAACAGCTGTAGACGTCGAGGTGCTCCACGCGGTCGATGCCGACGCCGGCGGCGGCGAGTGCCTGGCGACCCGCCTCCCGGATGGCGGGTGAGTTCAGGTAGTCGACGCGGTCCGTCACGAACCAACGGTCGTGCGCCTGCCCGCTGCCCCACAGGTACACCCAGCGCTCCCGCGGGATGCCGAGCGCCCGCGCCTCGGCCACCGACGTCATCAGGACCGCCGCCGCCTGGTCCACCTCGATGATGGCGTTCATGAGCTTCGGATACGGGAAGCCGATCATCCGGTTCGCCGACGAGACCGTCGCGATCTCGTCGGCGGTGCGCGCCTGGTGGAACCACGCGTGTGGGTTTTCCGCCGCCACCGCCGACAGCCGGGCACACAGCTCGCCGAGCCTGCGCTGGTGCTCGGCTACGCCGTGGCGCGCCCGGGCGCGCAGCGCGTTCTCGAAGAGGGGATAGATCTGGGTCGGCAGCATCAGCCCGTGCGCCACCTCGTGCTCGCTGGTGCCGTCGCGCGCGTCGCCGATCACGGTGGGGCTCGAGTCGCCACCGCTCGCCCACGAGAGCTGGTGGCGCGCCCTGCGCGCGCGGAGCACGGTGCGCACCGCCTCCGCGCCGGCAAGCAGGGCGAGCCGCACGCGACCGCCGGCGATCTTCGCGGCGGTCTCGTTCACGAGCCACTGCGGGGTGTTGCCACCGACCGTGGTGTAGAGCTCCTCTGCGGGCCGCATACCGAGCCGCTCAGCGAGCGCTCTGGATGGGTTGGCGTACGGCCAGCAAAAGACGTTGACGACCGCGAGCGAGTCCACGCGGCCGAGGAGCACCGGGCCCGCGCCCGCGTCCTCCGCGGCGCGCCGTGCCACCACATCCATCATCGCAAGCGGCTCGAGCGCCGCGGCCGGCTCGACGTCTCGCTGCGTGAGCTGGCCGGCACCGACAAGGATCGGCGTCCGGTTGTGGCTCACTGCTTCGTCGCCTCGACGTCGATCGTGATCGCGACCTCGTCGCCCACGACCACGCCGCCGTTGTCCATCGCCTTGCTCCAGTTGATGCCGAAGTCCTTGCGATTGATCTTCGTCGTGGCTGTCGCCCCAGCCCGGGTCTTGCCGGAGGGGTCCGTGACGGGCGGGGTCAGATCGGACACGTCCAGCACGACCTCCCTGGCGACGCCGTGGAGCGTCAGGTCGCCCGTCACCTTGAACTTCCCGTTGCCCGCGGGTTCGATCTTCCGCGACGCGAAGCTGATCCTGGGGTGGGCGGCGACATCGAGGAAGTCGGCGCTCCGGAGGTGCTCGTCGCGCTTCGGCTCGCGGGTGTTGATGCTGGCCGCGTCGATGGTGGCCGCGATCACCGCCTCCGTGGGCTTGGTCTCGTCGCCCTGGACGGTCCCGGTCACCTTGCCGAACTCGCCGCGCACGTTGCTCACCATCATGTGACGCACCGAGAACTGTGCGCTCGAATGCGCCGGGTCGAGGGTCCAGGTGGCGGCCAGCGCGGGCGTCGCGATCGCGAGCGTGACCGCTGGGAGCAAACGTCGCATCATCGGTCCTCCTGTGGGAACCGACATAGGTGCGCGGCTCCGGCGGGCGAGTCAACGAGCGCCGGGCAGTCGCCTACACCGGCACGACGATACGGTAGAGCACCGTGCCGGTCGCGATGAGCCGGCCGCTCTCATCCCCCCGCACCGTCACCTCGTTGGCGAACAGCTCGTCGTTCCGCCGCAACGTCGTGGCCTCGGCCACGACCGCCTCGCCGTGCGCGGGCGTGTGGTGCGTGACGTGCAGCGCCGGGGTGGAGGCCTTGTTGCGTGGATCGAGCGGCACGAGCGACCACGACGCCATGGCGCCGGTGGTGTCGATCAAGGCCGCCACCGCGCCGCCATGCAGGGCCCCGGCAGCATCGGCGTTGGCGGCCCGCCACGGCAGCACGGTCAGCGCGCTGCCCTCCGCGGCATGCCGGGCCTCGATCCCGAGTCGCGCCATGAACGGCGCCGTGGTGAAGATCCGCGTGAAGCCGGGCAATGCTCCGTCGGCCTCGAGGAAGGGCTCGGGATCGCGCACCAGCTGTCGATCGGCCCCGCCCGACCACCCCGAGCGGTGCGTGACCAGCCCGCGCGCGATCGCCTTGCCGGCGCCCGTGCGGACGTCCACCTCGACGAAGGCCAGCTCCTTGCCGCGGCGCAGGAGGCGGGCCTCGGCAGCGATGTCCTCGTTGATGGCGGCGGCGAGGTAGGTAACCGCGAGATCCACCACGGCGTGCTCGAGGCCTGGCCGCTCGTCGGCTCCCATGCGGCCGACGAGCGCCGCCGCGACGTCGATCACCGAGGCGGCGACGCCGCCGTGCAGCGCGCCGCCGGGATTCGAGTTGCCGCTCTGGAAGGGCACGCGGACGATGGCGCGCTCGGCGCCTACGGATTCGATCTCGATGCCCAGGGCGTCGCCGTACGGATCTCGGCTCATGCGGCGCTCCCCGGCAGCAGGCAGGAGTGAATGCTCTGCTCGCCCGGCACCTCGCCGGCGAGCACCTGGATGGCGCGCTCCGCATCTTCGAGCGCGAAGTCGTGCGTGTGCAGGCGCGCCAGCGGCACGCGGCCTGATTCTATCAGGCGGATGGCCGCGTCGTACGCTCGGGTGGTCACGCCGAAGGCGCCCATCACGTTGAGCTCCTTCACGACCACGAGGTCGCTCACGAAATCATGCACCGCCTTGAAACCCTTGACCCCCGCCAGGACGACGCGCGCGTGCGTCGCGGCGAGCCACATCGCCTCCGCGACCGGGTCGGTCGTGTACGACGCGACCTCGACGATCACGTCGGCGCCGCGGCCGTCGGTCAGCTCGCGCACGCGGCGCCGCAGGTCACTGCGCTCCACGTCGATCACGTGATCGGCGCCCAGTTCGCGGGCGAGCGCCAGCTTCGCCGCGTCTCGCGACAGGCCCGTCACGATGATCCGGTCCGCGCCCGCGGCGCGCGTCGCGATGACGCTGGCGAGCCCGCGCTGACCCGGGCCCAGGATCAGGACGGTGTCGCCCGGCCCGGTTCGCGGCAGCTCGACTGCCCACCGGAAGCCGGCGCCCAGCGGGTTGAACTGCACGGCGATGCTGGCCGGCAGGTCGGCTCGGATGCGATGCACGATGGAGAACGCATCGAGGTGCATGTAGTCGGCGTACGCACCCCACAGGCCCGGAGGCCGCTCGAGGGGCACGTAGCCGTGCCCGAACATGCCGCCGCGCCCGCGACACACCTGATAGCGCCCCGTCAGGCAGGCCGCGCAGTGGCCGCACGGGATGAGCGACTCGACCGCCACCCGGTCCCCGACGTCGACGCCCCAGCGCTTCGCCGCCCGGTCGCCGATGGCCTCGATCACACCGAGCGGTTCGTGTCCCGGCACGAGCGGATACGGCACGGGGATGGTGCCGGTGTACTGCTCGGCGTCGCTGCCACAGATGCCGCAGGCCTCCACGCGCAGCAACGCCGTGTCGTCGGTCAGCTCGGGCACCGGCAGCTCGCGCAGCTCGAGCTGGCGCGGCCCGGTCTGGACGATCGCGCGGCTGGTGCGGGGTGGCATGCCGGTTCCCGTATAGCACGGCGATCGCCGCGCGGAGCCAGCGCGTGTTCGGCTCGGGCGCTCCTCCGCACCCACCTCCCCCCTCATACCTCCCCGGCCAGCAGTTGACGGCGTCGCCCGCCGGGTGGTGATCTCGCGAGGAAGGTCTCTGATGCGCAGGCTCGACGGCGCGGCCGAGCGCCCGTCCTCCGTCTTCGTCGGACGCGAGCGCGAGTGGGCGCGCCTACGCGAGTGGGTCGCGGCGGCGCGGGACGGCTCTGGCGGGCTCGCTCTGATCTCAGGCGAAGCGGGCATCGGAAAGACGCGCCTCGTCGAGCGGCTCGCGGCCGATGCGGGCGGTAGCGGGTGGGTCGTCTTGTGGAGCCAATGTTTGCCGGGGACCTAGCAGAAGGACGCTCTTGCCGCGTTGGAGCTGCCGCCGCAGCTCTTCCTCGATCGAACGAGGCACGTACTCCACGGTGGCCATTTTCGGCGAAAATGGAGCTCGCAGGAACCGCCCATCGGTTTCATGCAGTGTGCTGG
>JBKPDC010000227.1:0-5941 GCA_046727715.1 Thermodesulfobacteriota bacterium
CAGAGCGCGAACCAGCGCCGCGGTCGGGTGACCAGCGCCTCGCGCAGGGCGCTCGCGCCGACCCGCTCGTTGCCCTCGAAGCGGACCGATCCGAGCCGCAGCGCCCGCTGCGTGCCCAGCGACTCGAGCGGTACGGCCCGAACGGCCGGCGACGCGAGCAGCAGCGCTGCGAGCGCCATCCCCAGCACCCCTGACCGCACAGTGCCCGTCGTAACAGCCCGACCGAGACGCGCAAGAACAGGGACTTGCCTCAGGTTCTATAACGGCGCTATAGGGTGGGTATGACCGCCCGAGTCGCCTCGCTGCGGGCTCGGACTCGCGACGGCGAGACCACGCGCGACGTGATCCTGGGCGCCGCCGCCGCCCTGCTTGCGGCCGGGGGCGAGGAGGGGTTCTCGATCCGGGAGCTGTGCGCGCGGGCGGGAGTGACCGCGCCCACCGTTTATCACCACTTCGGCGACAAGGCGGCGCTGATCGCACGCGTGATCGATGGCTGCTTCGAGGAGTTCGACCGTGCTGCGGCGGGCGTGGGGGCCCCGGACGACCCGGTCGAGGCATTGCGCTGGGCCTTCGACCGCTACGTCGAGTACGGGCGGACGCACCCGTCGCACTACCGGGTCCTGTTCGCCCGCCGTCAGGCTCGGATGTCGGCGGCCGCCGCGTCGTCCTATGAGCGGCTGCTGCAGCGCGTGCGGGCCGTCGCGGCGGCCGACCGGCTGCAGACCTCGGTGGCGGATGCCGCCGCCGCCTGCTGGGCCGCCGTCCACGGCGTCACGTCGTTGCTGATCGCGGGCTTCGAGCCGCCGCTCGGTCCCGCCGCCGTCGCGCTCGTGCGCGACGCGATGCTCGCCCAGCTCACCACGGACGCTCCCGCGCACGGGAGGGGAGGAAGACCACACGATGGCCACGCGTGAATCTGTCGAGAACCCGTTCCTCCAGGGCAACTTCGGACCCTGGCGCGAGGAGGGCGAAGCGCCCGATCTGGAAGTGATCGGGGAACTGCCCCGCGATCTGAACGGCGTCTACTATCGCAACGGGCCGAATCCCGCCTTCGAGCCGCCGGGACGCTATCACTGGTTCGACGGCGACGGGATGATCCACGCCATCCATCTCGAGGACGGGCGGGCATCGTACCGCAACCGCTGGGTGCGCAGCCGCGGGCTCGAGGAGGAGCGGGCGGCCGGGCGCGCGGTCTACCCGGGCATCTTCGACCTGCAGCCCGGCGAGACGCCGAGCTACAAGAACACCGCGAACACCAACATCGTCTGGCACGCGGGCAAGCTGCTCGCGCTCATGGAAGCGGCGCTGCCGACGCAGCTGCGCCCCGACACGCTCGAGACGCTCGGGGAGTACGACTTCGGCGGCCGTCTCGGGGGCGCGATGACGGCGCACCCGAAGAGGGACCCCGAGACGGGCGAGATGCTCTTCTTCGGCTACGCGCCGTTTCCCTATCTCCAGTACTACGTCGCCGACGGCGCCGGCGCGCTGGTGAAGCACGAGGTCATCGACCTCGCGTGGGGGTCGATGGTGCACGACTTCGCCGTCACGAAGGACCACGTCGTGTTCATCCTGTGCCCCTTGGTCTTCAGCCTGGAGGACATGGAGCGGCGGGGTGGCGTGTTCACCTGGGAGCCCGAGCGCGGTACCCGTCTGGGAGTCATGCCGCGCAGCGGCGGCAACGGCGACGTCCGCTGGTACGACACCGACCCGTGCTACGTGTTCCACCCGCTCAACGCCTACGAGGAGACGGGTACGCTGGTGCTGGACGTGGCGCGCTACCCGCGTCTCGACTTCATGACGCCGAAAGCCGCCCGCGATCCGGGTTACGAGGACGACGGCGCCTCCAAGCTGCACCGCTGGCGCATCGACCTCGCTGGCGGGGGGGTACGGTCGGAGCCACTCGACGACGTGCCGGCGGAGTTCCCGCGCGCCGACGAACGCCGGCTGGGTCGCAAGCACCGCTGGGGCTACGTGGCGGCTGCCGGTCCCGAGGACACGGGCCGGATGCCGGTCTTCACTGCCATCCGGCGCTACGACCTCGAGCGCGGCACCATCGACACGCGCCCGTTCGGACCTGGCAACGGCGTCGGTGAGCCGCTGTTCGTGCCGCGACGCCCGGACTCGGCCGAGGACGACGGCTACGTGCTGGCGCTGGCGTACGACGAAGCCCGCAACGCGAGCGACTTCTACGTGCTCGACGCGCGCCACATCGCCGGCGAGCCGATCGCGCGCGTCGTGCTGCCGCATCGCGTGCCGTACGGCTTCCACGGCAACTGGGTGCCGGCGGCGTAGGAGACCGACCCGAAACTTCGGCTCGCATTGGCGGCGACCGAGCAATTGAGCACCCACGTTCAGCCCGGCCTACGCGAACTCGTCCTCGTAGTCCGCCATCGCGCGACGCACGACTTCACGCGCCGTGGCGGCGTCGTACACGTGGGTGATCTCGACGACCGGCGCAGCGGTGCGGGCGTCGGGGAGCTGCTTGTACGTCAGGAAGTAGTGCCGCAGGCGGTCGACGACGGGGCGCGGCACCTGCAACAGCTCGGTCAGGGCGCCGTACGCCGGGTCGTCGATGAGGACGCCCACCAGCTTGTCGTCGGCCTCCGCGCGGTCGAAGAGGCGGAGGCCGCCGATGGGGCGCGCGCGCAGCAGGAGGGCGCCGTGGTTGATGGGACGCTCGGTGAGGACGCAGATGTCCACCGGGTCGCCGTCGCCGACGACGCCCTGGCGGCCGGTCGCCTCCATGGCGAGCGCCGCGACGCGCGTGCGGCACCAGGTGCGCGGCACGAAGCCGTAGGGCGCCGGGCACAGGTTCGAGAACAGCTGCGGGCGATCGACTTTTAGGTGGCCCGACGGCTTGTCCACCTCGTACTTCACGGTGTCCGTCGGAACGATCTCGACGAAGACATTCACTACGTCGGGCGCGTGCTCGCCGGCCGGGATGCCGTGCCAGGGGTGAGCCTGTAGCGGCGATGGGCGCGGCATCGGAGATCAGGAGATGACGCCCGCGTCCTTCCAGCGTCCGATGTCGTCCCAGCCGACGCCCAGCTCGAGCAACACCTCCTCGGTCTGCGCGCCCGCATCCTGCGCCGGGCTGCGCACGGCGGGCGGCTCGCCGGCGAACTGCACCGGGTTGGCGCAGACGCGGACGTCGCCGTCGGGCGTGGGCGAGGAGAGCAGGTAGCCGTTGGCCTCCACCTGCGGATCCGCGGGCAGGTCGAGCGGCGTCTGGAACGGGCCCCAGATGCAGTCGGAGGCGCGCAGCAGCGCTTCCCACTCGGCGCGTGGCCGGGTGGCGAAGAGCGCGGCGAGGTCCTCGCGGATGGCCGCGGCCTGGTCGCGACGCGCCTCCGCCGTCGGGTACCGCTCGAGGAAGTCCGGGCGTCCGACTGTCGTGGCAAACGTGGGCCAGAAGCGCTCGGCCTGGAGCATCATCAAGACCAGGCCTTTGCCGTCGGCGCAGAAGTAGGTGCCGACGAGCGGGTTGGGCGCGCTCGGCATGTCACCCGCCGCGGGTAGCATGAAGCCGTACATCAAGGATGCGGTGATGTCGGGCGACAGCACCCACACGGCGGTGCCGAGCAGCGAGACGTCGACCTCGAGCCCCTGGCCCGTGCGCTCCCGCTGGAAGAGCGCGGCCGCGATGCCGCCCGCGATCGCCATGCCGCCGATGAAGTCGCCGAAGGCGGGCCGTTGCTGGAGCGGCGGTTGTCCGGTGGTGGACAGACGGTCGGCGATGCCGCCGCGCGCCCAAAACGATACGCCGTCGTAGCCGCCGCGCCGGGCATCGGGTCCGCGCCGCCCCTGGCCGGAGCCACGGGCATAGATGAGCCGCGGGTTGATGGCGCGGAGGTCGTCCCACGTGATCTTGAGTCGCTCCCGCGCGTCGTCGAGAAAGCTCGTCAGGAAGACGTCGGCGCCGGCGACGAGCTTCAGGAGGAGCGCCAGGCCGTCGGGGTGCGCGAGGTCGATGCCGACGCTACGCTTGTTGCGTCCCAGGTGCTCGACGAAGAAGTTCCGCCCCGACGCACCGGGAATGAGCCCCGAGGTGACGAGCCCGCGGATCGGATCGCCGAGGCGCGGGTGCTCGATCTTCACGACCTCCGCACCCCAGTCGCCCAGCACCGTGCCCGCCGACGGCACGAAGCCCCAGTCGGCAACCTCGATCACGCGCACGCCGGCGAGGACGGTCATTCGACCTCCGGGTCAGTTGAGTCCGTAGAGCTCCGCCGCGTTGGCGCCCGCGATCAGCCGGCGCTCGTCGGCCGGGACGTCCTTGAAGTGCTCGGCCAGCACCTCGCGCGACTTCGGCCACGTGCTGTCGGAGTGCGGATAGTCGGTGGACCACATGATGTTGCGGAGGCCCGCGCGGTGGCGCTCGGCGACCCCGGCGAGGTCCTGGATGAACGTGGCGTGACCCTGGCGGTACCAGTAGGTGCTGGGCTTCTCCTTGATGACCGACTTGGTCCAGAAGCGGTGCTTGCTGAAGGTCTGGTCCATGCGCTCGACGAAGTAGGGGATCCAGCCGATGCCGCACTCGACGAGCACGAACTTGAGCTTCGGGTGGCGCTCGAGGATGCCGGTGAAGACCAGCGTGGAGACCGTCTCGCAGATCGACATCGGCGCGATGGCGATGAAAGTCTCCTTGATGCCGGGCGTGGGGTTCTGGAAGGTGGCCTGGACGTTGGTGTTGCGGGGGCCGACGATGTGGAAGCTCAGCGGCAGCCCGGTTTCCTCGATGAGCGACCAGAACGGCTCGTACGCCTCGTCCCACAGCGGCTTCCCGCCGCGCTCGTCGGGGAACGGATCGCAGTGGAAGCCCTTCAAGCCGAGCTTCGCGATGCGCGCGAGCTCCCTCACCCCCTCGTCGATGTCGACCAGCGGAACGTGGGCGAGACCGACGAGGCGAGACGGCGCCGCCTTCGACAGCTCGAGCATCCAGTCGTTGTAGCGCTCGACGATGTAGCGTCGCAGCTCCGGATCCTTCGCGTACTGCGTCACCGGGCCGCCGAAGTAGAGCACCTCGGCGTCGACACCGTCGAGGTCCATGTCTTCGAGCCGCGCCTTCGGGTCGTAGGAGCCGGGCCGCATGTCCTTGTAGCTCAGCCCGAAGGCCTTGAACTCCTCGGGCTTGCGACCCGCGGACGAGTCGAGCCCGATGGCGCCGCTGATCTGCGAGTCGACGATCCAGAAGTCCCCCATGTCGGTGGACTCGACGCGTGGCACGCGCTCCCTCAAGTTGGCCGGGGGATTGCGCGTCCACAGGTCCTTCGGTGGGTTGACGTGCGAATCGGCCGAGATGATGCGCTCCGTGCTCATCGGTCCTCCTCCTCTGCTCGTCGACTGTGTAGCCCGGCCGGCTCTCGTCAATCAAGCGATTGCCCGAGTCGTGGGCCGCGGTGGCGGCGAGGGTCCGGGACGAGTTGCAGCGGCGGCGTGGCCGTCCCCGTCACGGCGCCGGTGACGACAGGCTGCTGATCCCTGAAGCTCAGAAGAGTCCGGTTGGCTGTCTTGATGCTACCCGCGATCGTGATCAGCCCGCCCGCCGAGAGATCGACGCTGACGAGGTCGGACGGCCCGGGCGGCCCGGTCGTGTCGATGGTCCGCCCGCCGAGCAGCGTGAGGGAGCACCAGGCGCTCGCGGTGACGTCGCCTTCGTAGGCATTCGCTCCGCCGTGGGCATCGATCGAGTGCAGCTCCTGCTCGCCGCTCGTCTGAAAGTCGATGCTTCCTCCGTCGCTCTCCTGACCCTTCCCTTGCACCTGGATCGGGGCCCCCTGCTTGATGAACGTCTGCGCGTCGAAGGTGACGTCACCCCCGTTCCGTCAGGCGGGGCGCCTGTGGCGTCGATTCCCCCCGTGAGGGCGATGCCGCCGTTGACCGCCAGCAGATCGACGAGGCCGCCGGTGCCCCAAGCGTCGGGCGCATGCCCGAGGCTGCC
>JBKPDC010000228.1:0-8349 GCA_046727715.1 Thermodesulfobacteriota bacterium
CGCACCGCGCGACGCGGCTCCGCTTGCAGGACCACGCCGGGAACCGACCGGACAAGCGGACGCCCGGCGGCGCGATCCCCCCGCAGGTAGCGCCGCATGAACGGGAGCGCGTAGCGCAGCACGAGGCGGTGGGCGTCCTCCTGCGAGATGTCCTGCGCGACGCAGAAGCTCACACCGAGTTCGTGGTTGAAGCAATCGTCCACCACGCTCAGGTGATTTCCCCCGAGCAGCTCCACGAGGAAGCGCGGCCCGCCGAGACGCTGGTACGCCACCTCCGATTCGGCGAAGCCCACCACCATGTCGCGCTCCGACCCGATCACCAGCGTGGGGATGGAGATGGCGCCGGGCCTCACCGCCTCGGCGCCGCCGGGAACGATGGGGAGCGCCGCGGTGAAGCGCGGGTCGAGCTGCGCCGCGAGCAGGGTGGTGAACCCACCGAACGAGACACCCGCGATCCCGAGCGCCTCGGTGCGCAGGCGCCGGTGGAAGCGCGAAGAGGGGTCGCTCGCCTCGGCAAGCATCGCGTCGAGCACGAAGCGGACGTCGGGAGCGCGGTTCAGGGCCGATTCCACGAAGGCGGCCCCGCCGAGGCACGCCGGGAAGTCGTCGGCCGTGTTGCCGGAGTGCGCCGGCGCGGCGACGACGAACCCCTGGCGGGCCAACGCCGTGGTCAGATACGACGCCTCCGTCGGCCGCCCGCAGGTGCCGTGCGAGTAGATGATCAGCGGGAAGTGGCCGCGACGGAGCTTCGCATCGCGGCGACCCAGCGTCTCCGCGACGCCGGTGCGCGCGACGGCCGGGTACCAGACGACGGTCGAGAGCACGCGCGGCGCGCCCGTCGTGACCGACGTCTTCGTGAAGGTGAGCGTCGTGACGCCCACCGGGAAGCGGCCAGCGCGCGCGGAGCCGGCGAGACCGAGCGCGATGGGCACGACCATCGCGAGACGGGTCACGTGCATGCCCGCTACCGCACGACCGCGGCGCGCATCCCGGCGGCCGTCTGGTCCCCGGTCCAGGCGACGAGACGGGCTGCGGCCCGTGTCACGGGAACCAGGCTCTCCTCGTGGATCAGCTCCACGGTGTCGGCGGCGTCGAAGAGATACATCGGCGCGGCCAGGAGGTTCACGATCGGGACGCCCGCAGGATGGAAGAACGCCCCGTCGGTCGGCGGCGCGGGCGAGCCGGGGGGAAAGCCGTCGGGCAGCATGATGATCGACCGATCGAGCCTCTCGCCCACGAGGACCTGCTTGACGGCGGCCCGGAGCGCCGGGATGCGGCTCGTGAACCACCAGCGCACCTCGGGACGATCGGTAGGCACCAGACGGCCGTTCTCACCGCGCCCCTCGCGCGCGACGTGCTCGAGGTGCAGTTCGAGCACGGTGCGGGCGAGCAGGCCCACGTTGCGCGTCACGAACGCTCGCAGCCCGGCGCCGCCGGACATGTGCCCGCCGTTCAACAGAAACAGCAGGTTGTGCGGCCGCTCGGCCGCGGGCACCTGCGACCAGTAGAGCGCCTGCGCCAGCACCAGCGCGGTCCCCGAGGCGTCCTCGACGGCGGACGCCCATGGGCCGTCGTGATGCGAGCCGATGATCACCCACTCCGACGACGCCCCCGGCAGGGTGCCGATGACGTTGTGCGAGACGGCGGGGCGGATGTCGGCCTCGACGACGATCTCCGCCTCGACCGGCCCGCTCGCGCGCAACGCTTTCACCTGCGCGCCGTTCGCCGGGCTGAGCCACACCCCAGGGATCGGGCGCTGACGCGCGTCGTAGGGCACGTAGTACTGGTCGGTCTCCCAGGGCAGCCCGTCGATGATGCCGACGAAGCCCGCCGCGCCCGCGTCGATGGCCGGCTCCATCACGTCCTGGAACCGCGCGCTGAACGGCAGCGTCTGCACGTGCGTCGCGAACTCGCCCTGCGGATCGTAGGAATCCGTCGCGAACGCGAGGAAGACGCTCTGCGGGAGCGCCAGGAACGTGTTATCCACCAGCGCGATGCGTCCGGAGAAGTCCCCCGCGTCCGCGATCGGTTCGAGCGGTCCAGAGAGTCCCGCGGTGGGCGTGGAATAGGGCACCGGGAAGCACGGGATCTCGCGGCGCTCCGCGGGGCGGCCCGCGGGCCAGATCGCCAGCGCACAGCGCCGCGGTTCCCAGCGCACCACGTCGATGGGGTCGGTCCGGACGTCCTCGAGCCCGAGGTCGGTGAAGCGATCGACCGCCCACTGCACCGTCCAGTCGTCGGCGGGATAGGCGGGACGCCGGATGCCCTGCGCGACGATGTCCTTGATCCAGCCGAGCATCATCGCGGTCGACGGGAGCAGGTGCGAGTGGACGACCGCGGGATCGCCGCCGTCCGCCGCGGCGAGGCACGTGGCCTGCGGCGTGCACGCCTCGTAGACGCTGTGTGCGCAGACGGTGCTCGTCGAGTCGCCGCAGGGACCGCAGGCGGTCCCGCCGCGGCGCTCGCAGCGTGCGACGCCGGACACGGCTGCCTTGACGCGTCCGTTCTCGCTCATGCGGCAGCAAACGGCCGCCGCGCGCCGCCCGCACGTGCCCTGGCGCTCGAAGGCGACGACGACGCGCCGGCACGACCGGGAGAGTCTGCCGTCTCGCACGAGGGCGCTCGCCTGCTGCTTCGCGCACCGCACGTAGCGGCCCTGCGAGGCGGCGGTGCCGCACTCGCAGCGCTCGGCGACCACCGCCCGCGCGCTGCGGACGGTGAGGACGCTGCGATCCTCCTCGGGACAGGCGGCCGTGTACGGTGCCGCGGCACGCGCCGCGGGTGCGACCAGTAGGAAGGCGACGGCCAGCAGGGCTCGCGTCGTGGTTGACATGAACTCCCCTCTCACGGGACCGCGAGCGCGCGCACGAGCGCCTCGGTGTAGCTCGCGAAGACCTCGACCATGTCGACGGCGGGATCGAGGATGGCGGTGAACTGCGCCCCGGTCATGAAGCTCACGACCTCGTCCGCCTTGAGTCTCGCATCGACGTCGGCGCGGATCTCACCCCGCCGCTGGCCGGCCTCGATGGTGCGCCGGATGCGGCGCCGCACCCGGCGCTGGCGTTGCACGAAGTACTCGTGCGCCTTCTCGTCTGCCTCGAGGTTCTCGGCCTCGAGGGTGGCGAACAGCTTGGTGAGCTCGAGGTTGCCCGTGTTCCACTCGGCGAGTTTCGGGAGCCGCCGCAGCGCCTCGAGCCCGTCGCGACCGGCCCACGTGTCGGCGGTCTCCCGCCAGAAGCGGCGATCGCGCTCGTCGATCACGGCCTGCAGGAGCTTCTGGACGGACCCGAAGTGGTAGAGCACGCCGGCGTGCGTCACGCCCGCTGCCTGACCGATGGCCGCCAGCCCGGTGCCGCGGAAGCCGCGCTTGGCGTACAGCGCCATCGCGGCTTCGAGGATGGCCTGCCGGGTTTCTGCTCCCCGCGGTCTGCGTGGTGTGATCGGCTGGGGCATGTCGATGTCGCTCGATACGAAGTTACAGGTCTGTAAGCCGTGGAGGCAAGTCCTGATCGGACCTCTTGACGCGGCTCCCACAAGGCGAAACAAAAGCGAAGATGCCATCCGGCTACGTCGAGCTGCGCTGCCGCAGCGCCTTCAGCTTCCTCCGCGGCGCCTCGCTGCCCGAGGACCTGATCGAGCGCGCAGCGGCCCTCGGCCATGACGCGCTCGCTCTCGGCGATCGCCACGGCGTGTACGGTGCGCCGCGCTTCTTCACGGCGGCACGGCGTGCCGGCGTCCGCGCGCTGGTCGGCGCGGAGGTCACGGTCGCCGGCGCGGGCGCGCTCTGGCTGCTGGTCGAGGACCGCACCGGCTACCGCAATCTCTGTCGCCTCCTCACCGCCGCCGCGGCGGGCCGGGAGAAGGGCGACGCGCTGGCTACCTGGGAGCAGGTGGAGGAGCACGCGGCGGGGCTCCACTGCGTCGCCGGGGGCGAGGAGGGTCCGCTCGTGGGCACCGCGGCCGCCCTGCACCTCGACCGCCTCCAGGGCATCTTCCGGGACCGCCTCGCCGTCGACGTGCATCGCCACCTCGAGCGCGCCGGGGAGCGCCGCGCGCGCCGTCTGGCCGACCTCGCCGCCGCGCGCGCCGTGCCCGTCGTCGCCACCAACGACGTGCGCCACGCCACGCCCGACCGCCGCGCGTTGCTCGACGTCCTCACCGCCGTCCGCCACGGCACCACCCTCGACCGCGCGGGCCGCCTGCTGCTGGCGAATGCCGAGCGGCATTTGAAATCGCCCGCCGAGATGGCAGCGCTGTTCGCCGACTGGCCGGAGGCGATCCACCACAGCCGCCGCATCGCCGAGCGCTGCACCTTCACGCTTGCCGACCTGCCCTATCGGTTTCCCGACTACCCCGTGCCGCCGGACCAGACGCCCATCGGCTTCCTCCGCCACCTCACCGACGCGGGCGCGCGCAGTCGCTGGGGTACCATCACTCCGCGCATCCGCGTCCAGCTCGACCACGAACTCGAGCTGATCGAGAAGCTCGACCTGGCGGGCTACTTCCTGATCGTCTGGGACCTGGTGCGCTTCGCGCGCGAGCGCCGCATCCTCTGCCAGGGGCGTGGCTCGGCCGCCAACAGCGCCGTGTGTTACGCGCTCGGCATCACGGCGGTGGACGCCGTCTCCATGGAGCTGCTCTTCGAACGCTTCCTCTCGGAGGAGCGCGGCGAGTGGCCCGACATCGACCTCGATCTCCCGTCGGGTGACCACCGGGAAGAGGTCATCCAGTACGTCTATCGCCGCTACGGCGAGCGCGGCGCCGGCATGACCGCCACGGTGATCAGCTACCGCACCCGCAGCGCCGTGCGCGAGGTGGGGAAGGCGCTCGGCCTCTCGCTGGCGCAAGTCGACCGGCTGGCGAAGCTGCTGCGCGCGCACGGCTGGTCCGATCACCACGACGAGCTGGCAGCGCAGCTGCGCAACGGCGGCGTCGATCCCACGGCGCCGCGCATCGCGCTGCTCGTCCAGCTGGTGCAGCAGCTCCAGGGGCTGCCGCGCCACCTCGGCCAGCACACGGGCGGCATGGTGATCGCCGCCGGGCGACTCGACGACGTCGTGCCCCTCGAGCCCGCCACCATGCCGGGCCGCACGGTCATCCAGTGGGACAAGGACGACTGTGCCGATCTCGGCCTCATCAAGGTCGACCTGCTCGGCCTCGGCATGCTCCAGGCCATCGAGGAAGCGATCCCGCTGGTGTGCTCGCACGAGGGCGTGGAGCTCGATCTCGCCCACCTGCCGCCCGACGATCCGGTGGTCTACGACATGCTCCGGCGTGCCGACACCATCGGTGTCTTCCAGGTGGAGAGCCGCGCGCAGATGGCGACGCTGCCGCGCATGCGGCCGGAGCGGTTCTACGATCTGGTCGTCGAGGTGGCGATCATCCGTCCCGGGCCCATCGTCGGGCAGATGGTGAACCCGTATCTGCGCCGTCGCACAGGCCGTGAGCCCGTTCAGTACACCCATCCGTCGCTCGAGCCGATTCTTCGCCGCACGCTCGGCGTGCCGCTCTTCCAGGAGCAGCTGCTGCGCATGGCGATGGCCGTCGCCGGCTTCACCGCCGGCGAGGCCGAGGAGCTGCGCCGCGCCATGGGCTTCAAGCGCTCCATGCAGCGCATGCGCGCCATCGAGCAGCGGCTCCGCGACGGCATGGCGGCGCGCGGCATCACCGGCACGACGCAGGACGAGATCGTGCAGAGCATCACGTCGTTCGCGCTCTACGGCTTCCCCGAGTCGCATGCGGCGAGCTTCGCGCTCATCGCCTACGCGTCGGCCTACCTGAAGGCGCACCACCCGGCCGCCTTCTGCTGCGGCCTGCTCAACGCCTATCCCATGGGCTTCTACCACCCCGCCACCCTGGTGAAGGACGGCCAGCGCCACGGCGTGCGCTTCCTCCCGGTGGACGTCACGCGCTCGGCGTGGAAGTGCACCATCGAGGACGGCGCGGTGCGGATCGGGCTGCGCTACGTCATGGGACTCAGGCAGGAGGCAGCCGAGCGACTGGTGTCGGCGCGGCCGCTCGGGTCGGTGGCCGCGGTCGCGCAGCGCGGCGCGCTGCGCACGAACGAGCTCGAGGCCCTAGCGCACGCGGGCGCGCTGTCGGCATTCGGTCTCGCGCGCCGCGACGCCCTCTGGCAAGCGGCGGCCGTCGAGCGCGACGCGACGAGCCTCCTCGCGCGCGTCCGGCCCGCGGCACGGCAAGCGCCGCTCCCCGCCATGACGGCCTACGACGAGACCGCGGCCGACTACACCACGACGAGCCTCACGCTGGGGCCGCACATCATGACCTACCTGCGCCCGTCGCTGGCTGCGCGCGGCGTCCACACTGCCGCCGACCTGGCGCGCGTCCGCGACGGCTCGGCGATCCGCGTCGCGGGTCACGTCATCGTCCGCCAGCGCCCCGGCACCGCAAGGGGCATGTGCTTCCTCACGCTGGAGGACGAGACGGGGACGGCCAACGCGTTCCTCACGCCGCCGCTCTTCGAGCACTGGCGCGTGCTGCTGAACACGTCGGCGCTCATCGAGGTGCAGGGACTGCTCGAGCATCGCGACGGCGTGACGCACGTGCGCGCGCTGCGGCTCCGGCGGCTCCAGGCGCCGGAGCAGATGCCGGCGGGGCACAACTACGGGTAAGGGCGAGGCGTCTGCAGCACGAGCGGGTGGCGAGCGAGGCTCCGCGCGCGACGACCGAGACGGTGCTCCACCAGGTCGTGCGTGCCCACCTCGACCGCTTCCCGGCGGAAACCGCTCGCCGCGACCGACGGCACCGGCCTCCCCCGCTTCATCGAGCGCGAGTTCCGGGTCACGCTGCAGGCAACCAGCGCCCGCGCCGCGAGAGTGCGGTCTCGGCCGCTGTTGCCGACCCGGCCGCTACGCAGCGGTAGATTCGCTACGACAACCCGCCGGGTCGCTAGAGGGTCACGCGCCTGGCCGCGTGCGCGCGGACGACGCCGTCGGCGTGCCGACGCTCAGGCGGAGTGCCTCGGCGCCTGGGGCGTACCCGCTCCGGTGGAACGCGGCAGAGCTTCAGCCCACCCCGTCAGGTCGGGAATCAGCCGGCGGGCTGGATGCTTCCGAAGAGCCCGTGCGACCCGCCGCTGGGGCCGGCGGTGAAGTAGAGCGTGTTCATCGGCCCGGCCGCGCCGCCATTGCCGAACGACAGGCCCCACAGCTCCTCGATCTTGAGCACCTTGCCGTGCGAGTCCTTCAACGAACCCCGGAATCTCCAGCGGCCGTTCGACTGCTGATGATAGGCGTGGATCATCCCGTTGCCGAAGTTGCCCACCAGCAAATCGTCACTGAATGTGCCGAAGCCGGACGGCGCGAGCGCCAATCCCCAGGGCGCGTTGAGGGGGCCCTTGGTGGCGACGCGCGCCATGAGGTTCCCGCTGGTGTCGAACATGTTGACGAAACCGCGCCTGGAGCCGGGGACGTCGTTCACCTTGGCCTCGTCTTGCTTCGCGTACGTGACGAAGATCGCGCCGTTGATGGTCTGGATGCCGAAGGGCGCGAAGCGGCGCGGGATCTTCTTGTCGACGAACGCACCTGGTACGGTCACCAGGTTGAAGCTGCTGTCGAAGACGTCGACGCGGGCATTGTGGAAGTCGGTGGCATAGAGCTGGTCGCCGGCGCCCGTCGAGGCGATCGCGAGCCCCTTGTAAATCGCACCCACGCCGGAACGGTCGGCGCCGGTGAGCGCCTGGGTGGCGGGCAGCGGCGGGGGAACGGCCTGGTTCCAGCCGCTGATGATGCCGCTCTCGGTGGCGAAGATGAACGCCGCCGGACCCGAGCTGCTGCCGTTGCTGATCACGAACCCGTTCCCGCCGTTGAAGACGATGCCGGTGGGCGCCCCCGGGACCGTGACCACGAGCGGGACGACGGCGCCGGTTCCGGTGTAGAGTGTCGACGAGTTGGTCGTGTTGTTGACGACCCACCACGGCGTGAAGGGCCCGGCGACCAGACCCCAGGCGTTCACGAGGTGCGGATCGACTTGTGCGGCCGCCCCGGCCATGTCGCCGACGAGGTTGGTCAATGTGTAGGGGCTCGACGGGGCCGCCGGGTGCGGCATGCCACCCGATCCGCCGCCGCCTCCATACTGGGCAGTGGCCGTGCCAACGACGCCGTGCAATAGCAAGATACAGAGCATGGGCAGTACTCTCTTCGGCATGGGAACTCCTTCTCTGGGGCGTGGGCAGCTCGGCCCCGCCCGCTCATACCTGTCATTTGCCGGCGACCCCGACGAAAGTTACGCGGCCGTCGACCACGGCGAGGCGTAATCTTGAAGCTCGTCAACGCCATTGTCCTCGTGAGGACATGTGATGAAGCGCTTCGTGATGATCGTCTTCCCGCT
>JBKPDC010000229.1:0-2576 GCA_046727715.1 Thermodesulfobacteriota bacterium
ACCCAGACCCTTTGTCCACGACACCCTGGGAATGATGGGGTCCCTCGGCCACGGCAAGGCGTTTGGGCAGCTCCTACGGGTCCGCGTCCATGGAGTGGTGGCGTGGTTCGTGCGCCGCACGTACTACCTGTTTCAGATGCCGGGGTGGAGCCGCCGGCTGCGCATCGTGACCGACTGGACATTCGCGCTGCTGTTCCGGGCCGATGTCACCAAGGTGGGCTTGGAGAGCGAAGCGGCGCTGCTCCTCCGAGAGGTCGGGGCCGACACCGCTGGCAACAGCGGGCCAAGTGATGGGCAACGCTGGGGCCGGTGAGCGACGGCTCGGGTGAAGGTCCTACGAGAATTGCTAGCGTTGACCGCAGTGGAAGTGAAGCTCTACATGGTCCACGGCGTGAAGCGAGCCGATGCGACCACCACACCATCGCGGCTGCATGGCCAGTCGCCGACCTGTCCGCGTGCAACCCGACACGCAGCGCCGCGTTTCACGACCCAGGGCCGGATGCCTCACGGGGGGACGTCGTCTAGCGGCTCACGGGTAGGACGTCTCTCGGCAACCACGTGAGCTCGGATCCAGCGTCGACCAGGGCCTCGACGGGAGGTGTCTCGATCTCCTCGCGCTTGGGGTTGCGCGCGACGATGTTGACGCGGAACAGGCTCATGATCGGCGAAGAGAGAGGAAGTTGCCGTCGGCGTCGAGCAACCCGTGGCCGAGTGTCTCCTCGACCCGCCATGAGTTGGCCGCGTGATTTTCTGTCGTATCGAGGTTAAGGTCCCGGCCATGGTCGACGACCTCTACGGCAGCGCCGAGCACCAGCTGTTCCGCCGGACGGTGCGGAAGTTCGTCCAGGACGAGATCGTGCCCCGGGCCCGCGAGTTCGATCGCATGGGCCACTTCGACAAGTCGCTGTACCGCAAGATGGGCGAGCTCGGGATGCTCGGGCTGCGCTACGACCCGAAGTGGGGCGGCGCGGGCCTCGACTGGAGCTACACCGCCGTCATGTTCGACGAAATCGGCCGGTGCGACAACGCCGGCGTCTGCATGGGCATCAGCGTGCAGACCGACATGGCCACCCCGTCGTTGCACCAGTTCGGGTCCGACGAGCTCAAGCGTCGCTATCTCGTGCCCGCCATCAGGGGCGAGACGGTGGCAGCCATCGCCGTCACCGAGCCGGACGCCGGCTCCGACGTGGCATCCATCAAGACGCGCGCCGTCCGCGACGGTGATCACTGGGTGATCAACGGCAGCAAGATCTACATCACCAACGCGGCCACGGCGGACTGGCTCTGCCTGCTCGCCGTCACCGACCCGGAGGCCGGCTACGGCGGTTTCTCCCAGATCATCGTTCCCACCGACTCGGTGGGACTGAGCTATCAGCTGCTCGACAAGATCGGGAACTGGGGCTCCGACACCGGCCTCTTCTTCTTCGAGAACGTGCGCGTGCCGGTGGCGAACACGATCGGCGACGTCGGCCGCGGCTTCCAGCAGCAGATGATGCAGTTCCAGGACGAGCGGCTGGTCGCCTGCGTCAGCTCGAACGCCGGCGCCGAGGCGCTCTGGGAGGCGACGAAGCGCTACTGCGAGGAGCGCATCGTCTTCAAGAAGCCGCTCGCGAAGATGCAGGTGACCCAGTTCAAGTTCGTCGAGATGCTGACCCAGATCGTCGCTGCCAGGGAGCTGACCAACCTCTGCGTCCGCAAGCGGGTCGCCGGGGAGGACGCCACGAAGGAGATCTCGATGGCGAAGCTCTTCACTGGCCGCATGGCGCGCTTCGTCGCCGACACCTGCATCCAGCTCCACGGCGGGTTCGGCTACATGAAGGAGAGCGCCGCGGGTCGTGCCTTCGTGGACACCCGGCTCATGTCGATCGGCGGCGGGGCCGACGAGGTGATGATCCAGTATCTGGCGAAGATGCTCGGGTTCTGACCGTTCGCCCGGAAAACGTTGTCAGTCGGGGGGGTGCCCGGGTAGGGGTCCGGGCATGCTCACTCCCCTCGGCCGGCTGCGGCCAGCCCTTGCGCTCTGCCTCGTCGCGCTCGGTGCCACCACCGCCCGCGCGATGCTGGTCGCGGGAGATACGCGGCGCGATCTCCCGTTCGGTGGTCTGCCGCGGCAATACGTGGTGCACGTCCCGCCGGGCTACGACGGCTCCGAGGCGGTGCCGCTCGTGGTGGACATCCACGGCTGGAGCTCGAACGCGGCGCAGCAGGAGGCCCTCTCGGGCATGCGTGCCGTGTCCGACGCCACGGGCTTCCTCGTCGTGTATCCGGAGGGCTGGCACAACGCCTGGAACGCCAACATCTGCTGTGGCAACGCGGAGATCGACGACGTCGGGTTCATCCGGGCGGTGGTCGCGGCCGTGGCGGCCGAGGCGAACGTCGACCCGCGCCGCGTCTACGTCACCGGTCTCTCGAACGGCGGGGGCATGAGCCAGCGACTCGCCTGCGACGCCGCCGATCTCTTTGCCGCCGCGGTGCCCATGGCGTTTCCGCTCGCCTACCGGCCGGCGCCCGGGTGCCAGCCGTCGCGATCGATCCCGGTGCTGACGGTGATGGGACTCACCGACATGCTCGTGCGA
>JBKPDC010000230.1:0-5694 GCA_046727715.1 Thermodesulfobacteriota bacterium
GCCGATCTTCCGCCAGGAGGTCCGCATCGTCGCCGACGAGATCACGAACTCGCTCGTCATCCTGGCCACCAAGCGTGACTACCAGCTCATCCTCGACATCGTGCGCAAGGTCGACGTCGTGCCGCGGCAGGTGGTGCTCGAGGTGATGATCGCGGAGGTGACGCTGAACGACGAGCTCAAGTTCGGCATCGCCTGGGCCTTGTCCTCGGGGGCGCTGGGTGCCGCCGTCCCGACGGGGGACCAGAACGCCTCCATCTTCACGAACCGCGGCAATGCGCCCAACCAGGGATCGTCCTTCCTGACCGGCCTCCAGCAGCTCACCGGACCAACGGCCGTGACCCGCACGCCCGGCAGCGGCGCCTTCGCCGTCATCACCGACCGGAACAACTTCAACATCTTCATCAATGCGCTCGACACCATCTCGCGCGTGAAGATGCTCTCCGCGCCGCACATCATCGCCGCCGACAACCGCGAGGCCCACATCCTGGTCGGCCAGTCGATCCCCATCCTCACCTCCACCTCGACGTTCCTCACCGCAGCAACGCCGAACCAGGCGAACACCATCCAGTATCGCGACGTCGGCACGATCCTCACCGTGCTGCCGCAGGTGAACTCGAAGGGGCTGGTGAACCTGCAGGTCCGCCAGGAGGTGAGCGCCGTCCTCTCGATGGCATTCGGCAATACCAACTCGCCCTCGTTCTCCACGCGCGAGGCCGAGACCACACTGGTGGTCCAGGATGGGGGCACGGTCATCATCGGCGGCATCATCGACGATTCGATCAACAGCGCCCGGACCGGGGTCCCATATCTGATGAACGTTCCGGTCCTCGGCCGCCTGTTCCGCCAGGACGACGACACCACCGCGCGCACGGAGCTGCTGATCACCATCACGCCCTCCGTGATCCACAACAAGGAGGAGGCGCGCCAAGTCACCGACGACTTCACCTCGCGCATCGACGGCCTGGCCGAGCTGCGTCGCGCCATGGAGAGCCGGCGCCAGCGCGGCCGCCGTGGCCGGGCGCAGATCATCCGGCCCGAGGGTGGCGCATTCAGCGGGGCGCCGCCGGTGGGCGACCAGGAGGTCCCGGCACCGCGCTGACCGAGGGCCGGTTCTGTTTGACGGTTTCCGCCAACTTCGCTAGGCATGCCGCCGGCACCGATCGAGGGAGTTCGCGTCGATGGCGACGATGATCACCAGCGAGTGCATCAACTGCGGCGCGTGCGAGCCGGAGTGCCCGAATACGGCCATCTACCAGGGCGCGGTGGACTGGCAGGCTCCGGACGGGTCGATCCATCCCGCCCTGTCGAGCGAGATCTTCTACATCGTGCCCGAGAAGTGCACGGAGTGTGTCGGCTTTCACGACCACGAGGCGTGCGCGGCGGTGTGTCCGGTCGACTGCTGCGTGCCGAATCCGGACATCCCCGAGACGCACGAAGTGCTTCTGGCGCGAGCGCGGACGTTGCACCCGGGGGAGAGCATCCCGGACGACGCGCCGTCGCGGTTCAAGAAGGAAGGAACGGGAGCAACTTCCCCGAGGGCGGATGCCCCTGGGGCCCCTTCTCCCGCGGCGGCCAAGGCCGCCGGGGAAGAGGCTCCCGTCCGGATGCCTGCAGCCGCGGCGGCGCCGCCTCCCGCCGCCACCAAACCCGCCTCTCCTCGCCCCGCAGCTGGCACTGGCCGAGTCGAGAAGGCTACGGCGCCCCCGCCTACTCCACTCCCCCCCAAGGTCTTCCGGCACGAGCTACCCGGCGACTTCGAGCAGATCGTCACCGGGCTCGGCGCGGCGCGCCGGCGGCTCCCCTCGCGCTGGGCGCTGCTGCCGCTCTGGGTGCTCGCCGCTGGGCAGGGCGTCCTCGGCGCGCTGCCCGTCGCCGCGAAGCGGCGCATCGAGGACGCGGTGGGGGATCGTCGCTTCTTCAGCGCCGACCTGGCCACCGCCGCCAACGTGTTCCTGAACCTCCTCGTCTATCCCCTCGTGTGCGCGGGACTCGCCGTCGCCGCCGGGCGTGCGGGACTGTTCACCCTCGACGTCAACAAGTGGGTGATGTTGGGTGTCACCCTCGCCTTCGTGGAAGCCGCGTGGCGGCTGCGCGAGAGCTTCCTCCATGGTCGTCCCCTCGCCGACACGCCGCTGCGTGGCGCCTTCTACGGCCCGCTGCTGCTTCCCCTGGGCGCGGTGGTGACGGCGCTGGCCGGCCGGCGCGGGACGCGCAGCGGGGTCGGATTCGACGGTTTCCATGGTGGCTCGGAGCATTTCGATGACAAGCTCGAGCGTGCACGGCGGTACGGCGAGGTCTTCCGGCTGCAGGACCGCGACGACGCCTACCTCTTCCAGCTCGAGTTCCCGCGTCAGGTGCCACCCTCGTCGCTCGGTGCGACGCTCGGGCTGCCGCTGCACATGCCCGACTACGACTACGACCTCGCCCTCGAGAACGGGACGTTCGTGGTTCACGCACGCGTCGTCGACCCCCAGGTCCGTCGCATCACGGGCGCGGCGCCGGCGTTCCCATCCGAGTTCACCACCCGTGTGCCGCTCGCAGAGCCCGTGACGGGCTTCCGGCACCGCTACCGGGACAAGACCCTCGACGTCGTGCTCCCGAAGGTGGGTGGAGCGGCCTGAGCGCGGTTGTCCTGCGGGCGATGCGCCGCGAGGACCTGCCCGCGGTGCTGGCGATCGAACGACGCGCCTTCTCGCAGCCGTGGTCGCGTGCCTTCTTCGAGAAGGAGCTCGCCACCCCCTTCGCCCGCCTCACGGTGGCGATGGAGGAGACCCAGGTGCGGTCGCAGCTCGTCGGATATTCGTGTCGCTGGCGCGTCACCGACGAGGTCCATCTGCTGAACGTGGCCGTGCATCCGGGGCGGCGCGGCGGGGGCATCGGCCGCATGCTCGTCGAGGCCGTGATCGGCGAGGCGCGGAGCACCCGGGCGCGGACCATGTTCCTCGAGGTACGCGCCGGCAACCTCGCGGCGCGGCGCCTCTACCGGCGTCTCGGGTTCCGCGACCTCGGCGTGCGACGCGGCTACTACGGCCCGGGTCAGGACGCCATCGTGATGGAGCTGCGGCTGGACGGCGCGTGACTGGAGCGGTCGACACGCGTGTCACGATCGGCGCGGTGGCCCTGCCGAACGCCGTGATCGCGGCCTCGGGCACGTTCGGCTACGGGCTCGAGTTCGCGGGTCTGGTCGACCTGGCGGCCGTGGGCGCGATCGCGGTGAAGGGCCTGTCTCTCGCGGCCTGCGCGGGGAAGCCGCCGCCGCGGCTCGTGGAGACGCCGGCCGGGATGCTGAACGCCATCGGGCTCCAGAACGTCGGTGTCGAGGCGTTCCTGCGCGATCGGCTTCCCCGGCTGGCCCGACTCGGTGCCCGCGTGGTGGCGAACTTCTGGGGCGACAGGCCGGAGGAGTTCGCCGAGTGTGCGGCCCGGCTGGACGGCGCGCCAGGACTGGTCGCGCTCGAGCTCAACGCCGCGAGCCCGAACCGCCCCGAGTGGGGCGGCATCATGGCGTCCGATCCCGCCATGCTGGCGGCGATCGTCCGCGTCGTGCGCCGTCGCGTGCGCCTGCCGCTGTGGGTCAAGCTGTCACCCAACGTGACCGACATCACGGCGGTGGGACGCGCGGTGGAGGGGGAGGGCGCCGACGCCCTCTGCGCCATCAACACGCTGCGCGGGCTCGCCGTCGACGTCGCCACGCGCCGGCCGCGGCTCCGGAGCGTGACCGGCGGGCTGTCGGGGCCGGCGATCAAGCCGGTCGCCCTGGCGATGGTGTGGGCTCTGGCGCGGAGCGTGCGCATCCCCGTGGTGGGGATCGGCGGCATCCGCAGCGGCGAGGATGCGCTCGAGTTCCTGTGCTGCGGCGCGCGCGCGGTGCAGGTCGGGACCGCCACCTTCTACGATCCGCGCGCGCCGGTGCGCGTCGCGACGGAGATGGCGGCGTGGTGCGCCCGTCACGGGGTGGCCGCCCTGACGGACGTGGTGGGGACGCTCACACCGTGAGCGCCCCCCCGGCAGCGCTACTGGACGTCGATCTCCAGGTAGTCGGAGTCGGAATCGCCCGCGGAGTCCTTCACCTCGAGGTCGGCACGGTACTTCCCGGCTTTCTGGTAGGTGTGCTTGGGATTCGCCTCGGTGGAATCCGGGGTGCCGTCGCCGAACTTCCAGACGTAGCTCAGCGGCGGGGTACCCCCCTCGATGTCGGCCTTGAACTGGATGGTGAGGGGCGCCTTGCCCTCGTCGGTGTCCGAATCGGCCCACGCCAGCAGCGGAGCAGCGAGATTCTCGTCCTCGTCGGCCTTCGCGCCGGGGGCCGCGGTGGGCGGCGCGGCGGGAGCCTGAGGGGCGGGGGCGGGTGCGGCCGTGGTCGTCGTCGGCTTGGGTGTCTCACCCGTCGGGGCCCCGCCGCCGCAGCCTGCGAGGGCCAGGGTGACGAGCATGCCGAGCGAGGCTGAACAGCCGAGTATCCGCATCGTGGTTCCTCCTGGTCCGGATGTGGGCAAACGGGCGCGGATTCTCACAGACGCCCCCTGGGCTGTCAACGTCGGTCGCGGGTTGAGCGCGCGCGCAACCGCGCTGGCCGTGCTGCTGCTGTGCTGCGTGTCGTCCGCCGCGGACGCCGTGACGACGCGTGGCGACCTGCCGGTGCTGGTGGTCGTGGCCGCCTTCCCCGACCGCCCGCTGGCGCACGACCGGGCGTACTTCACCGGGCTGATCGAGCGACTCGTGGCGTACTACACGGAGGTCTCGGCCGGGCGGCTCCGCATCGTGCCGCACATCGGCGGCCCCGTCGTCACGCTGCCGCAGCCCCGCGCCCGCTACGTGCAGCGCCCCGCGACGCTGGCGCGTGACGCCGCCCTGGCCTTCACCGCGGCCGCGACCGATCCCGCCGACGTCCGCGCCCTCGAGGAAGCAGAGGGCCTGATCGTGTTCTTCGCCGGGCCGGGGCGCGAATCGCACGTCGAGGGAGGGGACCCGACCGACCCTTGGTCGAACTACGCCGGCCTGGAGCCTTCGATCGGCCGCATGCAGGACGCCTGCGTGATCGCGGAGGAGGAGGTGCCGCCCTTCAGCCCCTTCGGCGTCCTCTCTCACGAGTTCGGTCACCTTCTCGGACTGCCCGAGCTGTATGCGCCCGGGAGCGCGGCGCACGAGGGCATCGGGGTCTGGGGTCTCATGGGGCAGGGGACCTGGCTCGGCCGCGGCGACCGGCCGCCGCATCCGGAGGCGTGGTCGAAGGCGAAGCTCGGCTGGATCGACGTAGAGACCGTCGACCACACGACCCCCCAGGTCAGCCTGCCGGCCGTGACGCGTGCGCCGCGCGCCATCCGCATCCCCGTCACTCCAGGCAACCAGCAGGAATACTATCTGCTCGAGAACCGGCTGCGCGAAGGCGCGGATGCGAAGCTGCCGGGCGAGGGGCTCCTCGTCTGGCACGTCGACGAGCGGGTCGGTGGTTTCCGCACCGCGCAGCAGAACCCTGCCCGCAAGCTGCTGCATCTGGTCGAGGCAGACGGGCGCGGCGATCTCGACCGCGGCCACGCCGCCGGAGGGAACCGCGGCGACTCCGGTGACCCATGGCGGGGTGCGCCCACCTGGCGCCGCCGGGTAGGGGCGGTTGCCGCCCTGCTGGGCGCTCTCGCCCTGGGCGCCGCGCTCCTGCGGCTGGCCCGCCCGCGCGCCCTGTGGCCGGTGCTGTTG
>JBKPDC010000231.1:0-18180 GCA_046727715.1 Thermodesulfobacteriota bacterium
CTGCGGGGACGCGTGGCATGAGCCGCGGCCCGTGTTAGAGGAGAGCGGGATGACCCTCTCCGACGACGACCGTGCGCTCTGCGCCGCCCGGCGGGCCCGCATCCTCGCGGCCATGGGCGAGGGGAGCGTCATGCTGCTGCCCGCCGCCAGCGAGCATCTCCGCTCCGGCGACACGCACTACCCCTTCCGCCAGGACAGCGACTTCGGCTACGTGACCGGCTTTCCGGAGCCGGATGCCGTGGCCGTGCTGGCTCCCGGCGCCGAGAAGCCGTTCGCGCTCTTCGTCCGGCCGCGCGATCCGGAGCAGGCCGTCTGGGTGGGCCCGCGTGCCGGCGTCGAGGGCGCGGTCGCGGAGTACGGCGCCGATGTCGCGCACCCGCTCGACGAGCTCGAGAAGCAGCTGCCGACCTGGCTCAGTAAGGCGACCCAGGTGTTCCTGCCCCTCGGTCGCGACGACGTCTGGTCGCGACGGCTGTGGGCCGTTGTGCGCTGGGCCCACGCGCAGCGAGCGCGCACCGGCTTCGGTCCCGCCGTCGTGCGCGATGCGGGGGAGATCCTGCACGAGCTGCGGCTGCGGAAGGAGCCGGCGGAGATCGCACGCATGCGCGAAACGATCGCGATCGCGGCCGAGGCGCACCAGGAGGCGATGCGCACGACGCGGCCCGGCATGCACGAGTACGAGATCGAGGCCTTGATCGACGGCATCTTCCGCCGCCGTGGCGCCTCCGCGCCGGCCTACCCGTCCATCGTCGCGAGCGGCGCCAACGCGACGATCCTGCACTACACCGCCAACGACCAGCCGATCGGCGCCGACGAGCTGCTCCTCATCGACGCCGGCTCCGAGCGCGCCGGGTACTGCGCCGACATCACGCGCACGTTCCCTACCGGGCGCCGCTTCACGCCGCCGCAGCGCGATCTCTACGACGCCGTCCTCGCCGCGCAGCTGGCCGCCATCGGCGTCGCGCGACCGGGTGCGACGCTGGACGCTCTCCATGCCACCGCCGTCCGCGTGCTCGCCGAAGCCCTGATCGGGCTCGGGCTGCTCCAGGGGTCGGTGGACGAGGTGGTGAAGGAGGAGAAGCACAAGCGCTTCTTCATGCACCGCACCAGCCACTGGCTCGGGCGCGACGTGCACGACGTCGGGCTCTACAAGCTCGGCGACACCCCGCGCGCGCTCGAGCCGGGCATGGTGTTCACCGTCGAGCCCGGGCTCTACGTGCCGGCCGACGCCGAGGATGTCCCGTCGGCGTTCCGCGGCGTCGGGATCCGGATCGAGGACGACGTGCTGGTCACGGCGACCGGCGTCGAGGTGCTGTCCGCGGCCGTGCCCAAGCACGCCGCGGAGATCGAAACCCTGCGTGCCGAGGCGCACGCCTGACTTGACGGAGGACACGCATGGACCTGGCCACCGCCGACGAGCTCCTCACCACCACGCGCTCGGTGCGCAAGCGTCTCGACTTCTCGAAGCCGGTGGACCCGGGCGTGATCACGCGCTGCATCGGGATCGCCATGCAGGCGCCGACGGGCTCGAACGCGCAAGGCTGGCACTTCGTCGTCGTCACCGACGCCGCCAAGCGCAAGGCGATCGCCGACCTCTACAAGAAGGGCTTCGAGCTCTACGCCGCCAACCCCGCCCTGCGACCGACGTACCCCGAGGACGACCTGCGCGCGCGGCAGCTCCCGCGCGTGATCGACTCCGCGTCGTACCTGGCCGCGCACATGCACGAGGCGCCGGTCTTCGTCATCCCGTGCATCGAGGGACGCGTCGAGCAGGCTGGAGCGTTGGCGCAGGCTTCGCTCTACGGCTCCATCCTCCCGGCGGCGTGGTCGTTCATGCTGGCCCTGCGTGCGCGCCGGCTCGCGACGGCGTGGACCACGCTCCACCTGTTGTACGAGCAGGACGTGGCGAAGATCCTCGGCATCCCGGACAGCGTGACGCAGGCGGCGCTCTTCCCGGTGGCGCACTACACCGGCAACGCCTTCAAGCCCGCCAAGCGCATCTCTGCCGCGGAGCTCCTGCACTGGAACACGTGGGGAACCCGGCGGGCATGAGCCTCCGCCTGGAGCTGCCCGCCGACCATCCCCACGTGGCGGTGGTGACGATCGACCGCCCCGAGGCGGCCAATGCGCTCGATCCCCCGACGCTGCGTGGCCTCGCCGAGGCGTGGCGCGGGATCGCCGCCGATCCCGCGATCCGTTGCGCCGTGCTCACGGGCGCGGGCGAGCGGGTGTTCTGCGCCGGGATGGACATGAAGACGACCATTCCGGCGTCGCAGCGCCTGGCGCGCGGCGAGCACCTCGACGACGAGACGTTCGCCGCGCTGCGCGAGATCGCGACGGCCACGCTGGTCGGCTTCGAGCTCGGCGTGCCGCTCGTGTGCGCGATCAACGGCCACGCGCGCGCCGGCGGTTTCGACCTGATGCTCGCGTCCGACGTCCGGTTCGCGGTGCCGCAGGCGACGTTCGCGCTCGAGGAGGTGGCGCTCGGGCTCTACCCCACCGGTCACGCGACGGTGCTCCTGCCGCGCCAGATCCCCTGGGTGCACGCGCAGGCGCTGCTCCTCGCCGCCCGCCCGATCGACGCCGAGCGTGCGCGCGAGATCGGGCTGCTGAACGCCATCGTGTTGCCCGAGGATCTGATGCCGACCGCGCTCGACACCGCCGACGCGATCGCCGCGAACGCGCCGCTGGCCGTGCGGGCGACGTGGCGCGGCGTGCGCGAGCTGCTGCCGCTGCCCCTGGGCGACGCCTACCGCCGGCAGGAGGAGCTCGGCCGCCCGCTGCGCCGCACCGACGACGCCCGCGAGGCGCAGCGCGCATTCGTCGAGAAGCGGCGGCCGGTGTGGACGGGACGCTGAGTGCTCCTCGCGCATCCCGTCGTCGCCGTCGTCTTCGATATGGACGGCGTCCTCCTCGACACGGAACGCCTCTACACCGAGGCCACGCAGCAGATCGTCGGCCGCTTCGGGAAGACCTTCGACTGGTCGGTGAAGGGCAACATGATCGGCCGTCCGGCGCGCGACTCGGCGCGCTATCTCGTGGAGACCCTCGGGCTCCCCATCGGGCCCGAGGACTACCTCCGCGAGCGCGAAGCGTTGTTCGAAACCCTGATGCCGACGGCGCAGCCGATGCCGGGAGCGCGCGAGCTCACCGCCGTGCTGCGCGCCGGCGGCGTCCCGGTGGCGGTGGCGACCAGCTGCGCACGACCCGTCTACGATTTGAAGACCACGCGCCACCGCGCCTGGTTCGCGGACTTCGACGTCATCGTCACCGGCGACGACCCGCGCATCGCGCGCGGCAAGCCGGCGCCGGACATCTACCTCCTGGCCGCCCGCGACCTCGGGGTTGCGCCGGAGCGGTGCGTCGCGGTCGAGGACGCCCCGGCGGGCGTCGAGGCCGCCCGTGCCGCGGGCATGCAGGTGGTCGCCGTCCCCGACCCCGCCCTTGGCCGCGGCCGCATCGCCACCGCCGACGTGGTGCTCGAGTCGCTCGTGGGGCTGCGACCGGAGGACCTCGGGCTCGGCGGGGTTGCCTCGCGCCGGGACTCCGGGGCATAGGCTTCCGCACGTGCCAGCCGCGGAAGACGTCGAGCTCACCTTTGCCGAGGACGGCGGCTGCTTCGGCTGCTCACCCGCGAACCCCGCGGGTCTCCAGCTCCGCTTCCGGCGCCTGGGCGAGCGCGTCGTCGCGCGGCACGTGATCGCCGACCGGTTTCACGGCGCGCCGGGGGTCGCGCACGGCGGTATCGTCGCGACGATCCTCGACGAGGTGTCGTGCGCCGCCGTCCACCTCGTCGCCGATCGCTGGGTGACGACGGGGGAACTCGCCGTGCGCTACGAGCGTCCCTGCCCGGTGGAGACGCCCCTCGACCTGAGTGCGACCATCACCGACCGCACGCACGCCCGCTACTGGGTGGTGGAGGCGGAGATCCAGCACGAGGGCGTGCGGCTCGCGCGCTCGAGCGGCAAGTTCTTCCTGCGCGACACGGGGCCGGTCGCGCCGTGAGAGGAGCGTCATGTCGGGACCGTTGACCGGGATCCGTGTCGTCGACCTGGGACTCTGGGTGGCCGGCCCCTCCGCCGGGGCCGTGCTGGCCGACTGGGGCGCAGAAGTGGTGAAGATCGAGCCGCCCGACGGCGACCCGTTCCGCGGTCTCTACCTCACAGCCGCCGGCGCCGAACTCCCGGCGAATCCGCCCTTCGAGCTGGACAACCGCGGCAAGCGCAGCGTCGTGCTGAACCTCACCACCGCCGAGGGCAGGGGGATCGCGCACGCGCTGGTCGCGCGCGCCGACGTGCTCGTCACGAACATGCGACCGGCCGCGCTGGCGCGGCTCGAGCTCGATTGGGCCGGGCTGTCGGCGCGGAACCCCCGGCTGGTCTACGGACTGGTCACTGGGTACGGCGAGCGTGGTCCCGACGCGGACAGGCCCTCGTACGACATCGGCGCATTCTGGTCGCGGTCGGGCATCGCCGCCGCACTCACCCCGCCCGGCGGAGACCCGCCCTTCCAGCGCGGCGCCATGGGTGACCACACGGCCGGCATGACGCTGGCCGGCGGCATCTCGGCCGCGCTGCTGGCGCGGGAGCGCACGGGACGCGGCCAGCTCGTGAGCACGTCGCTACTGCGCGTCGGGATCTACGTCCTCGGGTGGGACACGAACGCCGCGCTCCGCCTCGGCATCGATGCGGCGCCCATGACGCGCGCCTGGACGCCGAACCCGGTGATCAGCGCCTACCGCGCCAAGGACGAGCGCTGGTTCTGGCTCCTCGGGCTGCAGGGCCAGCGCCACTGGCCCGACCTGGTGCGCGCCATCGACCGCCCGGAATGGCTCTGCGACTCGCGGTTCGCCACGATGCGGGCCCGGCGCGAGAACGTGACCGAGCTGATCCCGCTGCTCGACGAGATCTTCGCCACCCGCACGCTCGCGGAGTGGGGCGAGGCGCTCGACCGCGCCGGGATGTGGTGGGCGCCCGTCCAGAATACCACCGAGGTCATCGCCGACCCGCAGGCCGAGGCGGCGGGCGCCTGGGTGGACGTCCCGGTTGCCGAGGGCGGCACGGCGCGCATGGTGGCGACGCCCGTCGACTTCTCGGACACGTGCTGGGCGCCCGCCGGCGCGTCGCCGGAGTGCGGCCAGCACACCGAGGAGGTGCTGCTCGAGCTGGGCTACGACTGGGAGCGCATCGGCACGCTCAAGGAAGCCGGCGTCATCCCCTGACGTGCCCGCGATGATGGGCCTCGTGGCCGCGCGCCGCGCAGCCACAGGCCGTGCCCCCGCCCGGCGTGCTGAGTTTGACGGTCGGGGTGACCGCGCGTACTGTGAGGCCCGGGTTGCACGGTAGCCGCGGCGCGGTCGCGGAAGCCGGCGCAGCCTCACCACCTCATAGAAAGGCCTCTGTGCGGTAGGCGCCTGATTCAAGGCCGCTGCCCGGAGGTCTCAGTGGCCGTTCCATCCAGTTTCACGTCTCGCCGGTTCTCCCGCGAGCCGTCTCGCCCGTCGAAGGAGGTCGTCCTCGCGGTGGGCGGGCGTGCAATCGTGCGGAGTCACGGCGAGGGCCTCGGTCGCGTATCCTTCATCGGGGAGGACGACGCGGCCACCCTGGCGGAGGGTGTCGAAGTGGAGATCACCGCCTGGCGGCCGCGTCGGACAGCCGGCGCCCTCTACCGGGTGCGAACGACCGCAGGCGGCATGGAGGGATGGGTGAGCGCATCGAACCTCGAGGCCGTCCCGCCACCGCGGGAGCGGCAGGTTCCACAGCCACCTTCCTCCAGCGTTCGCACCAAGCCCTCCCCAGCCAAGACCCCGCGGCGGGCGCCGGCGCCCGTGCGGTGAAGGAGCAGATCAGATGGCACACGCACGGTTCGCCCCCTGTCCGCACTGCAACGCGCCGCTGTCCTATCTCGAGGGTGTCAGCGGCAGCACGATGAACCCGGAGTGCCCCCGCTGTCACGCAGTCGTGAGCGTCGGGCGCGCCACGTTTCTGATGGTCGATCACTCTCGACCTCCTGAGAGCTCGACGAGCGGGGTGAAGTCGTCGTCGTGAGTATCGGGGACGGGTGGCGCTCGCCCGGCGCTCGACCTACAGTCGACCCGTGCTGAAGACCCAGAACATCCGCGTCGCCCGTGTGGAGCCCCTGACCCCGCCGAGCCGGCTGCGGGCAGACCTGCCCGCTACCGATGACGACTACGCGGTCGTGGTGCGGGCGCGGGAGAGTATCCGCGCCATCCTGACGGCGCGCGACCCGCGGCTGATCGCGGTCGTGGGGCCATGCTCCATCCACGACCCGGACGCTGCCCTCGACTACGCGAGGCGCCTCGCCGACCTGGCCCGCCGCGTCTCCGACACCCTCTTCGTCGTGATGCGCGTCTACTTCGAGAAACCGCGGACCACCATTGGCTGGAAGGGCCTCATCAACGACCCGCATCTCAACGGCACGAACGACATGCAGCTCGGCCTGCGCCTCGCCCGTCGACTGTTGCTCGACGTCACGCGCCTCGGCTTGCCGGCCGGCACCGAGCTGCTCGACCCGATCGTGCCCCAGTACGTCACCGACCTGATCAGCTGGAGCGCGGTGGGAGCACGGACCACGGAGAGCCAGACACACCGTGAGATGGCGAGCGGGCTCTCCATGCCTGTCGGCTTCAAGAACTCGACCGACGGCAACCTCACCGTCGCGGTCAATGCGATGGAGTCTGCGCGCCACCCGCACACGTTCCTCGGCATCGACGCCGACGGCGCATCGTCCGTGATTCACACCATCGGCAACCCGGACGGGCACGTGATCCTGCGCGGCGGCCGCACGCCCAACTACGACGCCCAGAGCCTGCGCGCGTGCGAGGAGCTTCTCTGCAGGGCCGGTCTTCCGTCGCGGGTGATGGTGGACTGCAGCCACGCGCAGACGGGAAAGGACTACACGAAGCAGCCCGAGGTGCTCGCGGACGTGATCCGGCAGGTGCGCGCGGGCGGCTCGGCGATCATGGGTTTCATGCTCGAGAGCAACCTGGGCGCGGGGAACCAGCCGCTCGCGGGCGCTCCTTCCGAGCTCGCGTACGGCGTCTCGATCACGGACGCCTGCATCGACTGGCCCACGACCGAGCGCTGCCTGGCCGAGGCAGCCGCCGCCCTGCGCGGCGGCGCCGCCGGCCGGGCGCCCCAGCCCTGACATTACACCTCTTGACTCAGTCGGGTCTCAGCGCGTAATGAAGGGTCGTGGCGGCCCTCACGGCCCGACATCTCGTCCTCGACCTGCTCTCGACGCTCCCGCGCGGCGCGATGCCGGTGCGGGCGCTGGTGGCGGCGGGCGCACTCTTCGCCATCCGCGAGAACGCGGTCCGTGTCGCCCTGGCCCGTCTGCTCGCCGACGGGCTCATCGAGCGCGACGAGCGAGGCGCCTATCGGCTCGGCCCGCAGGCGCAGGCGGTGTCGCGCCAGGTCGTCTCGTGGCGCGACCTCGACGCCCGGTCGCGACCGTGGGACGGCAGCTGGATCGGCGTCCACACGGCCGGGCTGCGCGGGGCCACCCGCAGCCGGCTGCGCCGGCAGCGGCGGGCGCTCGACTGGCTCGGGTTCCGCGAGCTGCACGCGGGGCTGGTACTCCGGCCGGACAACCTCGCGGACGGCGTGGCGGGGGTACGCGAGCGTCTCCGGGCGCTGGGGCTCACCGCCGAGACGCCGGTCTTCGGGCTGCACGGTCTCGACCCCGCGGCCGATCTCGCGGCGCGGCGGCTGTGGCCCGTGACCCGGCTGGTGGCCGGCTATCGGACGACCCGAAGCGCACTCGAGCGCAGCGAGCGCCGGCTGGCCGCGCTGCCCGAGGCGCGGGCCATGGTCGAGTCGTTCGAGCTGGGCGGGCGAGCCATCCGCCAGCTCGTGCTCGACCCGCTGCTGCCCGACGAACTGGTGCCATCGGTGGAGCGGGCCCGGCTCCTGGAGACGATGCGGCGCTATGACCGGATCGGGCGCGCATGCTGGGCGCGCTTCCTCGAACGCTTCGGGGTCGTGCGCCACCCGACCGCCCCCGCCGACCTGCGGTTGCCGGCCGCGATGGGAGGACGCTGGTGATGGAATCCCTTCCGCCGCCGTGGCACGAGGCGCTGTCGCGCGACGACGTGCGCGCCCTGCTCGAGCTCCGCGACTGGAAGAGCTGGCTCTCGATCGTCGCCAACTGGGGGCTCGTCGCCGCGGCCTTCGCCCTCGTCGCGTGGTGGCCGAATCCGCTGACGGTGGTGGTCGCACTGTTCGTGATCGGCGCCCGCCAGCTCGGACTCGCCATCTTGATGCACGAGGCGGCACACCGGACCTTGCTCCGAAACCGCCGGCTGAACGACTGGGTCGGCAACTGGCTGTGTGCATACCCCGTCTGGAGCGACCTGCGCCCCTACCGTCCCTATCACCTCGAGCACCACGCGAAGACCTGGACGGCGGACGACCCGGACCTCGGGCTGGCCAACCCCTTCCCGATCAGCCGTGCCAGCCTGCGGCGCAAGATCTGGCGCGACCTCTCCGGCCAGACGGGCTGGAAGCGCTTCCGCGCCACCCTTGCGCGCGACCTGGGGCGCTCCCGGGGCCGGGTGCGGCGCAACTTCGACGCCGGCATCGAGGCGCTGCATGGCGTGGTCGTCACCAACGTGACGCTGCTCGCGATCCTCACGCTGGCCGGGTTTCCCGCCCTCTATCTCCTCTGGGTGGGCGCCTGGCTCACCACGTACAGCCTCGTGATGCGCATCCGCTCGATCGCCGAGCACGCGATGATCCCGGACCCGTCGAGTGAGCTCAACAACACCCGCACCACGCTCGCGCGCTGGTGGGAGCGACTGCTGATCGCCCCGAACTACGTCAACTTCCACCTCGAGCATCACCTCCTGATGGCCGTGCCGCACTACAACCTGCCGCGCATGCACCGCCTCCTGCGCGACCGCGGCGTCCTCGCCGACGCCTGCGTGGCGCGCGGCTACCGCGACGTGCTCGCGCTGGCGGCCTCCCGCGCCGGGTGATCCGCCGGGACGCCGGCGGCTCGTCCCCGAAGGGCCGCTGTGCTAAGCGTCCCGCGGTCGACGGAGCGGCAGGCGCGAGCCTCGACGCCGCGGGAGGTCCGGTGATGGTCTGGAGATGCGGTGTCATCGTAGCGAGCGCCCTCGCGTTGGGAGCGGCGGTGCAGGCGGACGATGCGACCCCGACGGCGGTCGTGCAGCGACTCGACGACGTGCTCCTCGCCACGCTGAAGGACGGCCCGTCGCTCGGCTACGCCGGGCGCTTCAAGCGACTCGAGCCCGTGATGCGCCAGACCTTCGATCTGGGCTTCATGGCCGAGAAGGCGCTCGGGCAGCACTGGAAGGAGCAGAGCGCCGCCAACCAGGACCGCTGGCGCCAGCTGTTCGCCGAGTTCACGATCGCCAACTACGCGGCGAACTTCGATCGCTTCACGGGGCAGCGGTTCGACATCCTCGGCGAGGAGCCGAGCGTCGAGGAGACGAAGCTGGTGAAGACGAAGGTGGTCACGCCGGGGGCCGAGGACACGGAGCTCACCTACCGTCTGCAGAAGACCGCCGGGGGGTGGCGGATCATCGACGTGTATCTCAAGGGGACCGTCAGCGAGCTCGCGCTGCGGCGATCGGACTTCGCATCAGTCCTCGAGCGCAAGGGCCTCGACGCGCTGATGACGGTCCTGCGCGGCAAGATCGCCGACCTCGCCGCCGGCCGTATCAAGCGAGACCGCCCCTAGGAGCCGCGCGATGGCGCGCGGCCCGCGATCGCTGCGTTCCGCGATGGCCGCCGTGCGGTCCTGATAGTACGCGCTGCGCAGCGCAGCGTAGAAATCGACCGACGACGCCTCGAGCGCGTGCAGCTGATTCGCGTGCGCCTCGCGCGCGGCCAGACCCGCGCTGCCCTGGTGAATCGAGGAGTAGATCACGAGTGTGATACCGGGCAGGAAGTACGTGGTGGGCTGGAAGAGGAAGTCGACCACGTAGCCCGACCCGTCCCGCACGGTCGTCGGACCGAGGATCGGCAGCACGGCGTAGGGCCCGCTCGGAACGCCATAGAGGGCCATCGTCTGCCCGAAGTCGGTGTGGTGCCGCTCGAGTCCGAGCTTCTCGGCGGGATCGAAGAGTCCCGCCAGGCCCACCGTCGTGTTGACGGCGAAGCGCGTCAGCGTGACGGTTGCGTCCACCGGCGCCAGCTGCAGGACGTCGTTGGCGAAGAGGGCCGGCGACTCGAGGTTGAGCAGAAAGCGCCGCACCGCGCGTCGCGCGGGATTCGGAACGACGAAGGCGTAGGCGCGTGTGAGAGGATCGACGAAATAGCGGTCGGCCAACAGATTGAACCCGAGCATCCGGCGATTGACGGGCTCGCCTGGGTCCCAGACCTCGGGCACTGCCGTAAGCTCGTCGTCCGGCGGATTGCCGGCTGGCCCGGGCGCGGCGGGGGTGAATCCGTCGTTTGCGCAAGCGGGCCACCCAACACCCGCAAGCAGCGCGAGTGCGAGCGACGCTGCCAGCACAGGGCACCAGCCCACCCTGCCCGTTCGCGGCTTCAACACGTGATTCTTAGGGCAAATGTCGATCACCTTCCACCCGCGATCTCTTCTCCTTTCAGAACGGCCACGCGTGCGGTAATACGTAATCGACTTTCCGACTCCTCCTCCAGTCGAAAAGGAGTCCTTGTACATGTCCAGGTCCGGCCTCCTCGTGCTCCTGATTCGCGCGCCCGGCGGCTGCGTGACGCCGTGAGGCGCTCCCCGGCGGCGGGTAGGCAGCGTGGGGACGCGCCGCCCGCCGCCGGGCCTTCAGGCCGCGAGGCGTCGGAACGTTCCTGGCTCCGTCTCCTCGACCCGGCCGGCAGCCACGAGCCGCACGAGGTGCTGGCCCATGCTGCGCCGCTCGACGAAACCCGCATACGCCACCGCATCGCCCGGCCGGTAGACGAAGCGGTGCGCGGCGATGTCGTCGAGGCTGCGGGGCGCGGCCAGAAAGTCGAGCAGCGCCGCCTCACGCCGCGCGATCACCGCCGAGAACCGGTCGAGCCGCTCGACGAACGCGGCGCGCCCGTCGAGCACGCCGATGTGATGGAACGTGGCGTAGTGGCGTGCGGGCAGCTCCCGCACCATCGCCAGCGTGCGCTCGAAGTCCTCGAGCGACGACCAGGCGTCCCCGTAGTACGGACCGAAGCTCGAGAGGTCGATGTCGCCAAGGTAGAGCACGTCGTCGGGCGCGACGTGGAAGATCGTGTGGCCGCGCGTGTGTCCCGGGGCGTGAATGGCGCGGATGCGGACGCCACCCAGGTCGAAGACGTCGCCGTCGGCGATGGGCGACGCGTCGGCGCGCGGGGTGTAATGGAATTGCTCGACGACGACGCGCGCCCAGTCCGAACCCGCCGGGCCGTCGAACCCGTAGATCGCCATCAACCCCGCGAGGGACACGATGCCCGGCAGATCGGCCTCCGGCAGGTGCCAGGACGCGGCGGGATAGCGATGGTTCCCGGCGACGTGGTCCTCGTGACAGTGACTGTTGAGCACGCGATCGGCGGCGGGTACGCCGCCCGGCCGCCCGACGAGCGCGAGTGACGGATCGATGACGACCGTCTCCTCGCGACCTGCGACGAGCAACGGACGGCCCTCGGGGTACTTGCCGCCGCGCGGGCTCGCGAGGAGCGTGACGTGCGGGCCGAGCGGCCGATCGGGCTCGATCATCGCGCGCCGGCGATCAGCTCGATCACGTGCCCGTCGGGATCCTGCACCCACATCTGACCCGTCCCCGGACCGGCCTCGAGCACCGGGAGGTCGTGCGCCCGCAGCCGATCCGCAGCGGCCTGGTAGTCGTCGATGCGGAAGGCGACGTGCTGTGCGGCGGGGTTGAGCACCGGGGGTGGCTGGCCCAGTGGCAGGCCCTCGACGCCGGCGATGAGATGCACCTCGGCGTCACCAGCGCGCAGCCACGCACCTGGCACGCCGAGATCGGGACGCGGCCTCTCGGCGAACCCGAGTAGATCGCGATAGAAGGCGAGCGAGCGGGCGAGGTCGCGCACCGGGAACGACACATGGCTCATGCCGCGGGCGATCATGCGGCCGGGCTACGCCCATCCCTGCGTCGGTGCAAGACCGCCGGCCCACCATCGTGCGCTGGACTTCACGCCGGCCGCATCGTAGCGTCCGCCGATGGACGACGCGCTCGCCCGCCTCGACGCCACCGCTCAGGCCGAGCTTCTGCGGCACCGCGAGGTGAGTCCGCTCGAGCTGACCGAGGCCGCGATCGCGCGCATCATGCGGCTGAACCCGCAGCTCAACGCCGTGATCCACCAGCGCTTCGACGCCGCCCGCGCGGAGGCGAAGGCGAGCGTGCCCGGGAGCGCGCCGTTCGCCGGCGTGCCCTTCCTGGTGAAGGACTTCCTCTGCATGATCGAGGGCGACCCGATCCATCTCGGCACGCGCGTGCTGCGTGACGCCGGGATGCGCGCGCCGCACGATTCGTATCTCACGACGAAATTCAGGCAGGCAGGCCTCGTCATCCTCGGCCGCACCAACACCCCCGAGCTGGGCACGCTGCCCACCACGGAGCCCGACGCCTATGGCCCGACGCGCAACCCCTGGAACCTCGGCCACTCCACCGGCGGGTCCAGTGGTGGATCGGCGGCCTCCGTCGCCGCCGGCCTCGTCGCGGCGGCGCATGCCAACGACGGCGGCGGATCGATCCGCATCCCCGCGAGCGAGTGCGGACTCGTCGGGTTGAAGCCGTCGCGCGGCCGCACGTCGTTCGGCCCCGAGCTGGGCGACTGCATCGGCGGGCTCGTCTGCGAGGGTGTGGTGACGCGCAGCGTGCGCGACACGGCCGCGCTGCTCGACGCCGTCGCCGGTCGCATGCCGGGTGACCCGTACTCCGCGCCACCGCCCCGGCGTCCGTTCCGCGACGAGGTGGGCGCGCCGCCGGGCAGGCTGCGCATCGGCGTCCGTAGCACGCCGCCGGGTGGCTTGGGTGCGACGCACGCCGAGGCCGTCGCGGCGGCCGAGCACACGGCGGCGCTGCTGGCGTCGCTCGGGCACCACGTCGATGCCGCGTCGCCGGACGCGCTCGACGACCCCGAGGTCGCGCGTCACTTCTCGACGATGTACGCCACCAACACGGCGTGGATGCTCGACACACTCGCCACCTACACCGGCCGGCCCGTCACCGCCGACGACGTCGATCCGCTCAACTGGGCGCTGGCGGAGCTGGGGCGCGCATGTCCGGCACCGCAGCTGCTCGAGTCGATGAACTGGCTACACGGCTACACGCGTCGTCTGGCGTCGTGGTGGGAGAGCGGCTTCGATCTGCTGCTCACGCCGACACTGCCGGCGCCACCGCCCCCGCTCGGCACCTTCCGGCCCGATCCGACCGACCCGCTCGGGACGGGGTTCAAGGCCACCGCCTTCGCGGCCTTCACCCTGCCCTTCAACGCCAGCGGCCAGCCCGCCATCTCGCTGCCGCTATACTGGACGGACGACGGGCTCCCCGTCGGCGTCCAGCTGGTCGCGCGATATCACGGCGAGGACGTGCTGTTGCGCGTCGCCTCGCAGCTCGAGGCAGCGCGCCCGTGGGCCGACCGCCGACCGCCCGTGCATGCCTGAGCGCTCCGAGTCCGAGGCCCTCGCGCCCGAGCGACCGCTTGACCGCTTGCGCGTGCTGGCGAAGCAGGACGTCCTGCTCACGCCCGCGCTGCGACACATCGAGGGCTTCACGCTGGAAGGCCTGCTCACCTTTCTCTGGCACGGCGACCCGGGCGCGGCGCGCGTGGTGCTGATGTGCGGCGGCGCCATGGGCGGTCTGCTCGGCCCCGCGAACGGCCTCTACCACGACCTTGGCGAGGCCCTGGCGGCTGAGGGCATGGGCGCCATCCGCGTCGGCTACCGGCGCCCGAACGACCTCTCCGCGTGTGTGCTCGACGTCGCGGGGGCGGCCGACCTGGCGAACCGCAACGGGGCGCGACGGTTCGTCGTCATCGGGCATTCGTTCGGCGGTGCCGTGGCGCTGAACGCGGGCTGCATGCTGCGGACGATGGTGGCCGGCGTCGTGACGCTCTCTACCCAATCGGCCGGGTGCGAGCACGCCGCGGCGCTGCGCCGGCCGCTGCTCCTCCTGCACGGTGATCGCGACGAGCTGCTGCCCGTGATGGCGAGCCAGGCGGTGCAGGCGATGGCCGGAGGGGGCGAGCTGGAAGTGCTGCCCGGAACGGGTCACCTCCTCGTGGAGGCCGCCGATCACCTGCGCGCCCGTTTGCGGGCATGGATCGGCGACGTGTTCGCGCGGCCCGCCGAGGCGTCCGATGCGTGATCGGCACCGTGTTTCCTTCGACGTCGGACCGCTGCGCCTGGCCGGCGACGCCTACGGCGACCCGGCGGCTCCGCCGGTGCTGCTGCTGCATGGGGGTGGGCAGACCCGTCACGCCTGGGGTGGGACGGCTGCGGCGCTGGCGGCGCACGGGTGGCACGCGGTATCGCTCGACCTCCGCGGGCACGGCGACAGCGGCTGGGCTCCCGCTGCCGACTACTCGGTGGACGCCTTCGCGCGCGACCTCTCCGCCGTCGCGCGGCAGCTCACGTCGAAGCCGGCGGTGGTCGGGGCATCGCTCGGGGGGCTGGCGGCGTTGATCGCGCAGGGCGAGCACGCGGAGCCGCCGGCGTCGGCGGTCGTCCTGGTCGACATCGCGCCGCGCGTCGATCCCGCGGGCGTGGAGCGCATCATCGGCTTCATGACTGCACACCCGGACGGGTTCGCCACGCTGGAGGAGGCCGCCGACGCCGTCGCCGGCTACGTGCCGCACCGCCGGCGCCCACGCGACCTGAACGGACTCCGCAAGAACCTGCGCCTCGGTGCCGACGGGCGCTACCGCTGGCACTGGGACCCGCGTTTCATGCACGGCGGGCGCCGGCCGACCGCCACGCAGGATCCCGCGCGCCTCGAGGCCGCGGCGCGCGCCATCCGCGTGCCCACGCTGCTCGTCCGTGGCCGGCTGAGCGACGTCGTCAGCGAGGACGGCGCGCGCGCCTTCCTGGACCTCGTGCCGCACGCACGCTACGTCGATGTCTCCGGCGCCGGGCACATGGTCGCCGGCGACCGGAACGATCCCTTCACCGCCGCGGTCGTCGAGTTCCTCGCCGAGGCGGAGAGCCGTGGCTGACGACGAGCCGGTGGTCGTCCCGATCGAGGACGCGATCGACCTGCACGCGTTCGCGCCGCGCGAGATCCCGTCGGTGGTGGAGTCGTACCTGGAAGCCGCACACGCAGCCGGCTTCCGGGAAGTGCGCTTGATCCACGGTCGCGGTCGGGGCGTGCAGCGCACACGCGTGCAGCAGGTCCTGGCCGCCCACCCGCTCGTCGAGCGGTTCTGCGATGCGCCCGCGGACCGCGGTGGGTTCGGCGCGACGCTGGCCTGGCTGCGTCGCGCCTGAGGATCGTCCGCTCCCGGGCCGGGTCAGTAGTTGAACTCGAGGTTCAGGAACACGGCGCGGATGCCTTGCGGGACCGCGTCCTTCACCCCCGACTTGAGGCCGAACTGCTTCGCCTCGGACGTCGGGAAGGTAAACTGGTGGTGGTAGTAGTCCAGACCTTGCAGATCGAGCGCGAAGCGGAGGTATTGGCTGTACCTGTAGCCGACGCCGAGGGCGTAGCGCTCGAAGTCGAGGGGGTTTCGCTCGACCTTCGTGTTGGGCAGGAACCATTGGTACAGCGCGAACAGCGAGAACGGAGTCGTGGGGATGTCCAGATGGCCGAAGAACGCGGCACCCTGCTGCGTCGTGTTCTTGTTGTTCTGGATCGCGTCCACCATCGCGTCGAAGTCTGCGAACTCCGTCGGGCCAAGCCCGAACTCGTCGGCCGGGCCGCTGCCCGAGAACAGGTTGCCGGAGGTGAAGGCGTTGTGTCCCTGATCGTATTCGCCGGCCACCATCACCGCCACCGGCACTGAATCGCGGGGACGAAGGGGCCAACCGTGCGGGCCACGTCCTCTGCGTCCGATCCGTCGACATCACCCGCCAGGACCGGCCACGGAGTCGGGCAGGCAGCATCCGGTGTCCCGATCCACGGCGGCCTTCGCGATCGAGAATCCGGCCAGCGCCTTCACCTGCTGCGCGCCGTCCTCGGTGAAGCGCCGCTGGGCATCGGTCAGCTCGATGATCGAGCCGAGCCCGGTCTCGTAGCGCTTCTCGGCCAGGTCGAGCTGGACGCGGGAGGCGGTGAGCGCCGCCTCCGCCTGGTGAATGCGATCGAGCGACGCTTGCCAGTCGAGAAACGAGCGCTTCACCTGGAGCACGATCCGCTGCCGGAGATCCGCGATCCCGTGGCGGACGGCATCCTGCCGGAGCCGGGCCTCCGCCACCTCGTGGTTCGTGAGGAAGCCGTTGAAGATCGGCCACGTCACGACCAGCCCGGCGGCAAGGAGTACAAGTGGATCGATGGGAATACGCTCGAGGCCAAACCCGGCTTGAACGGGAATCGGGGGTGAGGCGCCTCAGACGTCGAGCGACGCGGCCAGGAGCGCGGGACGCGCGACGACCCCCACGAGCCGCCCGGAGACATCCACCACGGGGAGGCGCTTCAGATGCTGCGTGGCGGACAGCGTGAGTGCGGTGATGACCGGATCGCTGTCGCGCACCGTGACCACCGGCGCCGTCATGAGGTCCGTCGCGCGCTGGCCGTACGAACGGCGCACCTGCCGCTCGGCGTCGCGGTTCCACCGGCTGCGCAGCTGGGTGAGCAGCCCGGGACGGTCCGTCGGGTCGGCCCGTTCGAGCACGTTGGCGTCGGTGATGATCCCCACGGGGCGGCCGTCGACGTCCACCACGATCACCTCCTCCGCAGTCGACGTGAGCAGGTGCTCCATCACGTCACCCAGGGGCGTGGTGGGCGCGACGGTCGGGATGTCGCGCTCCATGATCTCCCCCACCGTGCGGTGCTCCTGGGGCAGCCGGACGGAGCGCGGCGCCGTGCGCCGCGCGTAGCCGGTCGCGATGCTGGTGAGGATGTCGAGGCGTCCGAGCACGCCCACCAGCCGGCCGTCGCCATCGACGACCGGCAGGCGCTTGCGGTGGCGTTCGTGCATGAGATGCGCGGCCTCTGGCAGGCGCATCGACTCCGGCACGGTGACGGCGGGAGCCGTCATGACGTCGCGGACCACGGCGCCGTTCGAGGTGAGTGCCCGCAAGGTGTCCTGGAGGGCCTCCGGGCCGGCGACCTTGTGCAGCCGGACGCTTTCGCTGAGGAGCCCGCGCGCCAGGAGATCGTGATCGCCGATCACGCCGACCACCCGGCGGTCCTCGTCCACGACCGGCAGCTCGTTGTAGTCGCGCTCGAGCAGGCGGCGGACGACCTCGACGAGGGGCGTCTGCGGCGTGACGAACTCGGGGGCGCGCGACATGACGTCCCGGACCTCGACGTCGGGCAGGCCGCCGCGGAAGGCGGCCGAGTAGAAGTGGACGTCGACGTCGTCCAGTACGACGACGCCCGCGGAGAGCATCTCCGCCACGGCGCTCGCGAACCGCTCGATGCGGTCGGGGAGGTCGATCACGGTGATCACGATCGGCAGGTCGAGCGAGACGTCCAGGAGCCGCGAGGTCTTGATCTGCGAGTGTGCGCCGAACCCGGCGATGCCACGCACCACCGTGGCCCCTGCGCAGCCGTCGGCCTTCAGACGTTCGAGGATGGCGAGATACAGCGGCCGATGATGCCACTGGTCGGCCTCGCCGAGAAGGACCGTCATCCGCTTGCCGCGCATGGTGCTCCTTCTACAGGACCCTTCCGGCCACCAGCCCGGCGACTCCCACACCGAGCCCCAACACGACGCTCGCGCCGACGTTGAGCGCCGCGAGCAGGATGCTGCCCTCCTCGACGAGCCGGATGGTCTCGTAGGTGAACGTCGAGAACGTCGTGTATGCGCCGAGGAACCCGGTTCCGAGGGCGAGGCGCGCCACCGGGGGCGTCGCCGCGTGCCCCTCCAGGAGCCCGATCAGCAGGCCGAGGGCGAAGCTCCCCGACAGGTTGATGACGAACGTCCCGAGAGGGAATGTCACGCCGGCGCGGGCCGCGATCGCGCCGGCGAGCCAGTACCGCGCGACGGCGCCGGCGAAGCCGCCGAGCCCGATCCAGAGCACGTCCATCATGCTGCGTCCCTCGGCATCAGCGCGGCGACCTTGTGTTCGAGCGACTCGAGG
>JBKPDC010000232.1:0-7829 GCA_046727715.1 Thermodesulfobacteriota bacterium
AGCAGTGCGCCCGTCTTGATTGCCACCGTGAGCACGGCGGGGGTGGGCTCGAAGTCGTTCACGCGCTCGATGCCGCGGATCTCCAGGTACCAGCAGTAGAGCAGGGCGAAGACCCACAGCACGGGCAGCCACAGGAGCACCAGGGGGGCGGCGGCGTACGCCACCACGCGGAAGATGGGCTCGAAGCCCGCTCGGCCGTCGAAGAGATTCTGCGCCACGAGCGTCAGGGCTGCGGCGGCGACGAAGGCGCCGACGATCAGCGACACGAAGGCCGAGACGGCGCCGGCCAGGCTCCAGCCGAGCAGCAGCGTCCCCACCGCGTTCACCGCGGCCACCACCGCCAGGAAGACCAGTGGCTCCTGCAGGCCCCCCACCTGCGGCATGTCGGTGAAGAAGCCGCGCGGGTCGGTCATGACGCGGCGCCAGGTGTCGACCAACCCCGCGGCGTGGGACGGCGGCGGAGGGGGCAGGGACTCGGGCTCGCCTGGGGCGTAATCCGGCGGCATGGGTGATGGTATAGCGACGGTCGACTCGCGCGTCCATGAGTGGTCCGACGCTTCGCCAGGCTGCCCGTGTGTGTTTCGATGCCGCGATCGCAGCCGTGGACCCGCAGCGACTGGTGTCGCAGTCGCTGCGGCGGGACGGGGACACGCTCGCGCTCGACACGCCCTCCGGGCGGCATTCGCATGGTGGCCCGGTGCTGCTGGTCGCCGCCGGCAAGGCGGCGCTCGCGATGGCGCACGGTGCCGCCGAGGCGGCACGTTCCGGCGGGGGCGCCATCGTCGTACCGCACGGCGCGGTCGCGGCGGGGCCGCGGAGACTCCCGGTGCTCGGGGGCGCGCATCCCGTGCCGGACGCGGCCGGGGTCGAGGCAACCCGGCGTGTCCTCGCCGCCGTCGCGGCGGCTGGAGCCGACGTCCTGGTGGTCGCCTTGCTGAGCGGGGGCGCCTCCGCGCTGCTCGTCGCGCCCGCCGGCGACCTCACGCTCGCCGACAAGCAGGCGGTGACCGCCGGGTTGCTCGCGTCGGGCGCCGACGTCGCGGCCCTCAACACCGTTCGCAAGCATTGCTCGCGCGTGAAGGGTGGCGGGCTGCTCCGGGCCGCCCGCGGCGCCGCCGGTATCTGGACGCTGGTGCTCTCCGACGTGCTCGGCGATGACCTCGCCACCATCGCGTCCGGACCGACGGTCGCCGATCCGACCACCTTCGCCGACGCCCTCGCCGTGCTCGATCGCTGGCTCGACCCGGAGACCGTGCCGCGCCGCGTGCGCGAGCATCTCGAGGCCGGGCGGGATGGGCGCCGGGCCGAGACCGTCAAGCCCGGCGACCCGGCGTTGGCGCGCGCCGTGGCCCGCGTGCTCGCCGGCAACCAGACGGCGGTGGCGGCAGCCGCCGAAGCGGCGCGCCGGCTCGGCTACGAGGCGTATGTCCAGGGCGAGCCCCTGCGTGGTGACGCGACGGAAGCCGGGCGCATGGTCGCGTCACGCCTCGCAGCGCTGCCGAGCGACCGGCCCGTGGCCTACCTGGCCGGCGGCGAGACCACGGTGCGTGTCGTGGCGCGCGGGCGCGGTGGGCGATCGCAGCACCTGGCGCTGGCCGCGGCGCTCTCGCTCGCGGGCCAACCGGGGACGGTGCTGGCGGCGGGCACGGACGGCGTCGACGGCCCGACGGACGCGGCGGGCGCCTGCATCGACGGCGGTACGGTGGAGCGGGCCCGCGGCCGCGGCCTCGACCCGGAGGCCGCGCTGGCGGCGACGGACAGCCACCCGCTCCTCGCCGCGAGCGGCGACCTCGTGCGCACCGGGCCGACGGGGACGAACGTCGCTGACCTGGTGGTTGCCCTCCGCCCTGCGTGCTAGTTCCCGACCATCGATGCGGGCGCGCACCGCCAACCTCTCCGAGCTGTTCGTGTCCTTCCAGGGCGAGGGTGTCCATGCCGGCCGCCGCCAGCTCTTCGTGCGCTTCGCGGGCTGTCCGTTGCGCTGTCGGTGGTGCGACACGCCCGACAGCCTGGTCCCCGTGCCGGAATGCCGGATCTTCGGGGTCGACGGGGCATACGTGCGGCCGAACCCGCTGACCGTCGAGGCGCTGGAGGCGGAGGTGGCTGCGCTCGCGGCGTCATCTCCGCCGCTGCACGCCATGGCGGTTACCGGCGGCGAGCCGCTCGCGCAGGTGGAGTTCCTGATCAGCTGGCTCGGGGGACGCGCGGGCGGTCTGCCGGTCCTGCTCGAGACCGCCGGCATTCTGCCGGCGCGGCTCGAGCGCGTGCTACCGTTCGTCTCGATCGTGAGCCTCGACTTCAAGTGTCCCAGCAATACCGGCGAGCGACCCCGGTGGGACGAGCACGAAGCCTGCCTTCGGCTTGCCGTCGCTGCGGGGCGGGACGTGTACATCAAGATGCCGGTGGACGAGACCACGGAAGCAGCCGAGGTCGAGCACGGGGCGCGGCTCGCCGCCGCCGCCGGACCCGCGGCGCCGCTCTTCCTGACGCCTCTCACCGCCCCGGAAGGGGCCACCCTCCAGATCGGACCCGCGCGCCTCGAGCGCCTACACGCCCTGGCCAGCGCCCACCATCCCGATGTCCGCGTCCTGCCACAGCTCCACAAGGTCCTTGGCATCCCATAGGGGGGGTAGGGGGTCGTTGACGCACCGTGACAGACGGTGCGGGGTCGGGTAAGGTCCGGGGCGTGAAGGGTCCTGCCTGGCGAGACGCCGCGCTGGACGCCCTCGAGCGCGAGCGCTTCGACCTCCTGGTCATCGGGGGCGGTATCAACGGCGCCGGCATCGCCCGCGACGCTGCATTGCGCGGTCTGCGCGTCGCGCTGGTCGAGCAGTCCGATTTCGCATCCGGAACGTCGAGCCGGTCGTCGAAGCTGATCCACGGCGGGCTGCGTTACCTCGAGCAGGGCGAGGTGCGTCTCGTGCTCGAGGCCACGCGCGAGCGCGAGCGCCTGCGCCGCCTCGCGCCGCACCTCGTGCGGCCGATCCGCTTCATCTACCCGATCTACGCCGGCGGGCCGGTGAGCAAGTGGAAGCTCAACGCGGGGCTCTGGGCCTACGATCTGCTCGCGGGCATCTGGAACGTCCGCCGCCATCGCATGCTCGGTGCCGCCGCCGCGCATCGTGCCGAGCCGCAGCTCCGCACCGAGGGCCTGCGCGGCGCCGGCGAGTACTGGGACTGCTGGACCGACGACGCGCGTCTCGTGCTCGAGACGCTGCTCTCGGCGCGCGACGAGGGTGCGGTGGCCGTGTCGTACGCGCGCGTCGTCGGCTTCGTGAAGGACGGCGACCGCATCGTCGGCGCCCGGCTCTCGGACCGCATCGGCGGCCGCGAGCTGACCGTCTGCGCGCGCGCCGTCGTCAATGCTGCGGGACCGTGGGTGGACGCGGTCAGCGCGATGGACGAGCCCGCCGCACCGCCGCGCCTGCGGCCCACGAAGGGCGTGCACGTCATCGTGCCGCGCGCTCGCCTCGGGCACGAGGCGGCGATCGTGCTGCATGCGGTCCAAGACGGGCGCGTCATGTTCGTCATCCCATGGGACGCGTGCTCGCTCGTGGGGACCACCGACACCGACCATCCCGACGGCGCGGCGCCGCCGACGGTCGAGCCGGAGGACGTCGCCTACCTCCTCGATACGGTGAACCACTACTTCCCGTGGGCGCACCTCGTGTCGCACGACGTGGTGAGCGCGTTCGCGGGGCTGCGTCCGCTGGTGGCGCCGCCCGCGGGAGCCAGCGAATCACCCTCGGATGTGTCGCGCGAGGAGGAGATCTTCGTGGCGCACTCCGGGCTGATCACCATCGCCGGCGGCAAGCTCACCACGTATCGGCTGATCGCGGCCGAGGTGGTCGATCGCGTCGTCGACCGCCTGGTCCGGACCGGCGATGGCCGCCCCATCGGACGCTCCCGCACCGCCGACCTGCCGCTGCCCGGCGGTTCCACACCGCCCGAGACGCTGGCCGCGGCGGCGGCAACGAGCAATGGCCACGGCGTCGCGCGCGATGTGATCGATCATCTGGCCGGCCGCTACGGCGGTCGTCTCGATGCGGTGCTCGGCGTGGTGGCGAAAGACCGGGCGCTCGGTGCACCCGTCATCCCGGCCCAGCCCGACCCGCGCGCCGAGGTGGTGGCCGCGGTGGAAGGCGAGCTCGCGATGACGCTCGAGGACGTGCTGCGCCGGCGCACCCAGCTGGCACTGTTCGACCCCGCCGGTGGCGCCGCGGCTGCCGACGAGGTGGCCGCGCTGATGGCGCAGCGGCTCGGCTGGAGTCCCGACGATGCCCGCGCCGCGGCACGGGCGTACGTGGAAGCGGTACGCGAGGATCAGCGCCGGTGGCGCTGAACGTCGCGCGGGAGAGCCGCGCGGCCCGCGCCCAGCGGGCCCGGGCGATCGCCCGGGCGTTGGCCAAGGCGTATCCGGATGCCTGGTGCGAGCTCGACTACCGCTCGCCCTGGGAGCTGGTCGTCGCCACGATCCTGTCAGCGCAGTGCACCGACAAGATGGTGAATCGCGTGACGCCGGCCCTGTTCGCGGAATGGCCCACGCCGTCGGCCCTCGCCGCCGCCGACCACGCGCGCGTGGAGGCGCGCATCAAGCCGACTGGATTCTTTCGTCAGAAGACCCGGGCGATCCAGGCGGTGGCGCGGGCCGTCGCGGGCGAGTACCAAGGTCGCGTCCCCGATGACATGGAGTCGCTCACCGCGCTCCCCGGGATCGGCCGCAAGACCGCCAACGTCGTGCTCGGGACGGCGTTCGGCCAGCCGGCCATCTTCGTCGATACCCACGTGAAACGCCTGGCGAATCGCCTTGGCCTGACGCTCGAGAGCGATCCCGATGGCGTGGAAGGCGACCTGCAGGCGCTGCTGCCGCCGAAGGAGTGGACCGGCTTCGCCCACCGCCTGATCCACCATGGGCGGCGCATCTGCCTGGCACGCCGGCCCCGGTGCAGCGAGTGCCCGGTGGCACGCTGGTGCCCGCGCATCGGCGTCACGGTTTCTACATGATCGACGCGGCGTGTCGTTCAAGCGAACGACCGATTGATTTTCCTTGACATTACGCGGCTGCCGACGTTAGGGTTCGCCCGCCCATTTCGGGCGATATTCCAAAGAGTTAGCCGCAGAATCGACAGGAGAATCAGACCCGATGGCCGTGTCCACCGAACTCAGCAAGACAGAACTCGCCGACATCGTGGAAGATTATGGGCTCGCCAAGCTCATAGCCGTCTCTGCGATCCCGCCGGGCTGCGTGAACACCACCTACTGCCTCGAGACCCCGCGCGGCCGCCATCTCCTGCGCATCGACGCGGTGAAGGGCGAACTCGACGTGAAGCGCGAGCTCGATCTCCTGGTGTACCTCCGCAAGCACGGCTTCCCGTGTCCCCAGCCCGTTGCGGACCGCAAGGGCCGCTGGTACCGCGAGAGCCGCGGTAGGTGCGTGTCGGTCTACCGCTGGCACGACGGCCAGGTCGTCCGTCACGACCGCTTGACCGCGCCGCGGCTCGAGAACGTCGGTCGCGCGCTCGCCGACCTGCATCTCATCGGGAAGAGCTACAAGAAGGGCATCGAGAACCGCTTCACCTACGATCGCCTGGCGCAGCTCTACGCCGACGTGCGCGACCGGTTGCCGTCCTACTTCCGCAAGATCGTCCGCACGCTCGACGACGAGGTGGCGTACCTCGAGCACTACCTCGAGCACAAGCTGCCGAAGGGTATCATCCACGGCGATCTCTTCAGCGACAAGCTCCTCTGGAAGGGCGACAAGCTGGTTGCCATGCTCGACTTCGAGGCGGCGTGCCGGGGCAAGTTCATCTTCGACCTCGCCACCGCGGTGAATGCGCTCTGCGTGGACGGCGAGGGCTACGATCTGAAGTGCTTCGAGTCGCTCATCGCGGGCTACGAGTCGCTCCGTCCGCTGTCGCTGGCGGAGTGGGACGCGTTCCCCAACGAGCTGCGCCTGTCCGCGCTCCGGTTCACCGTCACCCGCCTGTGCGACTTCCTCCTTCGCCCCACGGACGAAGCCGCTCGCGCCGACAAGGACTTCCGCGAGTTCTACGAGCGACTCCGGATCCTGCGCCGGGAGCGCGACGGAAGGATGGAGGCGCTGCTGATGGCGATGGCCACCGGGTACGACTACCGTAAGTACCAGCGCGTGAAGGCGCTGGAGAAGAAGGGCTTGTCGCGCTAGAGCGGCCCGCGTGCAGATCAAGGAGCTCTTCGGCCGCGGCCGGCCCCTCATCTCGTTCGAGTTCTTCCCGCCCAGGACCCCCGAGGGCGAGGCGTCGCTCTTGCGCGCCATTGACACCCTGCGGCCCCTCGAGCCCGCGTTCGTGTCGGTGACCCGCACCGGGGGCAGGCCGCGCGAGGCCCCGGTGGAGATCGTCGAGCGGGTCAAGCGTCTCGGGCTCGAAGGGGCGGTGCACGTCACCGCCATCGAGGCCAGCCGCGACGAGATCGCGCGCCACTGCGAGCTGGTGATGTCGCGCGGCATCGAGAACCTGGTCACCATCCGGGGAGACCGGCCTCAGGATCCGCGTTTCGTCCCGCCTGCCGACGGATTCCGCTACGGCTCTGACCTGGTGCGCTTCATCCGCGAGCGCGGGTACCCCCTGTGCCTGATCGGCGGCGGACATCCCGAGGGCCATCCCGAGTGCCGCGACCTCGCGCGCAGCATCGAGCACTTGAAGGTGAAGGTCGACGCCGGGCTCGACGTCGTCATCACACAGCTCTTCTACGACAACGCCTTCTATTTCCGGTTCGTCGAGCGCGCACGGCGCGCCGGCATCGGGATCCCGCTCATCGCCGGCATCATGCCGATCACCAACGCGCGCCAGATCCAGCGCATCACCCAGCTCTCGGGCAACGCGGTGCCGCCGGCGCTGGCCGAGGGGCTGGAAGGCGCGGGCGACGACCCGGAGGCCGGGCTGGCGCTCGGTGTCGAATACGGCACCCGGCAGTGCACCGAGCTCCTCCGCGCCGGCGTGCCCGGTATCCACTTCTACACCCTGAACCAGTCCCCCGCGACGCGCGCCATCTTCGAGAACCTGCGCGCCGAGGGCCTGGTCTAGTATCACCCTCAAGCAAAGCGCAATCTTGAAACCAAGCATCCAACCGGGATGGGACGCCGCCGCCCGGGCGCTGCCTTGCCCCAGGCGACCCCATCCGTTACTGCCCTCCTATGTCCCACAGTGAGCTCGAAGCCCACGTCGCGGGCATTCTGCGCGCCATCGACCCCGAGCCGGACCGCGAGGGGCTCGAGCGCACACCAGCGCGCGTGGCCCAGGCGCTCACCTACCTGACGAAGGGGTACGAGCAGGACCCGAGGCGGGTGATCAACGGCGCGCTCTTCACCGAACCGTACTCCGAGATGATCCTGGTGCGCGACATCGACTTCTTCTCCCTCTGCGAGCACCACATTCTGCCCTTCTTCGGCAAGGCGCACGTCGCCTACATTCCGAACCAGCGCATCGTCGGCATCAGCAAGCTGGCGCGCCTCGTCGAGGTGTTCGCGCGCCGCCTCCAGGTCCAGGAGCGCATGACGACCCAGATCGCGTCCACGGTCCAGGAGGAGCTCGACCCGCTCGGCGTCGGCGTGGTGATGGAGGCCGAGCACCTCTGCATGCGCATGCGTGGCGTCGAGAAGCAGAACTCCAGCGTCACCACGAGCGCCATGCTGGGGGCGTTCCGCTCGAACCAGAAGACGCGCGAGGAGTTCATGACGCTGATCGCGCGCCGGTGACGCGCGCGCTCGCGGCCCGCTGCCTCGCGCTCCTCGGGCCGCTCGACGGCCGCATCGCCGTCGTCGGACCCCGCGCCGCGCGCGTGACCGCGGC
>JBKPDC010000233.1:0-9535 GCA_046727715.1 Thermodesulfobacteriota bacterium
AAGAGCGACGGGGTGAAGGTCGAGAACGACTCGGCGCCGACCCGCGCCTGTCCGGTGCCGCCGACGTCGATGTCGAGGCCGCCGGCGACGATCAGCTCGTGCTCGGCGCTCTTCAGGAAGACGTACTTGACGCCGATCGCCATGTTGTCGAAGCCGGCGATCGTCGGGCCGTCCTCGGGGGCGGTCATGATCACGGCCCCGCCGAGCGACAACCCGAGATTCGGACTGAGGCGCTTCGATAGCTCGGCGCTGAACTGGGTCTCGACGCCGGCGGCCTCCTCCTCCGTCGCGTGCTGCCTCGCCACGGAGGCGGTCGGGAGGGAGAGCTCGTCGGCCACGAACGGGTCGTCGATGGCGAGTGTGGCGGGGAAGAAGCGCTGTCCCACCATGCCGTGCGCCCGGGCAGAGGTGGCGGCGCCTGCCATGAGCATCCCGAGAGCCCACAGGAGCTCCACGATCGCCGCCCGCTGCATGCGTCGCAGATGCGCGGCGACCGCGAGCGCGCGGCTCAGGGCGAGGGCAACCATGGGAGAGCTCAGGTGCACGGGCCACCAGATAGCCCCCATCCCGGACGGGCGACATGCGACACGTTGTCGCAACCCCGAGGAGGCAGTCGGTCGTCCGCTTCACGGCTGCACGCGGTCGGCAAACGCGCGCAATGGGGCCAGCGCCTCGTCGCGCCCCGACGGCCGGCACTTCGACCAACACGGTCGGCGCCCCGGCGCGCTTCCTCAAGGAGTGACCCGCGCTAGCGCCGCTGGCGGTAGAGCGCATCCGAGACGACCGACGCCATGCGCTTCGGGTCGAGCGGGAGGCCCAAGAATCGCGCGACCTCCGCGCAGTGCGGCTCGGGATCCTGCATCAGCTCGTTGTAGCTCACGTAGAGCACCTCGAGGTTCGGCTGCTCGGCCAGCCATCCCTCGACCCGGCGGAGGTGGTTGGCGAAGAACTCCGCCATCTTCGCATCGCTGGTCGTATCGGTGGGCTTGCCCCGACGGATGAGCATCTGGCGTTGCGACGCCAGCACCTCCTCGAGCCTCCGCCGCATGAACACCACCTTGTACCGATACGTCGGCGGGAGGTGCCGGAGCAGCGCGGAGATCATCTTGACGACCTTGCCGCGCGCGTCATCGAGCCAGGCGTGGTCGTGCTCGATCTTCTTCACCCGCTCGAATTCGTAGTAGCCCTCGGGGTTGTCCTCGTCCGCCGTCCGGAGGTGGTCCGCCAGCACCTGCATCCCGCCGGCCTCGAGCATCTTCATCATCATGGACGTGCCGGACCGCGGCAGTCCCGAGACCAGCGTGACGAACTCCTCGGCCATCTGGCTCGCTCAGTCGCCCTGCGCACGCGTGCGCGGGCGCGGAGTGTAGCCGAGGGTCTCCGGGCGCACCAGCGGCGTCAGCGGCGGGACGCGGACGCTACGCCGCGCGGGGTGCTCGCGCCTTGCGCTCCTGGGGGCGCACCGCCACGCGGATTCCGCGGCCGGTGAGCAGCTCGACCCGCCGCCGCAGCCGCTCCAGCACCTGCGGGGACTCCGCCCAGCGCAGTTCGAGCTGCACCGTGCTCCCCCGGCCAGCGGCGAGCGCGTCCTCGACGATCGTCTGCGTCATGTAGGGCGTCAGCGGGCCGATGCGCTCGATCACCGGGTCGTCGCAGCGCGGCGGGAACACGCGGGCGCGAATCCAGGGCGCTTCGTCCGGCGGGATCATGACCGCTGGACCTGCTGGATGGCCTCGCACAGCACGTCGAGGTCGAACGGCTTGTCGAGCACCATGCTGGCGCCCAGCTCGCGCGCGCGGGCATGCGTCGCCTCGTCGCCGAACGCCGTGATCAGAATGATCCCGCCCGACCAGCCGAGCTGGCGCAGGCGCTCCAGCGCGTCGAGCCCGCTCATCCCGGGCATCCGGATGTCCGACACCAGCACGCAGTCCGTCCCATCGTCACGCGCGTCGATCACCCAGGCGACGCAGTCGAGCAGGTCGATGCCGTCGCCTGCTTCGACGACGTCCCACCCGGCGCGACGGAGCGTGGTGGCAACGAGCATGCGCATCTCCCGGTCGTCCTCGGCGAGCACGACACAGGGACGTCGAGGCGGGCTGGCTTCGGAGAGTGGCGAGCCCTCTGGCCCCTCCGCGAGGATGTCCAGGGCCACGGCGGCCTTCATCTTCTTCTCCTCCTTGCGGCACACACCGGCAATGCAGGTCGCGTGCCGCTCGGGCAGCCCCCCCGCGCCCGCGTGGTTGCGGTGCGGGCGGCGGCGCAGCGACGCGGGAGCGGGGCGGGGCAATTTGCCAGCTGTGGCGCGCTGCCCCGCCGCACGCCCGCAGCGTGATGCTAGGGAACCAGCTCGAGCACGCGGATGCCGAACCCTATCCGCGCTCCCCGCCCCAGCGCTCGAGCTTGCGGTAGAGCGTTTTGCGGTCGAGCCGGAGCGTCCGTGCCGCGAGCGTCTTGTTGCCGCCCAGCGCCTCGAGCACGCGCAGCACGTAGCGACGCTCGACTTCCTCGAGGGGTGCCAGCTCCGACGGGTCTTCACTCGCCACGACCACGTGCGAGCCCCGATAGGCCCGGATCCGGTCGGGGAGGTCGTCTGGACCGATCTGGTCGAAGACGGCGAGCGCCACCGCGCGCTCCACGCAGTTCTGCAGCTCGCGCACGTTGCCCGGCCAGGGATAAGCCTGGAGCAGGCTCGCGGCCGCCGGCGCGATGCCGACGACGCGCTTCCCGGCGCGCTCGGCCGCGTAGGCGACGAAGCGCTGCGCCAGCAGCAGCACGTCACCGCCGCGGGCGCGCAACGGGGGCAGCTCCACGTGGATCACGTTGATGCGGAACCACAGGTCCTCGCGGAATCGCCGCTCCTCGACGGCGGCCTCGAGGTCGCGGTTCGTCGCCGCCACGAGGCGCACGTCGAAGGCCACCTCACGGTCGGCGCCCACCGGTCGCACGTGACGCTCCTGCAGGGCTCGCAGCAGCTTCGGCTGGAGCGACAGCGGCAGGTCGCCGATCTCGTCCAGGAAGAGCGTGCCGCCGTGCGCCTGGACGAACAACCCGGTCCGTGCCCCGCGCGCGTCGGTGAACGCTCCGCGCACGTGTCCGAACAGCTCGCTCTCGAGCAGGGTCTCCGGCACCGACGCGCAGTCGACCGCGACGAACGGTCCGTTCGCCCGCGCGCTCTGCCGGTGCAGCGCGCGCGCGACCAGCTCCTTGCCGGTGCCGCTCTCCCCCGTGATCACCACCGACGCCTCCGAGTCCGCGACCCGCGACAGGAGATCGTACACGCGGGCCATGGCGGGACTCGTCCCGAGCAACTCGCCGAAGCCCGACGCTTCGTCGACCACTCGGCGCAGCCGCCGCACCTCGTCGCGCAGGCGGCGGTGCTCCACGGCCCGCTCCACCGCCACCACGAGCGCGTCCAGCTCGACCGGCTTGGTGAGAAAGTCGTAGGCCCCGGCGCGGATGGCACCGATGGCCGTCTCGAGGCTCCCGAACGCCGTGATGACCAGGACCGGCACGTCGGGCCGACTCTCGACCACGCGCGCGCACAGCTCGAGGCCGTGCATGCCCCGCATGTTGAGATCGGTCACGACGACGTCGACGTCCGCGCCCCGGAGCGCGGCCAGCGCCGCCGCCGCCTCCGTGCGGCTCTCCACAGCGAAGCCGTGCGCGCCGAGTCCGGCCTCGAGCCAGGCGCACAGCTCCCGGTCGTCGTCGACGACCAGGATCCGCCCGTTCACGCGAGCGCCTCGCGCAGCGACGTCTCGGCCGCGGGCTGGAGGAAGACGGTGAAGCGGCTGCCGTGCCCCGGCCGGCTCTGGACTTCGATCCACCCGCCGTGCTCGCGGACGATGCCGTAGGCGACCGAGAGGCCGAGGCCCGTTCCCTCGCCCACGTCCTTGGTGGTGAAGAACGGCTCGAAGATGCGGGGCAGATGTTCCGGCACGATGCCCGCGCCCTCGTCCTCCACCGTGATCACCGCGTACTCGCCCGGTGCGCCGTCGACGTCGGGTGGGGGCGTGGCGCGACGGCGCGCGAGGCGGACCGTCAGCCTGCCGCCATCTCCCATCGCCTGCAGGCCGTTCACCACCAGGTTCGTCAGGACCTGCTGGATCTGGCCCGGGTCAACCTGCGCCGCCAGTGCCGCCTCGGAGCCCTCGATCGCGAGCGTGACGCCGCGCTTGCGCGCGAGCGTCGCGAGCAGCTCGACGGTACGGCTCACGATCGGCCGCAGGTCGGCCGGGCCGAGGCTCGGTCCGCCACGGCGGGAGAAATCCAGGAGCTGCCGGACGATCGCGGTGATGCGCGCGGCCTGCTCCGCGATGATGCGCGCGCTGTCCGCGACGCCTTCCCCGGTGACCATGCCCCGCGCAATCATCTTCGCGCGCCCGGACATCACGTTGAGCGGTGTGCCCAGCTCGTGGGCAACACCCGACGCGAGCTGGCCGACGGTCACCAGGCGGTCCGCGTGACGCAGCTGCTCGAGCGCCGCGATCCGCGCCTCGGTGGCCGTGGCGAGCTGGCGGATGGTCTCGCCGAGCTGCTCGCACATCGCGTTCAGCTCGGTCGCCAGCACGCCGATCTCGTCGCGCTGGCGCACCGTGAGGGGCCCGGACAGGTCGCCCTGGCCCACGCGGCGCGCCTTGTCGCACAGCGCCTGGATCGGTCGGCCGACGAACCAGAACCCGAGACCCATGGCGATGGTAGCGCAGAGCCCCAGCATCGCCAGCGTGGCGACGAGCACCTGCAGCTCGGTGGCGCGGCTGAACCCGCGCTCGAACGACAGCGATTCCGAGATCTCGAGCGCGCCGTGCTGCTCACCCCCGATGGTCACCGGCATGTAGGTGACCCGACGGTCGTCGCCCGAGGGCACGGAGGTCTTGAGCACGATCTCCCGCCCGCCGGCGACGGCATCGAGCCGATCGCGCGCGACCAGGGGGGCGTCGCCGGCGGGTGACGCGGGCGCCAGCGAGACCCATCGCATCACCAGGTCGGGATTGTCCATGCTCGCTTCCGCGATCAGCCGGCGCGCCGCCGCCTCGCCTTCCGCAGGCCAGATCGTCTCGACGGCAGCGCGCAGCACGCGACCGACGGCGTGCTGATCCCGCCGCGAGTCGACGTCGAACAAGGTCCCCTCGCGACGCACCTGGAACAACGCGTTGCCGGTCATCACGAGCGTGATGCCGAGCAGGAGAGCGAGGGTGAGCTTGCGAGCGAGCTTCATCGCGACGGCTCCCCGACGTGAGGAGCCGGTCGTTCACCTTGCGCGGCCATCGGCCTTTGCGTAAGCCGTGGCCGAGGGTGGGGAACGGCCATGAGACGGTGTCGCTCAGGCGCAGCGGTCGCAGCGGCCCTTCAACTGGATGTCGACGTGCCGCCGGCGCACGGCGCGCGGCGACCCGGGCGCGGTGCGAATGCGCACGCTCCCCCCGGGCAGGCACGCCACCGTGCCGCAGCCGGTACACATGAAATGGGGATGCTCGCCGTCGTGCGCACGCTCCTGTCGGCGGAGCTCGAAGCGCCAGACGTGATCGCCGAGGTCGGTGCGCGACGCCAGGCCTGCCTGCGTGAGGTCCATCAGGTTGCGGTAGATCGTCGCCCGATCGAATCCCTGGGGGGCGAGGTCGTTCACGATGTCGGCGTGGCTCACCGGCGTGTGCGCCCGCTCGAGCCGCCGCAGCACCGCGACGCGCGGCCCGGTGCTGCGCAAGCCGACACCGCGGATCTGTCCCCGGAGGCGTTCGATCGCGGGGCTGGTGGCCGGGCGCCGAGGCACGAGGAAGACGTTACCCCCGACCCCCACCCGGCGCAACGATGACCGTCGACGACGTCCGGACACCCGGGCTGCTGGTCGAGGCCACGGTGCTGGAGGCGAACCTGCGCACCCTGGCCACGGCGCTGCCCGGTCCGCGCCTCCGCCCGCACGTGAAGGCGCACAAGTGCACTGCGCTTGCGCGCCAGCAGGCGACCCTCGGCGCCCGCGGCTTCACGTGCGCGACCATCCGCGAAGTCGAAGGGATGGCGGCCGCCGGCCTCGGCGACGACCTGCTGCTCGCCAACGAGGTCCTCGACGCCACACGGCTCGGCCGGCTCGGCGACGCGGCGCGCGTCACCGTCGCCGTCGACTCCGAGGCCACCATCGACGCGGCGGCGCGGGGCGGCGTGCGCGAGGTGCTCATCGACGTCGACGTCGGGCTCCCGCGCTGCGGGTGTGCACCGGGCGACGCGGGCCGCCTCGCCGACCTCGCCCGCGCGCGCGGGCTCGGGGTGCGCGGCGTGATGGGGTACGAGGGCCACGTCATGCTGCTGCCGGATCGCGCCGTGCGCGCCGCCGGGACGGCCGAGGCGATGCGGCTGCTCCGTGCCGCCCACGCCGACGTCGGCGGTGACGTGATGTCGGCCGGCGGGACCGGGACCTGGGACCTCAACACCTGGGCGACGGAGATCCAGGCGGGTTCCTACGCCCTCATGGACACGGCGTACGCGCGGCTCGGCCTGCCGTTCCGCCCTGCGCTGTCCGTGCTCGCGACGGTCGTCTCCGTCTCGTCCGGTCACGCCGTCGCCGACTGCGGACTCAAGGCACTGGGCATGGACCACGGCAACCCGGCCATCGACGGCGCGACCGTGCTCTTCTGCTCCGACGAGCACGTCACGTTCCTTCCCGGCGATCGCGTGCGCGCGGGCGATCGGATCCGCGTCTGGCCGGCCCACGTGGACCCGACGGTCGCCTATCACACACACCTGCACGTGGTGGACGGCGAGCGCCTGGTCGAGTCGTGGCCGGTCGATCTGCGGGGCTGGTAGCGCCGCCGCGCCCCGCGCGGTCGAAGCACATGCTAGTGTCCCGGACGGAGCAATGCCGACGGTCGGGCTCGACACGGTGGCCACGCTGCTGCCGCTCGCGCGCTGGTTGCCACACCTGCGCGACCTGCCACGCCTGCCGCTCACCAACCTGCCCACCCCGGTGGAGCAGCTGGAACGGCTCGGGCGCGCCGCCGGCATCGCGCCGCCGTGGATCAAGCGCGACGATCTGAGCGGTACGATCTACGGCGGCAACAAGCCCCGCAAGCTCGAGCTGCTCCTGGGCGCGGCGTGCGCGCGCGGCCGGCGGCAGGTGCTCACCTTCGGCGGTCTCGGCACGCACCACGGCCTGGCGACGGCGGCCTGCGGGCGGGCCGCGGGACTCGCCACCACGCTCGTGCTGGTCCCGCAGCCCGTCACGCCACACGTGCAACGATGCCTGCGCCTGCTTCACGCGCTCGGAGCGGACATGCATCTCGCCCGCGGCCCGCTCGACGCGGCACGCCGTGGACTTGCCCTGCTGGCGCGCGGCTGGCTCGGGGGCGCGCCGCCGGCACTCGTCCCGACGGGCGGGACGTCTGTCCTCGGTGCGCTGGGATACCTGAACGCCGGGCTCGAGCTCGTGGAGCAGGTGCGAGCCGGCCAGCTGCCGGAGCCCGCCGCCGTGTTCGTCGCGCTCGGCAGCGGCGGGACGGTCGCCGGACTGCTGGCCGGCCTGCGTCTCGGCGGTCTCGAGAGCCGCGTCGTCGGCGTGCTCGTCACCGACATCCTGCCGCCATCGCGCGGCAGACTGCTTCGCCTGGCCCGCGCCTGCCTGGCCCGCTACGCTCCGGCCGCCGAGGTGACCATCAGCGATGCCGACCTCGACGTCGAGCACGGATTCGTCGGGCCGGGCTACGGGGCACTCACGGCCGAAGCGATTGCCGCGCGTCGCGCGCTCGAGGAGTCCGAGGGCATCCCGCTCGAGACGACCTACACCGGCAAATGTCTCGCCGCGCTCCTGCGCCAAGCATCGATGCCGCCACTGCGGGGCCGGCCGGTGCTCTTCTGGGACACGTTCAGTAGCACCGAGCCGTCAAACGCCCCCGAAGACCTGCCGCGCGACGACACCCTTCCTCCCGCGTTTCAGCGTTTCTTGCGCGACGCGGCGGCCGCTACAACCGCGCGGCGGTGAGGTTCCAGGTGATGTCGCCCTTGGTGAGCGGCATCACCACCGCCTTCTCGAAGGTACCGTTCTTCCAGCGGTACTGCCGCAGCTCCTGTTGATCCTCGCTCCCCACGTAGAGCTCGAGCGCGCCGTCGCCGTCGAGATCGGCGAGGAGCACGGGGTGCTCGAAGCCCGACGAGTTGGCATCGATCTGGGTCCTCTTCCAGCCGTCGGGCGTTTGCTCGAAGAGCCAGAGCCCCGACGACATCGCGCCGGCGACGAGGTCGGTCTTGCCGTCGCCATTGACGTCGCCGGCGGCCATCGCCCGCATCAGGCGATCGGGCACGGTGCCGACCACGGCCCCCACGGGCTTCCCGTCCTTCCACCGATACTGCTTCACGGTGACGGGGCGGACGAGCGTGTTGCCCGGCCCGACCGCGCCTTCCCACGAGACGTACAGCTCGGCGACGCCGTCGCCATCGACGTCGGCCGTGAGGATCTCCTTGGCGTGCGTATCGCCCGGGGCGTCCACGATGGACTTCTGCCAGCCCTGCGGGGTGTGACGGTACATGCGGACCTCGCCGGGCTGCTCCTGCTCGAGCTTGTTGGGCGCGCTCGGCGTGGCGAAGAACTCCGCCGCCCCGTCGCCGTCGACGTCGCCGATCTCGATCTCGTGGACGAAGGTGTCGGGCGTGCGATCGACCTCCTCGACACGCCAGCCCTCGTCCGGGTGCACCACCGCGATGACGCCCTGATCGTGGGTGGCGATCACCAGCTCGTCCTTGCCGTCGCCGTCGACGTCCCCGCGCTCGACGTCGCGCAGGCGGTCGAACTTGCCGCCGAACTTCGGGTTCCAGTGGGTATCGGCAGCCCACTGGCCGTTCGCGAAGCGCCAGGTGCGCAGCAGTGCCTGGGTGCCGCCGATCGTGAGCACGCCGCCGTCCCAGGGAAGCGCCTTGTGGAAGACGTTGCTGTCCGGATCCTCGACCACCACCGGCTTCCAGCCTGACTCCGTCAGTCGGACGATCACCAGCTTTGCTGGGCCCGGGACCGACCTCGCCTTGCCGTCCGGCCCCGTGCCGTCGACGAACTGCGCCTGCGCCACCAGCAAGGCCGGGTACGGGCCACCGGCGAGCGGGTCGCGGCGCGGCGGCGCGGCGGGGGCTTTGGCGGCGGGAGCCGGCGGGGGCGTTGCGGGCGGGGCACTGTCGCCACCGCCACAGGCGAGAAGCGCGCTCAGTGCGAGGAGGAGGGGCAGACGAGGCATCCTGGGATCGAGCCGGGTCCGGGGCTGGTTGTCAACGAACGCCGCCCTCAGGGCGCCGACAGGGCGGCCGCGCGGTAGATGGGCTGGGTCCGGGACACCGTGTGGTCGTGCGGGCCGACGAAGGCGTCGAACTCCGTGCCGACCGCGATGGTGGCGGGGTCGTTCGTGCTCATGAAGGCCGTGAGCGCCGCGTCGTCACGGAACCCCCACACGCTCGTGACCACCTGCGCCGCGCGCGTCGTGTCCACGAATGTCTCGACGCTGATCAGGCCGTCGACGCCGAGGAAGCGCCGGCCGCCCTCGCGCTGGAACCACTCCTGGAACGC
>JBKPDC010000234.1:0-6944 GCA_046727715.1 Thermodesulfobacteriota bacterium
GGCGTGCCGGTGCCGCCCACACCGCGCGACGACGTGGTGGGTATCCTCCTCAGATATCCCGGGCAGACCGGCGGGACGCTCTCCGAGCTGCTGCGTCTCGACCTCACCGTGCCCCCCACCCCGCCCGCGCAGATCAAGCGCCTCGGCCCGTTCGCGCACGACGCCGTCGGCGGCCCCACCCCCGACCCGGCCGGCTTTCCGAACGGGCGGCGGCCGAACGACGACGTGACCGACATCGTCGTCCGCGTCGCCGGCGGCTCGGTCTTCATCCAGAACTTCGTCGGCGACGGCGTGGGCGTGAGCGAGCTTGGCATCACCCCGAGCTTCCCGTTCGTTCCCCTCCCCTACGATGGCCGCAACCGCCGCCATCGCGACCCCGGGGAGCCGGCGTGACCCCTTCCCACCCCACCTGCCGGCGAGCGGCACCCGCCCTCCGCCTGCTCGCCGGCTTCCTGACCCTCCTCCCGGTAGCCGTCCGGGGGGAGGGTCGGCCTTCCCCTTCGGGGATCGCCGGTCTCCTCGACGTCGCGAGCCGCGCGATGCGTACGGCGCGCGAGACGGGCGACCCAACGTGGTACGGCCACGCGCGCGCCGCGGTGGAGCGCGCGCTGGCCATCGCCCCCGACGACCTCGCCGCGCAGCGCACCAAGGCGTGGGTGCTCCTCGGACAGCACGAGTTCCGTGCGGCGCTGGTCCTCGCCGAGCAGTCGCTGGCGCGCGAGCCGCGCGACTGGATGAGCTGGGCCAACCTCACCGACGCGTCTGTCGAGCTGGGCGACTACGAGCGTGCGGTCGACGCCGCCGACCGGCTCGCCGCGCTGCGCCCCGGCGTGGCTGCCTACACGCGTGTCGCGGGGCTGCAGGCGCTGCTCGGCGACCGCGCGACCGCCATTGCCACGCTGGAGGTCGCGGTGGCGGCCGCCGAGCATGCCGAGCCCGAGACGCTCGCCTGGACGCTCGTCCACCTCGGCCACGAGCATCTGGCGCTCGGCGACCCGGACGCCGCGAGCCGCGCCTACGAGCGCGCCCTCGACGCCTTCCCCGACTACCATCTGGCGCTGGCGGGCCTGGCCCGGGCGCGCGCCGCGCAGGGTCGAATCGCCGACGCGATGGCGCTCGCGACCCGTGCCGTCGAGCGCGTCCCCTCACCCGCGCTGCACGGCCTCCTCGCCGACCTCCACGCCGCCGCGGGGAACACGGCGGAGGCGGAGCGGGAAATCGACCTGGTGCGTGTCATGGAGCAGCTCGCCGCGGCGCAGGGCGTGTCCTATGGCCGCGAGGTGGCGCTGGTCCTCGCCGACCACGATCGCGACCTCCCCGCAGCGCTCAGCGTCGCGCGCGCCGACCGCGCGCGCCGGCCCGACGTGTACGGCGACGACGCGCTCGCCTGGACGCTGTACAAGACCGGCCGCCACGCGGACGCGAAGCGGGCCGCGGCGCACGCGCTGCGCCTCGGGACCCAGGACGCGACCTTGCATTACCATGCCGGGATGATCGCGGCGGCGCTGGGGCGGCCGCGCAGTGCCGCCCGTCATCTGGAACGGGCGCTTGCTCTCGCCCCGGCCTTCGACATACGGCAGGCGCCGATGGCGCGCGCCGCACTCGACGCCGTCCGCGGCCGACGGCTGGCGTTCGTTCCGGGAGGCCATGCGTGATGAAGACGCTGCTCGCCGTCGTCGCGGTGCTGGCACCCGCGATCGCCGCCGCCCATCCCCTCGGCAACTTCACGACCAACCGCTATGCCGCGCTCACCATCGAGCCGCGCGCCATCCGCGTCGCCTACGCCCTCGATCTGGCCGAGCTGCCGACCTACCGTGAGATGCCCCTCGTCGATTCCAACGGCGACGGCGCCGCCGATCCCGCCGAGCGCGACGCCTATGCCGCGCGCCAGGCGGCGGCGATCGCCGCCAACGTCGATCTCGCCATCGACGGCGAGCGACTGACGCTGGAGCCGCTCGTCACGGCGCTGGCGATCGCACCCGGCGCCGGAGGTCTGGCGACGCTCCGCCTCGACGTCACCTATCGAGCCGCTCTGCCGCAGCTCGCAGGGAACCTCACCTTCGTGGATCGCAACTTCTCGGGACGTCCGGGCTGGCAAGAGGTGGTGGCCGCACCTGCCGCCGGAGTCGAGCTCCTGGGGTCCACCGTCCCGCGTAGCGACGTCAGTCGCGGACTCCGCGCCTACCCCCAGGACATGCTCCAGGCGCCCCTCCGTGTGACCGAGGCGCGGATGCGTCTCTCCGCCGGCGGGGCGGTCGCGTCCGCCACCCCCGCGCCGGCCGGCGCACGCAGCGGGGCCGAACGCTTCGGCGACCGCTTCACCGCCCTGCTCACGGATCCGGCACCGCTGGGGCCGTGGGCGATCGTCACGTCCCTGTTCGTCGCCGCCATGCTCGGCGCCTTCCATGCTCTCACGCCGGGCCACGGCAAGACCGTCGTCGGCGCCTATCTCGTGGGCTCGCAGGGTACCGCGCGCCACGCGCTCTTCCTCGGCCTCGTGGTCACCATCACGCACACGCTCGGCGTGTACCTGCTCGGCCTGGGCACGCTCGCCGCATCGGCCTGGGTCGTTCCCGAGCGACTCTACCCGTGGATCAGCGTCATCTCCGGGTTGCTGGTGATCGCCGTGGGCACATCACTGGCGACCTCGCGGCTCCGGGGTGCCCGCGGCCACGAGCACGCGCACGACCACGATCACCACCACGGCCACGGGCACGCGCACGATCACCACCATCACCATCATCACGAGCACGACCACGGACACTCGCATCTGCCGCCGCCGGGGACGCCGATCACGCTGCGCAGCCTCCTCGCCCTCGGGATCTCGGGTGGCCTGCTGCCCTGTCCGTCGGCCCTCGTCGTCATGCTGGGCGCGATCGCGCTTCACCGCGTCGCGTTCGGCCTCGCCCTGATCGTCGCCTTCAGCGTCGGGCTCGCCAGCGTCCTGACCGCGATCGGCATCACCCTGGTGTATGCGCGCGGTCTCTTCGAGAGGCTGCCGGTCGACGGCCGCGTGACGCGATACATGCCGGTGGCGAGCGCCCTGGTCATCTCGCTCGCCGGCGCCGCCATCCTGGTGGAGGCGCTCTGGCAGATGGGAGTATCGGCGTCGTGACGCCGAGCCCGCTCGCCATCCTCGGTCTGGGCTTCGTCCTCGGGCTCCGTCACGCCCTCGATGTCGACCACCTCGTGGCGGTGTCCGCGCTCGTGAGCCAGCGCCGGGGGCTCTGGCGCTCGTCCCTGATCGGCGTGCTGTGGGGGCTCGGCCACACCGCCGCCTTGCTCGCCGCCGGTGTCGCCGTGATCGCGCTCCACGCCGAGATCCCACCGCGTGCCGCACAGCTGCTCGAGCTGGGCGTCGCGGTGATGCTGGTCGGCCTCGGGCTCAACCTGCTGTGGACGCTCTGGCGGGGCGGCACCATACACCTGCACGCGCACGAGCACGGGGGCCATCGCCATCTCCACGCGCACCGCCATGACGCCGGGCAGGCGCCCTCGGACGCGCACCATCACACGGTGCGGAGCGCCCGGCGGCCGTTCCTGGTGGGCATCGTCCACGGGCTCGCGGGCAGCGCGGCGTTGATGCTCGCGGTGCTCGCGACCATCCCGAGCCCCGCGATCGCGGTCGCCTACATCCTCGTCTTCGGCGTCGGGTCCGTGGGAGGCATGATGATCATGAGCACCCTGCTCGGTGTTCCGCTCGCCATCGCAGCCGAGCGCTTCACGCGGGCGGAGCTGGCGCTGCGCGCCGTGGCCGGCCTCGGCAGCGTCGCCGTCGGATTGCTCCTCGCCTGGGAGATCGGCGTGGCATCGGGGGTCGTCGCCTAGCCCCGAGATGGCGCAACCGGTCGACATCGAAGGCGCCCTCCTGGCGCGCGTCGCCGGTGGCGACGAGCGCGCGCTGGCGGACTTCTACGATCGGCTGTCGCCGCTGGCCTACGGCCTCGCGCTCCGCATCGCGGGCAGTCCCGACCTGGCCGAGGACGCCGTGCAGGAGGCGTTCCTGCGCGTCTGGCGGCGTGCCGAGCACTTCGACGCCACACGCGGTGGCCCGCGTGCGTGGTTCCTGCGCCTGGTGCGCAACGTCGTGATCGACCACCTGCGCGCCCGCGGATCGCGTGATCGCGCCGAGGTGCGCAGCGCCGCGCAGGTCGGCGTCAACCCCGCACCGGAGCGGCCGGACGAGGCCGCGGTGCGGAGCGAGCGCGCCTCCCGCGTGCGCGCGGCCCTGGCCGAGCTGCCACAGGAGCAGCGTCGAGCCATCGAGATTGCGTACTTCGAAGGACTCTCACACAGCGAGATCGCGGCGCGCGAGCAGACGCCCCTGGGCACCGTGAAGACCCGCATCCGTGACGGCGTGCTCAAGCTGCGCACAGCGCTCGGCGCGAAGGAGCTCCATGCCTGAGGAGCCAATGATCGGAGTCGAGGAACGCGACCTCGACGATCTGGCGCTGGAGGCGCTGGCGGAGGCCTACGCCGCGCAGCCCACACCCGGGCTCCGCCAGCGCGTGCTCGCGACCGCACGCGCCGAGGCCGAGGCCGAGCGGGCAAAGCGCGGCCAGAGCCGCTGGCGTGCCGTCGGCGCCCTGGCCGCGACGCTCGCCCTCGCCCTCGCCGGGCTGCTGGCGCGCGAAACGGGGCTGCGTCGCCGCGACCTGGCGCAGCTCGACGGACTGGCGCATGCCAACGCCGAGCTGACCGCCCGCCTCGACACGCAGGAGAGGACGCTCGTCGGACTCCGCGAGTCGCTCGACGCGCAGGCACGCGCGCTGCGCATCCTCGGGGGCCCGCGGACGCTCTCGGCGTCGCTGGCGCCGAAGGAAGGGTTCGCAGGCGGCGGCCGCGTCCACGTCGACGCCGAGACGGGAGAGGGCGCCGTGGTGCTGGCCGGCGTGGAGGCGCTCCCGCCGGACAAGGTGTACGAGCTGTGGGTGCTGCGTGGCGACAACCCGCCCGAGCCCGCGGGGCTCCTCAGCGGAGCGGGGCGCGCGGTCTACGTCACGCAGCTGGCGAAGCTCGACCGCCCGGGCGAGGTGAAGGCCTTCGCGGTGTCGATCGAGCCCGCCGGCGGGTCGAAGAGCCCGACCGGGCCGATCGTGCTGGTGGGCCCCATGCTGGGCTGATAGGTTTTCCCGTGCGAAGGGAGGTCGCATGGGAAAGCACGAGCACAGCCACACGCACGGGCCGGTCACGCACAGCCACGAGCACACCCACGACGACCAGCACCACGGTCACTCGCACCCCGGCGTCGCGCCGGGCACGAAGCACACGCACGAGCATACCCACGACGGCGTCACGCACTCGCACGACCACGAGCACGACGAGCATCATCACCACGATCACTGAGACGTGACCGCTGCATCTCGTCCGGCCCGGAAGTAGCGTCGCCGCGGGTCCTGCGGTCCGGTGCCGATCTCGCGCACGAGCCCGCGGCCGACGAGGCGGGCGAGGCGCGTGCGATCACCTGTCCACCGAACCGGGGCAGCTCCACCTCCTCCCACAGATACGCAAAGGCGGCCAAGGGCAACGAGAGCGCCGCTCTCGTGAGCGGTCGAACTTGACCACTCCACAGTGGCAACTACCGGTGTGGGTCGTCATCGTTTCAATCCTTGGCCCCCGTCTAACGGCTTGGCGATGAGCCGCCGGCGCAGCGACGCTCGCGGCGAGCAGCCAAGCTCAAGCCGGTCGGCTCCATCGCCTGGTTAGGCGGACTCCCTTCGCATGAACCACGTGTTCACACCCAGGACCTCCAACTCTCCCGAAACCGTGAACCCCCATTTCCCATAGAAGCGGAGGTTTTCCGAACGATCCGTCTCCAAGTAACCAAGCTCGCGACTGTCGTCGAGACGAGCCTTGTAGACTTGCATGAGAAGGCCTCCGATGCCCTTGCGCTGCATGTCGGTCCGAACGGCGATGGTCCCGAGGTGCCAGTGGGCCTGCTGGGGATCGCGTTCGCCCCAGGCGCGCAACCACTGCCCGACGCGCGGCAGGGCCTCGCCAATGGCCTGGAACAGCGAGGGTATGACCGCGCTTACCTGTTCCGGAGTTGGGCGACATCCCGGGAAACGCACATATTGAATGAAGCCGACCACTTGATCACGCGAGCGCGCGACGAGCTTTTCGCCCGGGAGAGCAGACTTGAGCGTCACCTCAAACATCGCGCGGTTCAGGCGCCGCTCCTTCTCCCCCGAACCGCCGAAGACGGCCACGTTGATCGGATTCGTCAAGTAGGAATCGGCCAGGAGGCCAACCACCTGGCCGAACATCGAGTCGCTATACGGTTCGACGGCTATGTCGCTCACAACTCCCCCTGTCGCCTAACGATCAGCGGCTGAGCGGCCGGCGGCCACTGTCGCTCGGATCGAATGTGACGACTGCCCGCCGGTCCGCTCCAGCCGCGGGTTAGGCTGCACCCTGTGGCTTCTGCTCGTGGAGATAGCGCAGTTTCTGAGCTGCATAGCTTGATCTCGCCTTGCCGTTTCGAGGGATTCCCTGCTGAGCGCACCACGTTCGAAGTTCGGCGGCACCTACGAAGATGCGCTGCACTGGAACGCCTTGCTCGCGCAGCTGGTCAAGCACGCGAGTCGCATTCGTCTGCCACTCGTCATAGCTCGCGTCAAAGACCTCCGGGTCGGAAGCCTCCCTGCGCACGGCGTCCCATTCCTCCCGGGTGTACCAGGCGACAGCCGTGGGCGGTGCCGTCGTTGATCCGGCGCCATTTTTCGTATCCTGCTTCCTCCTGCTCATGCTCGGCGTGGCCTAACGACCGAGCGGTTCAGCGGCGGCGCGCAGCGCCGTCCGCTGCAAGCGCGGGTTAGACGGACCGAACGCAGCTGCCAGCGCCGTGTCATGCCCGTCGCGGTCCAACAATACGACGATGCCGTTACGTGCCACTGCCTCTGTCCCTGAGTCGAACGGTGCTGATGCCCAGTCCGCGGCTGCGA
>JBKPDC010000235.1:0-5911 GCA_046727715.1 Thermodesulfobacteriota bacterium
CGCGCCGCGGCGAGCGCGAAGTTGCCGCCCGACCCGATGGCGCACACGCCGTCCTCCGGCTCGATCACGTCGCCCGTCCCGGAGACGATGAGCGACGACTCGCGGTCGGCGACCACGAGGAGCGCCTCCAGCCGCCGCAGCAGGCGGTCGGTGCGCCAGTCTTTCGACAGCTCCACCGCCGCGCGCTTGAGGTTTCCGTTCACCGCCTGGAGCTTGCCCTCGAAGCGCTCGAACAGCGTGAGCGCGTCGGCGCCCGCCCCGGCGAAGCCGGCGAGCACGCGGTCGTGGTGGAGGCGGCGGACCTTCCTCGCATTGGATTTGAGCACGGTCTGGCCGAGTGTCACCTGCCCGTCGCCGCCGAGCACGACGCGGCCGTGGTGGCGTACCGAGAGGATGGTGGTGCCGTGCAGCTCAGGCTCGCGGGTGCGCGCGGTCATAGGCGTCCATCAGGCGGCGGAGGTCCACGTGGGTGTAGCGCTGCGTGGTGGAGAGGCTCGCGTGGCCGAGCAGCTCCTGGATCGCGCGCAGGTCGGCGCCGGCGCCGAGGAGGTGGGTGGCGAAGGTGTGGCGGAGCGCGTGTGGCGTGGCCTTGGCGGGCGTGGCCGAGGCGGCGACGTAGCGCGCCATCAGACGCGCGACGCTGCGCGTGGTGAGACGCCCGCCGGCGCGGTTCTTGAAGACGGCGCCGTACGATGTCCCGAGGCCGGCGGCGGCGCAGGCGGCGCGGTAGCTCGCGAGGGCGCGCAGCGCGGGCCGTCCCACCGGGACCACACGCTCCTTGCGTCCCTTGCCGAGCACGCGCACCGCGCCGCTCTCGGGGTCGAGCCGTTCCCAGTCGAGCCCGGTCAGCTCGGAGACGCGGAGCCCGGACGAGTAGAGCAGCTCGAGCATGGCGCGGTCGCGCAGCCCGGCCAGCGAGTCGCCGCGCGTGACGCCGAGCAGCCGGTCGACGTCGTCGAGGCTCAGGTGCGTCGGCAGCGAGCGCCGCACCTTCGGCGTCGCGATGCCGGCCGTGGGATCGTGGGTGAGTCGCCTGGTCCGCGTGCAGAAGCGGAAGAACCCGCGCACCGCGGCGAGCTTGCGGGCGATGGACGTGCGCTCGGCGCTGCCGTCGAGCGTACGCAGCCAGTGCCTCACCGCATCGGGTCCGACGCCGGCGAGCCCGCCCGCGCCCGTCACCGCGAGGAACTGCCGGACGTCGGCGAGGTACGCCCGCAACGTGTGCGCCGACGCGTGCCGTTCGACACGCAGGTGGGCGGCGTAGGCGTCGACGGCGTCCGCCGTGGGCTGCGCCGTCCTTGTCGGCATACGGCACACGATGGTATCAACCGCCCCCGGACGGAACAAGGTGACGACGATGCGCGCGGCAAGTCTCCGCTTGCTCCTGTGCGGCCTGACGACGATCCTCGGCGTCGCGGCATGCCGGCCGGATCCGTCCACGCCGCGCGGCACGGCCGAGCGCTTCCTCGACGCGCACTACGTCCACATCGATCTCAAGTCGGCGCTCCCCTTCACCAGCGGGGTCGCCCGCCACAAGGTGGAGTCGGAGATCGAGCTGGTGCGGGGCGTCGAGATCGACGAGACCACACGCAAACCCACCGTCCACTACTCGTTGCTCGAGGAGCATGCCGACGGCACCCAGGCCGTGAGCTACGTGTATCGCGGCCGGATCGCCGTCGACGGCGCCGACACCTTCGAGCGGCGCTGGCTGGTGACGGTGCGGCAGGAGCCGGAGGGCTGGCGCGTGACCAACTACCAGGAGTTCGAGCAGTGACCAGGATCACCGTCATCCTCGCGGCCGCCGTCGTGGCGGTCGCGTCCGCCGCCGGCCTGACCGGCCGCGAAATCATCGACACCGCCCAGCAGCGCAACGGCTTCTCCACGTGGAAGGACCGCACGGCGTCGGCCAAGATGGAGACCTACGACAAGGGCAACCTGGTGCGCACGCGGGAGCTCGACGTCACGGAGCAGACCGACCCGCGCGGCGAGCACCGGACCTTTCTCCGCTTCATCTCGCCGGCCGACGTCCAGAACACCCGCTTCCTGCACCTCTCGCCGCGCGGCGACAAGGACCAGCAGTGGCTGTGGGCGCCCGGGACGCGACGCACCCGGCGCCTGGGCGACGCGCAGCGCGACGAGAACTTCTTCGGCACCGACCTGAGCTACCGCGACCTCGAGCTGCTGGTCCGCATCCAGCAGTGGAACGACGCCGAGGCCACCGCCACCGTGGTGGGCGAGGAAACGATCGACGGGAAGGCGTGTCACGTCGTCGAGCTGGTGCCGAAGAACGAGGAGTTCCCGTACTCGAAGTACCGGCTCTGGTTCGACACGCAGGACTCGCTCTTGTGGCGCGTCGACGTCTACGAGGACGACACGGTGCTGAAACGCGTCTCGCCGACGCGCTACGAGAAGGTGGCGGGGTACCAGACGGCGATGGAAGCCGACGTGGCCAACCTCCCCGCGAACACCCGCACCGTCTTCACGATGCGCAACGTGCGCTACGACGCCGGCGTGGGCGACGGTGTGTTCAGCGTCTCCAACCTCGACAAGGGGTAGGGCGCCAGCCCCTCACCGAGGAGTCCAGGGCTCATAGGTCACGATACGCCTCGTCGTCGTAGGGTGAGTTCCACTCGGAGAGGCTCGCCTCGAGGCCGCGAAGGAAGGCCCCGTTGGCGGCTCGGTGGCGCCGCAAGTCACGCCATTACCGGACGAAGCTCCTTCCCGCCTCGCCACGCCGGGGCGCTACCGGGGGCTGACATAGCGCTCCCAGTGCAGACAGCCGTCGACCGGACGGCGCTCCGGGCGCGCGTAACGCCCGCGCGGCCAGCCAATCGGGATCAGCGCGCAGGTCGGGCAGCCCTCGGGCAGGCCGAGCCACTCGTCGACCTCCCGCCCGGCGGCGAGATGCAGCTGCGTGAGCGACGCGCCGAGGCCGACCGCGCGGCAGGCGAGCAGCACGTTCTGCACGGCGGGAAAGAGCGCCTGGAGCTGCGGCGCTGCGCGCCGTGTCCAGCCCGCCACGAAGAGGTGTACCGGCACCTCGTGCAGGTGATCCGCGAGCCAGATCGCGGAGCGCATGTTCTTCCGCTTCGCCTCGGGGTAGGCCGGATCCTTCGCCGCCTCGACGGCCGGTTGTATGTACTGATGGAAGAGCGGCCGGTAGCGGTCCGCGACCCACCGCCGGCGCTCGGGGTCGGTCACCGCGACGAAGATCCACGGCTGCCGGTTGCCGCCGCTCGGCGCGAACGTTCCCGCCTCGCACACCTTGCGGATCAACGCGGCGGGCACCGAGTCGGGGCGGAGGCGCCGGAGCGCGCGCGTGGTGCGGATGCCCTCGAGCAGCGGGACGTCTTCGCCGATGGTGGCGACGTCGATCGTTTCGGTGCTCATACGCGGCTCAAAACCTCCATCCAGTCCTCCATCGCGTCCTCGTGGCCGGGCACGAGCTGGATGGCGAGCTGCTGGTAGCCGGCGTCGCGCAGCATGCGGACGCGATCGACCAGCTCGTCGCGCTCGGCGGTGAACGTGGACATGCGGATCAGCTCGCCGGAGAGAAAGCGCTCCTCCTCGGGCCGCACCCACATGAGGTGCCCGGTGTGCAGGTGGAGGTAGCGCGCATCCGGCGGCTCGTAGGTCTCGTACACCTTGCGGTACGCGGCGGCCGCGGCCTGGAGCGCCGGCGGCAGGAGATCCGCGCCGATCCGGCCCTCCATGATCCCGTGGAAGAGCACGACCGCCAGCGGGCCGGCCTGTGCCCGGGCGCGCGGGCCGTTCGCGTCCTCGCCCGGCCGCAGCACGCAGCCCAGGGTGAAGCCGGTCTTGTAGAGCGACTCGGGCGCACGCCCCACCGCCTCGCACGCCGCCTTCACCTCCGCCAGCTCGTGGAGCCCCACCGGCAGGACCGCGAGGAAGTTCATCCAGCCTTCGCACTCCCGCGCCGCCATGGCGCGCGCCTTCGGCGCGAAGGCCGAGAGGTGGACCGGAATCGGCGACTGGATGTCGATCAGGCCGGCCTCGGGATTGAGGAAGCGGATTTTTCGCGGCGTGCCGTGCTCGTCGGTCCACTCGACCGTCTCGCCACGCAGCATGCCGCGCACCACGCGCAGGTACTCGCGCAGCGCCGACAGCTTCATCGGCCCCTGGCCCATCGTGAGCCGTGCCGTGAAGCCCGTGCCGATGCCAAGCACGATCCGTCCCGGCGCGAGCTTGTTCAGCGACGCGAGACCGTTCGCCGCCACCGGCGCGATCCGGTTGCTCGGCACGAGCACGCCGGGCCCGATCGTGATGCGGCGCGTGTTGGCGGCGGCACACGCCATCGCGACGAACACGTCCGCGCACAGCAGCTGCGTGTCGTAGAGCCACGCGTGCGAGAAGCCGAGCGCCTCGGCGCGCTGCACCGTCTTCCAGGCGTCGGCGGCGGGGGCCAGAGCAATGCCGTAGTGCATGCCGCCATCTATCCGGCGGTTCTCACTCGTCGCGCAAGGCCTCGAGCACCGGGAGGCGGGCGATGTGGCGCGCCGGGAGCAGCGCCGCCGGGACGCTCACCAGCGCCGCCGCCAGCGCGGCGAGCGGGACGCTCCCGAGCGCCAGGTAGAAGTCGAGGTCCCAGCCGAGCTGGTAGGCGAAGTTCACCCGCACCCACAGGACGGAGAGGACGAGTCCCATCGCGAGCCCGCCGACGAAGCCGAGCGCACCCACGCCGGCGGCCTCCGCCACGACGCTGTGCGCGATCTGCCGCCGCGTCGTGCCCGCGGCGCGGAGCAGCGCTAGCTCGCGACGCCGGTCGAGCGCCACCGCGAGCAGCGCCTCGGCGAGCCCCAGCGCGGCGACCAGTAGCGGCAGCACCTCGAGGGCGTGCGTGAAGCGGAACGCGCGCCGCACGGCATCCTGATGGTAGGCGTAGAGCTCGCGCTGCGTGAGCACCTTGAGCCCCTCGTCGCGACCCACCGCGGTGGCGATCGCGCGCCGGACGGTCTCGATGGACGTGTCCGGCGCCAGGGAGACGTGAAAGCGGTTGACCGCCCGGTCCTGCCACCAGCGCATCCAGACGTCGCGGGTGGTGACGATGCTGCCACGCGGCGACACGTAGTCCACCACGACACCCGCAACGGTGGGCTCGTAGCGCCCCGCAGGCGTGTCGATCGCCAGGCGGTCCCCCACGCCGACGCCGAACTGGCGGGAGAAGTTGCGGGACACCAGCACCGCGCCACCGCCGCGCACGGCCGCCAGTGCCGCCCCAGGGTCGCCGGCGGAGAAGACGAAGTCGCCCACCCGCTCGGGCGCAAAGGCGCTCGCGTCGAGCGAGTCGATGCTGATGCGCTGGCCGCGGAAGTCGTGCTCGGCGAGCCGCACGCGCTCGACGCGCGTCACGCCGGGCAGGGCGGCGAGCCGGTCGCCGATCGACTCGGGCAGCGGCGACTCGATCCAGCCCGTGCTGGCCGTGGAAGCGACCACCAGGTCGGCACGCACCTGGTGGCGGATGAAGTCGAGCACTGACTCCTCGAAGCTGCGCGTGAGCGTGCCGGCCATGAGCATCAGGCCGAGCCCGAGGGCGAGCACGCCGCCCGCGAGCGCCAGCTGGTCCGGGATGCGTGCGAGCCGGTCCACCGCCAGCCGGCCGGCAAATCCGAGCCGCGCGCGCAGCGGCCCGAGCACCGCCGTGCCGAGTCCTCCCGCGAAGCGCATGAAGAGACAGACCAGCGCGACGTCGGTGGCGATCGCGGCCACGTTGCCCGCCCAGCCCGACCCGAGGCGGATCTGGACCACGAAGCCGGCGAGGGCGACCGCGATCGCCGCGAGCACGCCACCCGGCGCCGGCCAGCGTCCGGCGACGGAGGTGATCGCGGCGGTCCGGACCGCCGCCAGCGGCGCGATCGCGGACGCGCTGCGCGCCGGCAGCCACGCTGCCACC
>JBKPDC010000236.1:0-5988 GCA_046727715.1 Thermodesulfobacteriota bacterium
GGTGAGGACCCACTGGCGCACGGGCACCCAGGGGAGGACGGCATCGACGAGGTGCGCCGCCTGCTCGGCCATGCGCCGCCCGCCGCAGCTCGGGCAGATCGCCCGGGCCTTACAGGAAAACGGGACGAGGCGTTCGAACCGACAGGCGTCGCAGCGGACTCGGGCGAAGCCCCGCTCGAGCTGGCCGCACCCGAGGAAGTCGCGGAACTCGCGCTCGATGAAGCGCTGCCGGACGGATTCAGGTCGCAGGACCACGCCGATCCTCCAGCCGCTCGCCCAGGATCCGCCACTGCTCGTCGAGGAACGGCTTCCAGTCCCAGTAGCGAGCGCGCGCGCGCACCACGAACTCGGTTTCGCGCTCGGGTGGATCGGCGTGCAGGCAGCGGCCGGTTTCGGCGATTTCGTGCGCCAAGACGACCGGCGCGCGATCCAGCGGGACGAGATCGAGCGGCGCTCCCGTCGCCGACACCAGATCCGCCCGCAGCCGGAGCAACTCGTCGAACGTGGGCGGCGGCTCGAGCAGGACGGCGAGATCGACGTCGCGGACCGTGTGTACCCCGGGATCGACGGCCGACCCGAAGAGGTAGACGAGCCTGACGCGAGAATCGCCCGCGAGGATGGCGGCGGCACGTTCGGCGGCAGCCACCGCGGCTGCTCGGCGAATGCGCGGTCGTTCCCGCATGGCGTTCCTCATAGCATGTCAGGGGCGACGGTCGAGCGTCGCGGCCCCGCCTGGGCGCAGGTCGAGCGCCAGCCCGGGGATCTCCCCCAGCAGCATGGCCAGGTACACCAGCGTCAAGACGACGAGGACGGCCGGGGCCACCTACGGCGCCCGCTCCGCCGCGAGCCGGCGCAACACGGGCCCGAGACCGGCGAGAAGCTGCTCGAGCAGCGTGGGCGCCGACCGCTCGAGGTCGGCAGACACCTCCGCCTTGACGGCGGCGTAGGCACGCTCGCGTCCCTGGGCGACGAGCGACTCGAGCTTGCGATCGCGGAGCAGCACGCGCAGCGCGGTCGCCGGCAGCGGCACGGTCTTCGTCCACTCGCCGACCGCGCGGCGACTCAGGTCGAAGAGCCCCGCGGTGACCGCGAACGCGCCTAGGGCGCCGATGAGAAAGCCGATGGGACCCGTGGTGTGCAGCAGGGTCGAGACGATCGCGATCCCGAGCGTGTGGCCGATGCCGCCGCTCACGGTGCCCGCCGCGAGCGCGACGGCAGTCGACACCGTCACGGTGATGGCCTCGGTCAACTCGTCACTGAGCGCGCCGCCGGGATCGCCCGAGCCGGCTCCGGACAAGGTCCCGAGCGCGGGCGCCGGTGCGAGCGATTCGTGCCCCGTGGGCTCCGCACCGATCAGCCGCGCCGCGCGGGTAGCAAGCGCCCGTCCGTAGCCCGCGTGCGCCTCGGTGACGAAGCGCTCGAGCGCGGGCTCGAAGGCCTGGCACGTCGTCGCCAGCTCGGCTTCGAGGTCGGCGATACGACCGCCGCGCTCGCGGAAGCTCCGCAGCACCGGCACGACGCGCGCGTCGTAGAGCTGGTCGCGAACGAAGACCGCGATGGCCTCGGCGAGCTTCGCCGCCTCGATGCGCATCTCGAGCGCCAGGGGCTCGCTGATGGTCTCCAGCTGGAGCGCCCGCCCGTGCTCGAGGAGACGCGCGTAGTACGGCTCGTCGAGGTCGATGGCGATACGCCGGCCCCGGCGGCGGAGCCCGAGCGTCGCGGCGACCGCGAGCAGCGTGCGCGGGAGGAGGACGTAGATCACGGCCGCAACCGCCAGCAGGTGAATGTATGGCGCGCCGGGCAGTCCGGCCGGTCCCATGAGCGCTTCCACCTCGGCGGTGTCGAAGCCGCGGCCGCGGAACAACAGCGACGCGGGGCCGAGCAGGGCGTCGAGGAACACGCGGACGGTGCCCGGGTCGCGCACGAAGGTGCTGCGCCAGACGACGGCGTACTCGAGGAAGATGCCGCGCACGTACGTGCCCAGCAGCGCGCCGAGACACAGGGCGATGGCGCCCACATGCAGCGCGCGCCGGAGGCGCAGCGTGGCCATGTTGCCCTCGGTCCGGTGCCAGAGGACGAGGAGCCGCCGCGCGACGGCGGTGACGCGCCGCCCGCGTGCCGCGTGCGCACGCGCCGCGTCGCGGCCGCGCTCGAAGCGCTCCTGCGCGCCTGCCAGAGCAGGCACGAGCCACTCGAGGAGCCGCCACGATGCCGCGGGTTCCCGCGCGGCGCGGATGGCCGGTGCCGGTGCGGTGTCCGGCACGTCGGCACGTGGAGGGGGTGGATGTGGTCGGCGCTTCCTGAGCGCGAGCAGGGCCACCACGACGTACACCCCGAGGTTCCACAGGATCAGCGCGACGAGTGGATTGTAGACGAGGTGGATGTGCTCGCTGGGGCCGAGGTAGTTCGCGGCGACCCCGATCAGGAACGCGCCCGTCACCACGACCCGGAGCAGCGTGCGGGCGGCGCGCCTCAGAAGAACCGGCAGCGTGGGGTAGGGAGGGAGGAGATGCGGCAGCAGGAGGGCCGCGCGCCGTGCCAGCCACGTCTCCGGCGGGTCGATGGCGCCCGCGTCGACCGCAGCGTCACCACGCGCGACGGGCGGCACGGCGTCCGGATCGCGCTCCTCGACGGCGCGGACGAGGAGGAGGCGGGCGACGTCGTCGCCGGGCACCGTGGTCGGATGCACGGCGTTCAGCCGCCGGCGCCGCGCGCGGGGGCGCGGTCAGCTCTTCGCCTTGAGCTCGCCGTCGTGATCGCGAATGAAAGCCCGGATCTCATCCGCCATGTCGAGCAGCTTGGCCCACTGCTCCTTGTAGAGCGTGACCGGAAAGCGCCCGAGGCCGTACACCGAGACGCCGCCCTTCTCGCTCACCCTGAGCATGCCGGGACGGCTCTGCGCCCGCTTGAGTCGCTTGTTCTCCGCTCGCAGCCGCTCCAGCTCCGCGCGATCCTGGTCGTCCATCACCGACCCCGATAGCAAGCGCGCGGCTGCGGAGCCAGGCCGCCGCCTGCGGCCGCGGTTTGCGGCGCGTCGCCGGTCCCGCTAGTCCCCTGCTGGTGTCCTCGGCTTCCGGCCCCGACGCCGCCTTCGGCGCCTTCAGCGATCACGGCCCGTGGCAGGTCGACCCTGCGCGCATGCCATGGCGCGCCGGCGTCGACGGGTTGCGCGCACGCGCACAGGCGGAGGTGCCCGAGCTGGTGCGGCGTCGCGTCCTGCCGCCGCTCGGCCGCTTCGGCGAGGCGGCCGCGCTGCTGGGGCTTGCGCTCGGAGGCTGGCACTTCCGGGAGCGACGGGCAGGGGGGGCAGTGTCACGTGCGGGTCTGTCACGCCGGCTCCGACGTACCTTCGAGCGGCTCGGTCCGGCGTACATCAAGCTCGGCCAGATCGTGTCGTCGGGGCAGGGGCTCTTCCCGCCCGAGCTCGTCGAGGAGTTCAAGCGCTGCCGCGACCAGGTGCCGGCGGAGTCCTTCGACGTCGTGCGTCGCGTGGTCGAGCAGGACCTGGGCGGCTCGCTCGAGCGGACCTTCACGAGCTTCGCCGAGGAACCGATCGCGGCGGCGTCGATCGCGCAGGTGCACGCGGCGCGGCTCCGCGGAGGCGAGGAGGTCGTCGTCAAGGTGCAGCGGCCGCAGGTCGCGCGGCTGGTGCGGCGCGACATCGAGGCCATGGCGTGGATCGCGCCGTGGCTGGTCGGCCGCATTCCCGTCGCCGCTCTCGCCAATCCCCCAGCGCTCGTCGAGCTCTTCGCGGAAACCATCGTCGAGGAGCTCGACTTTCGGCTCGAAGCGCAGAACATGCTCGACGTGGCGCACCTGCTGCGCGACGCGGGGCAGACCATCATCGTGGTGCCGCGCCCGCACCCCGAGCTGGTTACCCGTCGCGTTCTCGTGATGGAGCGCCTGCACGGCTTCAAGTACGAGGACGTCGAGGGCATGCGCGCCGCCGGGGTCGACACCAGCGAGCTGGTGCGCGCGCTGCTCATCGCTTTCCTCGAGGGCGCCATGATCTACGGCGTCTTCCATGGCGATTTCCACGGTGGCAACCTGCTGGTGATGCCGGACGGCCGTGTCGCACTCTTCGACTACGGCATCACCGCGCGCATGACCGAGCCGCAACGGCTCGCCTTCCTCCGCATGATGCTCACCGGCGCCGTGAACGACATCCGCGGGCAGCTGGAGGCGTTCCGCGATCTCGGCGCGCTCCCGCCGGGCGCCGACCTCGACGCGCTCATGCGCGTCTTGAAGCTCGACCAGCCGGTGAAGGATCCCACCACGATGACCGGCGAGGAGCTGGTGCACGAGATCCAGGACCTGCTGAAGGGGATGCTCGCGCAGGGCGCGAAGCTCCCGAAGAACCTGATGCTCTACGTGAAGAACATGATCTTCTTCGACGGCGCCACCACGCGCCTCGCTCCCGACGTCAACCTCTTCGAGCAGGTGACCCGCATCTTCGGCTACTTCGCGGCGCACCACTCCGAGCGCATCCTGCGCGACGTGGGTCTCGACCCGCGGCTCCTGACGCTCGACCTGGGCGGCTTCAAGCGCTCGCTCGGGCTCGACGAGGAGACCGGATCGCTCACGCAGCGCGAACTGGTCGAGCGCCGCCAGCGCGTCCAGGAGCGGCTCGAGGAGGTCGGAGGCCTCCCCGATGGCTGAAGCCCGGCCGGCTCGCTCGTGGGGTGCGCTGGACGAGATCTTCTCGTCCGGCCGCCCGCTGGCATACGTCCGCACCGCGGAAGAGGGGCGCGCGGTCGGGCTGCTGCGCGCCGCCGCGGCCGGGGCGTTGTCCTCACCCGTGCCGCTCTGGATCTGGAGCCTCACCGAGGGGCTGCGCCGCGACGGCAGCACGGACGAGAGCGAGGCGCTCGGGCCGCGCGAAGCGCTCGACTTCGTCGCCCGGCACGAGGGGGCCGGTCTCTTCCTGCTGAAGGACTTCCACGAGCACATCCGCAACGCGCCGGAGATCCGCCGCCGGCTGCGCGACCTCTACGAGGCGTGCGTCGATCGCGGGAAGTTCGTGGTCGTCTGCTCACCGGTGCGGGAGCTGCCCGACGAGATCGTGCACCACGTCGTGTTCATCGACCTGCCCGTGCCGGGGCTGGACGAGTTGTCGGACTTCGCGCGTCGCGAGGCCGAGGCCGTGGTCGCGGCGGGTGGCACGGCCGACACGAGCGACATGACGCTCCACCAGGTGGCGCGCGCGCTCCAGGGTCTCACCCTCGACGAGGCCCGGCACGCCATCCGCCGGGCGCGCGCCGTGCGCAACGCGCTCGATGCGGAGTCGCTCCCGGCGCTGCTCGAGGAGAAGCGCGCGCTCGTCAACCGCACGGGGATCGTGGAGTTCCTGCCGTCGGTGACCGGCATCGACGACATCGGCGGGCTCGAGATCATGAAGAAGTGGCTCCTCGACCGCCGCAAGCTCTTCCAGATGCGCGACGAGCTGAGCGCCGAGATCGTCCCGAAGGGCGTGCTCGTCATGGGCATCTCGGGCTGCGGCAAGAGCCTCGCCATCAAGGCGATCTCCTCCTGCTTCGACCTGCCCCTCTACCGCATCGACATGGTCGAGGTGTTCTCCGGGCTACACGGCAAGCCGGAGGCGGCCTTCGCGCGGGCCTGCCATCTCCTCGAATCGATCGCGCCGGCGGTGGCGTGGTTCGACGAGATCGAGGCCGGGATCAGCACGCAGGCCAAGGAAGGCGAGCTGGGTCGGATGTTCGGCTTCTTCCTCACGTGGATGCAGGAGAAGACGCGCGGGCTCTTCGTCGGCGCCACTGCCAACCGCATCGACCTGCTGCCCGCCGAGATGATCCGCAAGGGACGCTTCGACGAGGTGTTCTTCGTCGACCTGCCGCTCGACGAGGAACGCCTCGACATCTTCCGCGTGCATCTCCGCCGGCGCGGGATCGACTCGACCGGCTTCAACGTCGAGCCGCTCAAGAAGTTCACCAGGGGGTGGACGGGCGCGGAGATCGAGCAGTGCGTCGT
>JBKPDC010000237.1:0-3362 GCA_046727715.1 Thermodesulfobacteriota bacterium
AAGCTCGGCCACAACGGTCCCTGCCCGCCGCGCGGCGCGCCGCATCGCTACTTCTGGAAGTTGTACGCGCTCGACACGACCCCCGACCTCCAGCCCGGCGCCACCCGCCAGCAACTGCTGGACGCCATCAAGGGGCACATCCTCGCCCAGGCCGAGCTGATGGGTCGCTACGGCCGGTCCTGACGCGCGCGCATGGTCGTCCCGCTCGCCGACCAGGCTGACCGCGACCGCATCTGCCACGACCTGGACACGACCCTGGTCGTGGAGGCCGCCGCCGGGACCGGCAAGACGACGGCGCTCGTCGGCCGCATGCTCGAGGCGCTGGCGAGCGGGCGGGCCCGGCTCGAGCGCATGGTCGCGGTCACCTTCACGGACGCGGCGGCGGGTGAGCTGAAGCTACGGCTGCGCACGGCGATCGAGCGCGAGCGGCAGAGTCCGGCGCGATCGCCCGACGAGCGCCGCCGGCTCGAGGACGCTCTTCCGCAGCTCGAGGTGGCGCGCATCGGCACGATTCACGCCTTCTGCGCGGAGCTGCTGCGCGAGCGACCCGTCGAGGCGCGGGTGGATCCGCGGTTCCAGGTGGCGCCCGAGGACGTTGCGCGCCGTCACTTCGCGCGCGTCTTCGACCGCTGGTTCGAGACCCAGCTCGCCAGCCCCGGGCCAGGCGTCCGCCGCGCGCTTCGTCAGCCGGGTCGCGGTCGCAACCCCGACGATGGCCCGCGTGCCCGGCTGCGCCGCGCGGCATGGGAGCTCGTCCAGTGGCGCGACTTCCCGTCGCCCTGGCGGCGCGAGCCGTTCGACCGGGACGCCGCGATCGACGCCCTCATCGAGACCCTCGCCGGCGTCGGGTCGGCGCCGCCCCTCACCGACCGCAGCGACGGCAGCGACCGCTCGGTGCGCGAGATCGAGCGCTTCGTGGCCGACGTCGCGCGGCGCGAGCTGATCACCGGCCGCGATCACGACGGCCTCGAGGCCGAGCTCCGCGTGCTGGCGCGCGCGAAGCATTGGAGGTGGACAGGCTTCCGCAACGACCGTGACCCCGAGCGTGCCGCGCGGCGCGCGCGCCGGGCTGCCGCCAAGCAGCAGCTCGACGATTTCGTACGCCGTGCGGGCGCCGACCTGGCACCTCTGCTGCGCGACGACCTCTGGCCACTCGCCCTCGAGTACGAACACCTGAAGGCGCGCGCGGGGTATCTCGACTTCACGGACCTCCTGCTGCGCGCGCGCGACCTGGTGTGTGACGACCCCGCCGTGCGTCGCGGCCTCCAGGCGCGCTGGACGCATCTCTTCGTGGACGAGTTCCAGGATACCGACCCGCTGCAGGCGGAGCTCCTGCTGCTGCTCGCCGCCGCCGATCCCGACGAGCGCGACTGGCGGCGGGTTGTCCCCGTGCCGGGAAAGCTCTTCCTCGTCGGCGATCCGAAGCAATCGATCTACCGCTTCCGGCGCGCCGACGTGGGACTTTACGAGCACGTCAAGCGCCAGCTGGTCGCAGCCGGTGCCGCGGTGGTGCATCTCACGGTGAGCTTCCGATCGGTGCCGGCAATCCAGGAGTCCGTGAACGCGGCGTTCGCACCCGCGATGGCGGCCGGCACGTCGGGAACGCAGGCGGCGTACGTGCCGCTGGCGCCGTTCCGCGATCCGCTGCCCGGGCAGCCGGCGGTGATCGCGTTGCCGGTGCCGCAGCCCTTCGGGAAGTTCGGCATCGCCGACTTCGCCATCGAGGCGTCGCTGCCCGACGCGGTCGCCGCCTTCGTCGAGTGGCTCGTGACGGCAAGCGGCTGGCGGGTGACGGAGCCGGGCCGGCCCGACGTGGCCCTCCCCGTCGAGAGCCGGCACGTCTGCCTGCTCTTCCGCCGCATGCGATCGTGGAACGTCGACGTCACACGCACCTACGTGCGCGCGCTCGAGGCGCGCAACCTGCGCCATGTGCTGGTCGGCGGCAGCTCGTTCCACGCCCGCGAGGAAGTCGAGGCGCTCCGCAACGTGCTCCTCGCCGTCGAGCGGCCGGACGACGAGCTGTCGCTGTTCGCCACGCTGCACGGGCCGTTCTTCGCGCTCGATGACGGTGCGCTCCTCGCCTGGCGCGACCGCTATCGCTCGTTGCACCCGTTCCGCCAGCTGCCGGAGGAGCCGCCGGCCGAGCTCCGACCGGTCGCCGAAGCGCTCGCCGTGCTGCGCGACCTGCACCGCCAGCGCAATCGGCGTCCGTTCGCCGACACCATCGCGCGCTTCCTCGCCGCCGTGCGCGCGCACGCGGGGCTCGCCATCTGGCCGACCGGCGAGCAGGCCCTGGCGAACGTGGGCCGGCTGCTCGACCTGGCGCGGCGCGCGGAGCGTCAGGGCGTCACGTCGTTCCGTGCCTTCACGGAGCAGCTCGAGGCCGACGCGGAGCGCTCCGAGGAGGGCGAGGCGCCCATCGTCGAGGACGGCACGGACGGGGTCCGCATCATGACCGTGCATCGCGCGAAGGGACTCGAGTTCCCCGTCGTGATCCTGGCGGACGTCACCGCGAATCTCGCCCGGGCCGAGGCCGACCGACACGTGGACGCCGATCGCCGGCTGTGCGCGCTCAGGCTCCTCGGGTCGGCGCCGCCCGAGCTGCTCGAGCACGAAGCCGACGAGCTGGCACGCGACATGGAGGAAGGCGTGCGCACGCTCTACGTCGCGGCGACGCGAGCGCGCGACGTGCTGGTCGTCCCCGCCGTCGGTGACGCCCGGGTCGAGGGCTGGGTGGCTCCGCTGGCGCCGGCCATCTATCCGCCGCCGTTGCTGGCCCATGCCCCGGTGTCGGTAGAGCCGCCGGGGTGCCCGCCGCTACGCGGCGACTGCGTCGCCGGCATCCCGGACTACACCCGGCGGGCGGCGAACCCCGTGCGTCCCGGGCTACATCGACCCGAAGCAGGGTTGCACGAGGTGGTGTGGTGGGCGCCAGGAGCGTTGCGCTTGCGCGTGGACGAAGACGTGGGCCTCAAGCAGAAGAAGCTACTCACCGCCGACGAGCGTGGCGAGCGCTCGGAAGCGGGCATCGACGCGCACGCCGCGTGGCAAGCGGAGCGCGGGCGCGTGCGGGCCAGCGGCGAGACTCCGTCCCTCCGCGTCGTGACCGCGACCGAGCACACCCTGGTGCCCGGTGCGCACGACGCCGTCGCGGTGGAGGATGCCTTGCGCCCCGGGGCGCGACCGAGCGGCCCGCGCTTCGGCGCGCTCGTTCACGAGGTCCTGGCTGCGGTCGACCTCGCTGCCGACCGCGCCGGCGTCGCCGCGGCGGCGGCACTCCGGGGGCGGCTGCTCGGCGCGCCGGCGGACGAGGTCGCCGCCGCGACCGACGTCGTCGTGCATGCCCTGGCGCACCCGCTGCT
>JBKPDC010000238.1:0-18693 GCA_046727715.1 Thermodesulfobacteriota bacterium
CAGGACCCGGTCGGCGCTCAAGAAGGAGGGGCCGGCCTCGCGGCGTGAGATCACGGCGCGATTCCGAAGAGACGCGTGAAGTTGTCGGCCGTGCGGTCGACGACCTCCGCCACGGAGATGCCCCACAGCTCGGCGGCGTACGCGGCCGTCTCCGCGACGTCGGCCGGCTCGCTGCTGCGACCGCGGTCGGGGCTCAGGTACGGGCAGTCGGTCTCCAGGAGGACCCGGTCACGCCGCAGCGTCTCCAGCATGCGCGTGAAGCTCTCGGAGCGCCGCGCGTTGGCCGGGATCGACAGCCAGTGGCCCTGCGCGGCGATGTCGCGCGCCAGGGTCACCTTGCCGCCGAAGCAGTGCCAGCACACTCGCGTCGCACCCAGCTCGCCTAGCACCTCGAGCGCGCGTCGCTCGCGCTTGCGCGTGTGGATGATGAGGGGCTTGTCGGTGTCGAGTCCGATGCGGACCATGGCACGAAAGACGTCCTCCTGGCGCGGCCACAGTGACTCCGGGACCCAGTGGCCGTCGAGCCCGATCTCGCCGACGGCGATGGCATCGGCAACGTGTTCGCGCACCCAGTCGATCCCGCTCTCGGGGGACGCGCCATCGCCCTCCCGGGGGTAGTCGCCCCCGAGGGCACGCAGCTCCGACAGCACGGCATCGACCGGGTAGAGGCCGAACGCGGGCCGCACCATCGGATGCCGGCGCGCCAGCGCCAGCACCGCCTCGTTGTCAGATGGGTTGAGCCCGTTGGCGATCACGGTCGTCACCCCTGCGGCGCGCGCGCGGGCCAGGACGTGGTCGACGTCGGCCGCGAGCCGACGATGGGTGAGATGCGCGTGGACATCCGCGAGCCCCATGACCACTCACCGTGGGCGACGCGGGATCGGGTAGACCTCTTCGAGGACGTCGTTGCGGCGGATGCCCACCGCTTCTCGGTGGATCAGCAACTCGTGGCGCGCCCGGAGCGCCTCGGTGCGCAGCACGTCGAAGCGGGCAGCGGAAGCCGCGGCCTCGGCGTCGCCGACGGCCGTTGCGAGGTCCCGACCGGCGAGCTCCAGCCGCAGGAGCGCGTAGTCGAGCTTGGCAGCGGTCCGCCCGAGGGCGGCGGCAATCTCCTGCACGATCTCTTGCTCCAGGGTGGCATGGGCTTGCTCGACGTCGAGGCGCTGCCGCAGCCGGTCGAGATACGGGCTCTGGTAGCCGCTGTCCTTCAGCTCATTGACAAGCGTTTTCCACGCCGGGTGACGCATCACTTTTCGACTAGCACGCCGCTCGTGGCGTTCCGAGTGCCACCAGCGCACCCTTGGTAGCTCTTCCGCTTGCGCTCCCGGCCCGCTGTGCCGTAAAGGGCGCCCATGCGGACCTGCGCTCGGCTGTTCCTGGCAGCGACGCTCGCCACCTTGCCCACGACGCTTCGGGCCCAAGACTTCGATACCGGCACCGAGCCCTACACGCTGGAGGGCATCGTGGCGAAGGATCAGGCCAGCGCCCAGGCAGCGGGTTGGTTTCCCATCTCCGTCGGCGTCGTCGGCGACGAAAAGGCGCCGGAGCGCTGGATCGGACTCACGGCGTTCAAGACCTGGAATGACGATCCCTTCGTCGGACGTCAGGTGATCCGGGATCTGATGCCGTCGGACCCCACATTGCTGTTCGCAGGACCGGCCGGCCTCGTGAAGCAGTTCACGAGCGCACCGGCCGGCAGTCGCGTCGTCGCCCGGGGCATGCTCAACAGGCCATCGCGAAACTTCATGCTGTCCGGGATCAAGGTGATGCCGCCCAAAGGCGGGACGGGGAAGTGACCGCCATGCGTACCCGAGGGCAGCTTCACACCGGAGCACTCGCCATGCGGACTCGCGCCATGTCCTTCATCCTGCTCGCCGGGATGCTGCCGGCCGTCGCCCTGGCCCAGGCGCCAGACCTCACCGGAACGACGCTGGTCTCGATGAAGGGCACGCTGGTCGCGGACCAGAAGACGGCCGACGACGTCGGCTGGGGTGGCATCTCCTTCGGCTTCACGGGCGACGCGGCGAACAAGACGCGCTGGTTCGGCGTGGTGCACGCCACGGCGTTCGGTGGGGACACCTTCGACGCGAAGACCGCGGTCTTCGGGGCACACTACAACCCGACGCTCTACCTGGTGGGTCCTCCCGAGCTGGTCAAGCAGGTGCTCGCCCTCCCCGACGGCACGCGGGTGCAGCTCGAGGGCGCGGTCGAGCTGGGGTCGAGGAACATGATGCTCGACCTGGTGAGGAAACTCCCCGCGCAGTAGCGGACCACGCGCCGTCAGGCGGCGCGCCGGAGCGCCACGGGCAGGTGCACGATGCCCCGGATGCTCACCGACCGGAGCCGCTCGACCGGTCCCGCCAGCTCGACGCTCGCCAGCAGCGGCAGCAGCTCTTCGAAGGCGATCCGGGCCTCCATACGCGCGAGCGCGGCGCCCAGGCAGAAGTGCTCGCCGTGGCCGAAGGCGACGTGGCCACTCGCGTCGCGTGTCGCGCGGAACTCCTCGGCGTCGGTGCCGAAGACCTCCTCGTCCCGGTTCGCCGCCGCGTAGAGCAGGAGCACGCGGTCGCCCTCGCGGATGCGCCGGCCCCGCAGCGTCGTGTCGCACGTCGCCGTGCGCATGAAGCTCCCGATCGGCGAGCCCCAGCGGAGCATCTCCTCGACACCCCTCGGCAAGAGCGCGGGCTCACGGGTCAACAGCTCGCGCTGCTCCGGATGGGTAACGAGCGCCAGCATCCCGTGAGACAGCAGGTTCCGCGTCGTCTCGTTCCCGGCGACGAGGAGGGTCATGCAGAACATGAGCAGGTCGAATTCCTCGAGCGCCTCGCCATCGATGCGGGAGTGCACGAGCGTCGAGATCACGTCGTCGCCTGGGCGCTCACGGCGTTCGGCGACGACGGAGGAGAAGTAGCCGATGAGGTCGGCCGACTGCTGCATGTTCTCCGGGGTTCGCTCTGTCGCGGCGTCGATGACGGCGTCCGACCAGCGCCTGAAGCGGGCGCGCTCCGCCCGAGGGATGCCCAGCATGTCGCCGATCACGAGCAGCGGCAGGTGCACGGCGAACTCGTCGACGAAGTCGATCGGCCGGGCCGTGTCGGTGTCGAGCAGCTCTCCGAGGAGAGTGCGGGCGATCTCGCGGATGCGAACCTCGAGTGCCCGCAGCCGACCCGGGCTGAATGCCGGCTGGACCAGCTTCCGGTACTTCGTGTGCTCGGGCGGATCCAGGAAGATCACGGACTCGCGCGGCATCATCTGCCGGCCGATGTCGGCGATGAGAACGCCGCGGCTGGAGCAGAAGGTCGCCGGATCGCGCGAGACGGCGACCACGTCCTCGTGGCGGCTCACCGCCCAGAAGCCCGGCGTGTCGTGCCAGTGGACTGGCGATTCCGCGCGCAGGTGGCGGAAGGCTGGAAACGGGTCGCCGGCGTAGAAGGCGGGATCGTGTAGCGCGGGCGGGAACCCGGGCGCCAGGGTGACCTGCATCGGACGTTGGCCTCAGGCGGGCGCCACCTCGACCGGGATGCCGTTCACGACGGCGTTGCCGGACGGGACGTCCACCAGCTCGCCCGGGGCGAGCAGGTTGTTGTTCACGCCCGCGTGGTGCGATGCGACGCCGAGCCGCGTCCCCGGCTTGTCGTGACCCCAGCCGTGCGGCAGACACACGACCCCGGGCATCATCTCGTCGCTCACCTCCACGGGCGCTTCCACCTGGCCCGCCGTCGAGCGGATCGTCGCCCGGCACCCGTCGGCGAGCCCGAGACGGCCAGCGTCCTCGGGGTGCATCAGCAAGGTGCAGCGCTCCCGACCGGTCATGAGCGAGGGCACGTTGTGCATCCAGGAGTTGTTCGAGCGCAGGTGGCGGCGGCTGACCAAGACCAGTCCCTCGTCCCGCCGCGTCAGACGGCGCGCGAGCCGCAACACGTCGGCCGTGATATGCGATGGGGCGAGCTCCACCTTTCGCGACGCCGTGGTGAGGAGACCCGGCAGTCGCGGTTCCAGCGCCCCCTTGTCGATGCCGTTCGGATGCTCGCGCAGCCGCGCCAGCGTGAGGCCGTCGGGATGCGCACCGTAGCCCTCGCCCCACGGTCCGACACGCAGGCCGAAGTCAAGCAGCCGCATCGGACCGACGTCCGGCGTCGCGGCGACGATCTCCTCCGGACCGCGCCCCGTGATGCGCGAGGTTGGATCCGCGGCCACGGTCGTGACGAGACCTGCGAAGAAGAAGCGATCCAGCAGCTCCACGTCCACGTCTGCCGCCCGAGCGCCCTGGATGATCGCCGCCAGCGTGAGGAGGATCTCCCATTCCGCCGGACGCGTGGGATCGGGCACGAAGATCGGCTCCGAGTAGACGGCCGCGTTGCGGACCGCCCACGACCAGATCAGCTCGTCGTAGTGCGGCTGCTCGAGCGCGCTGTCGCCCGGCAGGATGACGTGGGCGTGGCGCGTGGTCTCGTTGAGCCAGTTGTCGACGCTGATCATGCACTCGAGCTCGGGGAGCGCCGCGTCGAGCTTGCCGGAGTCCGCCGCCGAGAGTACCGGATTGCCCGCGAGCGTGATCAGCGCGCGCAGCTGCCCCGGGCCAGGCGTGGTGATCTCCTCGGCCAGACACGAGATCGGCACCTGTCCCAGGACCTCGGGGGCGCCACGGACGCGACTCTTCCAGCGACCGAGCTCCCAGCCCGCGGCAAACTCCGGCGGACGCAGCGTGATCATGCTCCACGCCACGGGGTTGGCGAACATGGAGCCCCCGATACGGTCGAGGTTGCCCGTGAGCACGTTCACCACCTCGACCAGCCACGACGCGAGCGTGCCGAACTCCTGGTTACAGGTGCCGATACGCCCGTAGACCACCGCGCGGGGAGCGGCGGCCAGCTCGTGGGCGAGGCGGCGGATCGTGGCCGCGGGAATGGCGCAGGTGTCCGCGACCTCCTCGGGGCTGAACGGACGGCAGAGCGCGCGGACCTCGTCGATACCGTTCGTGAGCGCGGCGAGCCGGCCGGGGTTTACGAGATCTTCCTGGAACAGCACGTGCACCCAAGCCATGAGGAGCGCCGCATCCGTGCCCGGACGGATCGGCACCCACTCGTTGGCGCGGTGTGCAGTGCCCGTGCGTCGCGGATCGATCACAACCGCCTTGCCCCCGCGACGGCGCAGCTCGCTGAGCCTCCCGAGGAAATCGGGGCACGCCACGAGGCTGCCCTGGGATGCGTGCGGGTTGGCGCCCATGATCACGAGATGGTCGGTGCGGTCGATGTCGGGCGTGGGAATCGTCCACATGCCACCGTACATCAGCGCGCACGTCACGTTCTTCGGCCACTGATCGATCGTCCCGGCCGAGTAGAGTCGCTCCAGGCCGGCCAGCGCGCCGAACGCCCCCACGTAGCGCGACAGCGAGAAGTTGTGGGCCGTGGGATTCCCGACGTAGCAGGTCAGCGCTTCCTTGCCGTGGCGCTCGATCACGCCATGCAGGAGCCGCTCGCATTCGGCGAAGGCGTCGGGCCAGGGCACTTCCACGAAGGTCCCGTTCCGGCGGATGAGCGGCGCGCGCAGGCGATCGGGGTCGTGGTGCAGCTCGCCCAGCGTCGTGCCCTTGGGACAGATGTAGCCACGGCTCCAGACGTCGTCGTGGTTCGGCCGGATGCGCGTGACGCGCCCGTCCTCGACGTGGATGCGGAGGCCACACATGGCCTCGCAGAGGGGGCAGGTACGGAGGTGCTCGGTCGTGGGCATCGCGCGACTTCAGTCGCAGCGGAAGGGGCCGCAAGTCAAGGGTGGGCGGCGTGTCTGCCACAGTCGATGAACGCCCTGGACTCGACCACCTGACCGTCCAGAAGCGCCACGACGCTATGGAAGTCGCTCCGGCTCACCATCATGCCCAGCACCTGCCGCGCCAGCGCTGCGCTGGGGAGGTCGAGCGGGAAGTGGTGGCGGTCATTGAGGTCCTTGAAAGCCTCGTAGCAGATTCTCCCCATCTCGCCGACGTGCTGGGACTCTGCCCGAACGAGTTCAAGGGCGGCTGCCGAGGTTTGCGAAGAGGACATGGTGCTTCTCCTTGGGGCTAACGACCTGGCGTTGAGCGGCGGGCCGCACGGACGCTCGCAGGTCGTTGAGCTGGTTCATGGCCCGGCCGCTCCAACGCCTGGTTAGACGCTGACCGGCTTGAACGCCCGCATCTCTTCGGTGGCGCTAAAGGCTCGCCTCATGCACGACCTTGCCACCACCGATTGTCATTGCGACCGGGACCTGAGCGAGGTTCTCTGAGGGCACTTGGGCAATGTCTTCGTCAAGCATCACTAGGTCGGCAAGCTTGCCGACCTCGATGCTGCCCTTGCGCGTCTCTTCGAAAGAGGCGTAGGCGCCGTTGATCGTGTGCATGCGAATCGCCGTTTGCAGATCTACGATCTCATACGGACCACACACGTCTCCCCCGGCGGTTCGGCGAGTAATCGCCTGCTGGATTCCGAACAGCGGTCGATGATCCGTCACGGGCGCATCAGAGCTACCAGCGACGCGTACGCCTCGGTCTACGAGACTCTTCACGGGAAACATGACGTCGGCTCGGTGACGCCCATAGTTGGCGATGTAGCCGTCGCCGAACTCCCAGAGAAACGCCGGCTGCATGATCGGGATGATTCCTTGGCTGACCACGCGCTCTTGTAGGTCTGGGGGGAGCATGGCGCAGTGCTCGATCCTATGACGAAGGTCACTCCGGGGCACCGCCTCGGTCGTGGACGCGAGCGCAGCGAGCATCGCCTCGATCGCGCGGTCGCCGACAGCGTGCGCCGTCAGCTGGAAACCGGCGTGGTGCGCGCGGAGAAGCAGCTCGTCGAGCTCCGTCTGGCTCACATTGAGCATGCCGTAGTCGTTCGGATCGGACGCGTACGGCTGGCGCGTGGCGGCTGTCGGCCCGCTGGACGATCCATCCGCGAGCACCTTGTAGGCACCGATCCGTAGCCACTCGTCGCCGAAGCCGGTGCGGACGCCACTTTTCACGAGACGCGTCCCCGCCGTGTCGCCCAAGGCGTCCACTGCAAGCGCATAGACGCGAAGCCGGACCAATCCTTGCGAGTGGAGCTCTTGAGCCACCCCCAGATCCAGCAATCCGGCATCGTGGACACTGGTCACGCCTGCTGCGAGATAGGCTTCCTGCGCTCGCAGGAAGTCCGCTCGCTTCTCGTCGACAGACGGGGCGCTGACTTTCGCGAACGGAGCAAAGGCCGCCTCGTAGGCGATCCCGAGGTTGCGTCCGTCGGCTCGATCGAATCGCCCGCCCGGCGGGTCAGGAGTCGAGTCGTCTACGCTCGCGAGCTCCATCGCGCATGTGTTGAAGACGCGGATGTGGCCGCACGTGCGTGTGATAGCGACGGGATGGTCGGGACTCGCGGCATCGAGATCAAAACGATTCGGGTGTCGCCGCTCCACCAACCTGGCCTGATCGTAGCCCGAGACACGAATCCAAGTGCCCTTGGGTTGGATCGAAGCCCTGGCTCGGATCGCAGCCACGATCCTCTCGATCGACTCCATCCCGGGCGCCTTACAGTTGATACCCGCGAGGAAGCTTCCGAGAAACGCCACGTGGCAGTGAGCGTCGATGAAACCGGGAAGTAGGGAGCGTCCCCGCAGCTCGACGACACGGGTGGCGCGCTGCTTGAGAGCAAGGACATCCCGGTCGCTTCCGACTGCGACGATCCGATTGTCAGCGATCGCAACCGCCTCCACGAACCGGTCTCCCACGTCCATGGTGTGAACGCGGCCTCCCGTAAAGATGAGGTCCGCTTTGTCGGCGATTGTGTTCATGCGCTCCTCGAAACGTCTAACTTGATTTAGACTAGGAGTCTCCTCGTAGGCGTCCAGGCGAACGGTCGTAGCTTGGACCCTCGTCTTCTCCGGTCGGAGCGTTCACCACCCGCCCTCGGGGGGAGCTGCTCATTCGCCCGTCCTTGCTCATACCGCTACCCGTCGTCCTAACGACCCGCGGTTGAGCGGACGGCGGCCACCGGCGTCCGCATTGAAGCAGCCGGCTGCCCGCCGGTCCGCTCCAACCGCTTGGTCGGCGGCAGCCGCAATGAACGAATCACGCGGGGACGCCCTCGACAATCGACAGCAAAGAACGCGTTGGTATCACGCGGTTCAAGCTGAAACCCGCCTCGAGGTAGAGATCCCGGAACTGGGATTCAGTTCGCTCCCGGCCCCGGCCACCCACCAACATGCCCATGTCGGTTGTCAGGATCGCGACGTCCTTCCGCGAATACGGAGCCGTCTGCGGAAGGAGCGTGTGGATGCTGAGCAATCGGCCGTGCGAAGGGATTGCCTCCCTGCAGAGGCGGAGAATCCGCAGCGCGTGGTCGTCGTCCCAGCCATCCAGTACCCGCTTGAGCATGTACACGTCGCATCCGGCGGGGACCGACTCGAAGAAGTTTCCCGGCACGATCTGGCAGCGGTTCGCGACCGCTGACTCCTGAAGGTCGGTCGGCCGGCTCACGACGTGGGGCTCATCGTACAGAACCCCTCGCAATCCCGGGTTCGCGCGAAGGACCTCGGCGATGAACCCTCCCCGCCCACCTCCGAGATCGATCACCACTCGGAATGGCGAGAAGTCGTAGGCACGCGCGATCACTTGGTTCTCGAGGGAGGAAACGTTGGCCATGCCTCGCGCGAAGCGCTCGCCGTCGTCCGGGTGGCTGGCGAGATACTCCCACACCGGCGAGCCTGCGACTTCGTCGAACGCGGGTTCTCCAGTCATGACGGAGTGCAGCAAGTTCCCCACTGCCCTCCAGTGCATCTCGCCATACATGCGAATGGCATCGCGGACCGAGCCCACAGTGCCGGAGCGCAGACATTCCGAGAGGGGGGTCAAGCCAAAGCGACTAGATTCCTCTTCGGCAAACACGCCCCGAGACGTGAGCATGTGGAGCAGCCGATGAAGTGCATCCTCGTTCGCACCGGTGACCGCCGCCACCTCCGCCGCCGTCTTCGGCCGGTCCACCAAGTGATCGGCGATGGCGAGCTCCGCGACGACATAGAGCGCGCGGGAGACGACATAGCCCGACCACATCTCGAGAATCACCGCCTGCGGTGCAGGCTGTTTTGTCACCCCAGTCGTGCTCGGCCTGTTGGCCACGAGAGCCTCCTTTCGACCCAATTTCGTGAGTGCGCGCTTCGCATTGGCTGCCGCGCCCAACGACCCGACGGTCAGCTGCGCCGAGCAGCCGACGCATACCACGCGTCGAGTAGATGATCGATTTCCGGCTGGCTCATCTCCTTGAACGCCATGCTTGGCTCGCATGCTCCCGCGCGCCGCAGCAGGCGAGATGCGAGCCAAGAGTGCGGCCCCTGAGCCGCGTCTCTACCCCAGCAGCGATCCTCCCTCACCCGCCTCTGCCCGCAGCTTGTACTTCTCCACTCGCTGCGTCGGCGTCTTCGGCAGGCTCTCGCGGAACTCCCACAGCCGCGGCACCTGGAACTTCGCCAGCCTGGCAGCCGCGAACTCGCGCAGCTCCTCCTCCGTCACCGACGCGCTCGGCACCACGAACGCCTTGATCTCCTGGCCGAGCACCGGATCGGGCACGCCGATCACGGCCGCCTCCGACACCGCGGGATGCTCGCGCAGGGTCTTCTCCACCAGTACCGACGACACGTTCTCGCCGCCGCGGCGGATGACGTCGCGCTTGCGGTCGACGAAGTAGAGCCAGCCGTCCTCGTCGACGTAGCCCAGGTCGCCCGAGAGGAACCAGCCGTCGCGCAGCGCGCGTGCGGTGCGCTCGGGATCTTTGAAGTACGCCGCCATGCGCGCCGGCGAATGTACCGCGATCTCGCCGACCGCGCGGGGGGGCAGCGCGGTCCCGGCGTCGTCCAGCATCTTCACCTGCACGCCCGGCACGGGCGGGCCGCACGAGCCCGGGCGCGGCGGCACGCCGCGCGGCTCGATCGTCACGACGCCGGCGTCGGTCGACCCGAAGCACTCGAGCACGTCCTCCACCGCGAAGCGTTCGCGCACGCGCCGCCGGATGGGTGCGCTGCCGAGGCCCAGGATCACCCGCAGCTTGTGCGTGCGCTCGAGGGGCGACGGCTCACGCGTGAGCAGCATCGCCAGCACGGTGCCGAGCGTGTAGAGCACCGTGGCGCCCGTCTCGTGGACGAGCGGCCAGAACTCGGAGGCGTGGAACGACCGGGGAAACGCCGCCGTCGCGCCGGCGTGCAGCGCCGTCACCACTGCGCCCCAGGCATTGCCGTGGAAGAGCGGCGTGACGGCGAGGATGATGTCGTCGGGGACGAGGCCCAGTGCGTCGATGAAGTGCGGACCGCTCGTGCCGGAGCGACCGTGGGTGAAGACCACGCCCTTCGGGCGGCCCGTCGTCCCCGAGGTGTAGAGCAGCGTCGACGCGTCTTCGCTACCGAGGTCGACGTCGGGCGCCGTCTCGGGACCGACCGCCGCCAACCCGCCCGCGAGCACCGTGTGCGCGCCGAGCGCGCGCAGCTTCTCCTCATTGGCCTCGTCGGTGACCACGACGCGCGGCTCGGCATGCCCGAGGATGTAGCCCAGCTCCGTCGCGCCGAGGCCGGGGTTGACGGGGTTCAGCACGCCGCCGGCCTTCAGCACCCCGAACGCCGCGACGACGTAGTCGAGCGAGTTGCCGCACGCCAGCGTCACGCGGTCGCCGCGCTCGACACCGAACCCCCCTAGCGCGTGCGCCGCCCGGTTCGACAGGCGGTCGAACTCGGCGTACGCAACCGAGCGGCCGGCGTGGTGCAGGAACGGATGCGTCCCGCGCGTCGCCACGTGGCGCGCGAGGACGTCGAGGATCATGCCAGCGTCCCGCCGTCGGCGGTGAGCGCGGCACCGTTGATCATGCGAGCGTCGTCGGAGGCGAGGAACGCGATGATGCGGGCGATGTCGATCGGGTCGGCGAAATGGCCAAGCTTGGGCGGCGCCTGGTAGTCGATCACGTGCTGCTCGAAATCCTCGCGACGCAGGAAGTGGCGGCCGAGCGGCGTCTTCACGCCGCCGGGGCAGACGCAGTTGAAGCGCAGGTCGCGGGTGGCGAACTCGAGCGCCAGCGAGCGCGTGAAGAGGAGCACCGCGGCCTTGGACGCCGCGTACTGCGACGCGTAGGCGTTTCCACGCAGCGACGCCGTCGAGCCGACGTTGACGACGGAGCCCGCCGGCGGCGTGAGGAGATGCGGCAGCGCGGCGCGAACCGTGTGGAACATCCCGGTGACGTTCACGGCGAACGTGCGGTTCCAGTCCTCCTCGGTGAGCTCCTCGAAGCGCTTGAAGCATCCGATGCCGGCGACGTTGCACAGCACGTCGAGCCCGCCGAACGCCGCGACGGCGGCGTCCACCGCGGCCTGCACCGCCGCCATGTCGGCGACGTCGCAGGGCCGCCCGTCCGCGGTCCCGCTCGTCTCCCGGATGCCCGCGAGCGTCCGCGACAGGCCGTCGCGATCGACGTCCACCGCGTAGACCTTCGCGCCTTCCTCCGCGAACAGCGTGGCCGTCGCACGACCGATGCCGGACGCCGCCCCCGTCACGAACACCACCTTGCCTGCGAACCGCTGCGTTCCCATCAGCTCCACACTCCTACGACGCGGTCCACGGGCGCAAGCGTCGCCAGCAGGCGGAGCGTGTGCTCCATCACCGCCGCGACGTACTCGTCGGGCGTGCCCGTCACCGCTTCGCGCGGGATCACCACCTGGTAGCCGGCGTTCACGGCCTCGAGGACCAGGCCCAGGATGCCGACGTTGACCGATACGCCGGTCGCGACCACGGTGCGCACGCCTAGGTTGCGCAGCAGCTGGTCGAGCTCCGTGCCGTGGAATGGCGAGATGCCGTGGAAGCGGGTCACCACCCACTCGCCGTCGGCGGGCGCCAGGGCCGCGACTGGCGCCTGCTGCGGCGACCCCGGCAGCAGTGGCCGCTCGGACTTCCTGGTTGCCGCCAGCAGCAGACAGTTGGCCGCTGCGCCTCCGCCATCCCGTCGTCGCGCCATCAGACAGTGAAAGACCGGCACGCCCTTCGCGCGCGCGGCCGCCAGCACGCGGCCGATCTGCGCCACGGTGCCATGGCGCTTCACCGCGTCGGCCAGGGCCGAGAGCGTCCCGCCCTCGCCGATGACGCCCTCTTGACACTCCATCAGGAGCAGCGCCGTCCGCGACGGCTCGAGGAGTGCCCCGAGATCGACCGGCACGGGTGCTCAGCCGACGGCGTAGAGCCGCCGCGGGTTGCCGTTCAGGATCTTCGCCTTGGCGCTCGCCGAGATGTCGGTCCGCTCCTCGACGATCTTGACGGTGTCGGGGAACTTGCAATCCCAGTGACAGTAGTCCGACGCGTAGACCACGACGTCCTCGCCGAGGCTGTCCACGACGTGCGCCACGCCCTTCTCGTCCGGATCGCAGCCGATGAAGCAGCGGCCCGAGAGGAAGTATTCGCTCGGCTTGCGGTCGATCAGCGGCGCCTGCTCGGGCGTCAGCTCCCAGTGCTCGTCGAGGCGCTCGAGCCAGGCGGGCAGCCACCCGGTACCGGCTTCGAGGAAGGCGACGCGGAGCTTCGGGAAGCGGTGCAGGATGCCGCCCACGGTGAACGCCATGATGGCAACCATCTGGCCGACGGGATGCGTGAAGGCGTGCACCTCGAGGCGCGTCTTCCAGCGATCGACGCCGATCGGCACCTGGTCGATGGCCTGTCCGCCGCCGTGCACGCAGACGGCGACGTCGAGGTCCTGGGCCGTCGTCCAGATCACGTCGAAGCTCGGGTCGTCGAGGTTCTTCTGGCGGATGTGCTGCGGCGTGACCATCCCGACCATCCCATGCTCGGTCACGCAGCGCCGCAGCTCCGCGGCCGCCGCGCCCGGGTCGATCATCGGCAGTTTCGCCACCGACATGAGCCGCTTCGGCGCATAGCGCGTGAACTCGGCGCGGCAGTCGTTCAGCGTGCGGCAGAGCGCGATGGCGAACTCGCGATCGAGTCCCGCCCACTCCTCACCCGCGCCGCCCGGGAACATGATGGTCTGGTCGATCCCCTCGAGATCCATGTCCTCGAGACGCGCCTTCGGATCCGTCATGCCCGGACGCTCGAGGCTGTTCAGCTTGGCCGTCCCCTTGGTCTCCTTCACGCCGACGCCCGGGAGGTTGGCGAACTGCTTCTTGATGCGCTCGCGGCGCTCCTCCCACTTCGGCTGGAACGCCGCCGGGATGCGGCTCTGCCAGTTCGGCAGATCGCCGCCGTGTCCGTCGGCGTCGATGACGTGCGTCCCGTAGCGTCCCATGTCCGTCTCCTTCAGTGCGCCCCACCGACGTGGAAGACGCCGCGCGCCAGCCGACCGGCCTCCAGGTCGTGCAGCGCGCGGTCGAAGTCGTCGAGGGGATAGCGGTCGGTGATCAGCTCGTCGATGCGGAGCCGCCCCGCCAGGTAGAGGTCGGCCAGCATCGGGAAGTCGCGGCGCGGGCGTGCGGCGCCGTAGCGACAGCCGAGGATGCCCTTGTTGTTGTAGAGGCTGTGGACCACCAGCTCCATTGTGGACCCGATGCGCGGTACGCCGACGATGGTGAGCGTGCCGCCCGGCGCCACGGCATCGAGCGCCTGGCGGATGACCGCCAGGTTGCCGACGCACTCGAAGGTGTAGTCGGCGCCGCCGTGCGTGAGCTCGCGCACCGCTGCGAGCGCGTCGTCGCGCGAGGCATCCACCACGTGCGTCGCGCCGAACTGTTTCGCCAGCTCGAGCTTCTGCGGGTTCACGTCCACGGCGATGATGGGCGCCGCGCCGGCCAGCACCCCGCCCTGCACGCAGTTGAGGCCGATGCCGCCGACGCCGAACACGGCCATCGAGCTGCCGGCCTCCACGCGCGCGCGGTTCAGGACGGCGCCGACGCCGGTCATGATGCCGCAGCCGATGAGCGCCGCGCAGTCGAACGGCACGCGCGGATCCACCGGGATGGCGCTCTGCTCGCGTACCAGCGTCAGCTCGGCGAACGCGGAGGCGTTCGCGAACTGGTGGGCCGGCGCCCCTCGCACCGAGAACGGCGTCACGTCCTTCGGGTTGGGCGCATTCCGGCAGGCCGTGGGCTTGCCGCCCTCGCAGGCAGGGCAGCGGCCGCAATGCGCCAGCGTCGAGAGGATCACGGCGTCACCTTCCTTCACGCTCGTGACACCCGGCCCGACCGAATCGACGACCCCCGCGCCCTCGTGCCCCAGCACGACGGGCACCGGGTACGGGATGGTGCCGTTGATGACGCTCTGGTCCGAGTGACAGAGGCCGGCGGCGCGAATCGCCACCCGGACCTCACCCGGGCCGGGGTCGCGCACGGCGACGTCCTCGATCGCGACGCCGCGCGCGGGTCCGTGAAAGACGACGGCCTTCACGCCGCGTTCCCGATGCGCAGCACGCGACCGGCGCGCGCCCCGGTCAGCTCGCCGTTCTCGACGATCACCTGACCGTTCACCATGACCCGGACCACGCCCTCGGGCTTCACCTGCCAGCGGTCCTCCCCGCCGGGCATGTCGGCGACGAGCTGCTTCTTACCGAGGCGGATGCGCGCCGGATCGAACATCATGACGTCGGCGTGGTAGCCGCGCGCGAGCAGCCCGCGCAGCGGGATGCCGCACACCATGGCGGGCAGGTGCGTGATGCGGCGGACGCCGTCTTCCAGCGTCATGTGCTCGCGGTCGAGCAACCAGGCGCGCAGGAAGTAGGTGGACCACTCGGCGCCGTCGTCGCGGTCGGCGTGCGCGCCGCCGTCGCCGGTACCGATGATCATGTGCGGATTCAGCTGCGACTCGCCGTTCGCCTCGATCCACGCCGCCGACTCCGAGTTCCACAGGAACTGCGTTGCGAGCCCGTCGGCGACGGCCAGCTCACACATGACGTCGGCGGGATGGACGCCGCGCTCCTTCGCGAGCTGCGCGAGGCTCTTGCCCTCGGCACCGGGGTCGCTCCGCGACCGATCCACGAAGAGCGCCGTCATCGCGGGCGGCGGCAGCGTCGAGCCTTTCTCGGGGTCCTTGTTCGGATTGTCGAGACCCCAGCGCAGCTCGGCGCGAGCATCGGGGTCCTTCATTTTCGCGAGGCGCTGCTCCGGCGCCAGCCGCTGGACGTCGCGCCAGTGGAAGACGCCGTCGAAGAGCGACGTGCCGCGCCGCCAGTTGAACGGCCGCATGAACGGCTGCGTGCGCAGCATGGAGAACACGGCCGCGCCCTGACGCCGCGCGTCGGCGAGGAACGCCGTCTGGTTGCTCCACATCTCCCGCTGCCCGGGCCGGTACCCCATGCCCTGCACGACGACCGGGAGCCCGGAGGCGTGGGCCAACTTCACCACGCGGGCGCGATCCTCGGCGTCGTAGCCCTGCACCGCGGTCCGGGCGAGAAAGCCGATGGACCCGGCGCCGCCCTCGCCCGCCGCCGCCGCAAGCGCGAGCACCTCGTCGAAGTCGGCGTGGCGCGACGGCACCGGCCGCCCCTCCGGATCGACGTGGGTGGGCGCGTGCGACGACGTGAAGCCTGCGGCGCCGGCACGCATGGCGTCCCGGACGAGCCCCTGCATGGTGGCGATCTCGTCCGGGGTCGCCGTCCGCTCCGACGCGGCGTCGCGCATCACCCAGCGGCGGAGGGCCGAGTGCCCGACGTAGATCGCGGCGTTGATCCCGAGGCGCGTGTCGAGCCGCTCGAGCAGCGAGGGGAACGTATCCCAGTCCCACGGCAGGCCCTCGCCCAGGACGCGTGGCGACATGCCCTCGACCTTGGCGAAGAGCTTCGTCACCCAGCCGTGGTCCTCGCGGCGCACCGGGGCGATCGAGTAGCCGCAGTTGCCCGCCACGACCGAGGTGACGCCGTGGAAGCACGATGACGTCCCGAACGGCTCGAAGGTGAGTTGCGGGTCGTAGTGCGTGTGGGCGTCGATGATGCCCGGCATCACCACGAGGCCGTCGGCGTCGATCGTGCGCTTCGCGCCTGCGAGCCGGCCGATGTCGGTGATGATGCCGTCGCGGATGCCGACGTCGGCCACCCGCTTGGGGAGTCCCGAGCCGTCCACCACGGTGCCGTTCTTGATGATCGTGTCGAAACTCATGCCGTCCACCCGATGTACTTCGTCTCGCTGTAGGCTTCGAGGGCCCACCGGCCGCCGTCGCGTCCGATGCCCGAGAGCTTGTAGCCGCCGAAGGGCGCGTCGGGGTGCATCCCGCTCGCGCTGTTCACCTGCACCGTCCCCGTGCGGAGCGCCCGTGCGACCCGCGTGCCACGTGCCCGGTCGCGCGTCCAGACGTAGCCGTAGAGGCCGTAGTCGGTGTCGTTCGCCATGGCGATCGCCTCCGCCTCGTCGCGGAACGGGATCGCCGTGATCACCGGGCCGAAGATCTCCTCGCGCGCCACCGTCATCGCGTTGGTCGCGTGCGTGAAGAGGGTGGGCTCGACGTACCAGCCGCGCCGCAGGTGGGCGGGGCGTTTCCCGCCGCACGCCAGCGTCGCACCCTCCTCCACCCCGCGCGCGACGTGGCGCTCGACGCGCTCGCGCTGCGCGGCGGAGACGAGGGGGCCCATCACCACGCTCGGCTCGCGCGGGTCGCCGATCGTGATCGTCTTCGCGCGCTCGACCAGCGCCGCGGTGAAGTCGTCGTAGATCGACTCCTCGACCAGCAGCCGCGTGCCGGCGATGCAGATCTGCCCGCTGTGGAAGGTCCACACCTGCGCGGCGCCGCGCAGTGCGGCGTCGCGATCGGCGTCGGCGAAGACGATCTGCGGCGACTTGCCGCCCAGCTCGAGGAGCGTCCGCGTGAGACGGCGCCCGGCGGTCTCCTGGATGCGCAGGCCGACCGCGGTCGAACCGGTGAACGAGATCATGTCGACGTCGGGTGACTCGACCAGCGCTTCGCCCACGGCCGGCCCCTCGCCGCAGACGAAGTTCACGACGCCGGGTGGGAGCACGTCGTTCGCGATGCGGCAGAGCGCGGCCACGCCAAGCGGATCGACCGGCGCCGGCTTCACCACCACGGTGTTACCGCAGGCGAGCGCGGGGCCGATCTTCCCGGCGCAGTTCGTCATCGGGAAGTTGTAGGGCGTGATGCATGCCACCACACCGACGGGCTCGCGCGCCGCGATGCCGAAGGCGATGCCGGCGGGTCCCTCGCGGGGCGGCACTGGCGTATCGGGCGACTGCGCCGCCAGCTCGGCGTACTTCGCGAGCCGCAGCGCGACCGCCCCCACCTGTTGCGACTCGGCAACCGACCTGACCGACCCGGTCTCGGCGACGGTGAGTTCGACCAGGCCCGCCGCCGCCTCGCGGAAGCGCGCCGCCGCCTCACGCAGGCACGCGCCGCGCTCCGCGCCCGACAGGTGCGGCCACGGCCCGCGCTCGAACGCCTCCCGCGCGGCCCGCGCGGCCTCACGCGCCTGCTGCACCGACGCCTCGGGGGCGCGCCCGACGACGTCCTCCGTTGCCGGGTCGATCACCGGGTAGGTCCCGCCGGCGGCGGACACCCACCGGCCCCCGATCAGCACCTCGTTGACGATCGTCGCCGCCATCCCCCGCCACGTATCGCTACGCCGCGCGGGCCGCCAGCGCCGCCTCGCGCTGGCGCGTCGTGCTGTGCACGGGATCGCGGTCGAACCGCGGCAGGACGTGCTTGCCGAACGTCTCGATGGAGCGCAGCACGTGCTTCTGGTCGAGTGTCAGGGTGAGCGGCGCGTAGATCAGCTGATCGACGCCCAGCTCGACGTACATGTCGATGACCCTGGCGATCTCCTCGGGCGAGCCGATCTGGCGTCCGCCGACGGCGAGCCCGGCCTTCAGCTGCTCGGGCGTCGGGTCGGGAATGGGCGGAATCGGACCGGTCGGCGGAAAGCCCTTCGGTCGCGGGATGGAGTCGAGCCAGTTGAAGAAGTACCCCGTGAAGGCACCTACCCTCGCCTTCGAGAAGAGGTGGCGCGCCTCGTCGCCGTCCTCGAAGCAGAACATGTTCGTCGTCACGGCGATGTTGTCGTTGATGTAGGCCCCGACGGGGTTCGTGCACCGGTTGATCGCGTCCTTGTAGTTCTTGATCAACGGCGCGATCTCGGACGGCGTGCCGAAGGTGAAGCAGAGCGCACCCAGGCCCAGCTCCCCGGCCTCCGCGAAGGTGCCCGGGCTCGAGCACGCCACCCATATGGGCGGATGCGGCTTCGAGTACGGCTTCGGGAGCACGTTGCGCTCCGGCATCCGGAAGTACTTCCCTTCGAACGAAAACGGCTCGTCGCGCCACATGCGGGGGATCTGCTCGAGCGACTCGCGCCACATGGGCTTGGTCTCGGCGGCAGACGGGATCGCGAAGCCCGCCCACTCGGCCGACGACGATCCGCGGCCGGTGCCGAACTCGATCCGGCCCTTGGACAGATGGTCCATGGTGGCGATGCGCTCGGCCACCCGCGCCGGGTGATTCACCGCGGCCGTGATATTGGTGATCGCGGTGCCGACGTGGATCTGCGTCGTGCGCGCCGCCACCCACGACAGGTAGACCTCCGGCGCGGGCTGATGGGAGTAGTGTTGCAGGAAGTGGTGCTCCGGTGACCAGTCGTACTTGAACCCCAGGGCATCGCAGAGCTGCGAGATTTCGAGCTCGCGGTGGAACCGTGAGTGCTCATCGTCCCAGGGGGGACAGTGCATCTGGGAGAAGATCCCGAACTCCATAGGCGCCTCCTTGCGGCGGGTCGAGCCCTCGCTCGTGTC
>JBKPDC010000239.1:0-4624 GCA_046727715.1 Thermodesulfobacteriota bacterium
GCACGAGCCCGGTGACGGCCGCGCCGGCGCGCAGCCGGGCGCCGTGCTCCTCGGCCCGTGCGCGAAGGCCGTCGACGAGCGTCTGCCAGCCGCCGTCCAGGTAGCTCACGCTGTGCGCCATGGCGAGCTGGAGCTGGCGGACGGCCAGGCCTGCGCTCATCGTCTCGGGCGCATGCGCATACGTCGCCAGGCGGAACAGCGCCTCCACGAGGCGGCGCACGCCGGCATGCCGGACCCGCCCCGACACCCAGGCGCGGACCGGCGTGCCCGCCAGCGCATCGGCATCGATGGCCGCGAGCCCGGCGAGGAGGCTCGCCGTCTCGACCTTGGCGCCGACGCCGAAGAGCCCGGTCGTGAGGAGGGAGACGAACCCCCCGGGAAGGGCATGCAGCGCGCCGCGATCGACGGCGCAGCCGCCCGACGCCGAGGGGGTGCCGCCGCGGTGCGCGACGCCGAGGTCGGCGAGCACGTGCACGCCGCCGCTGCCGCGGTAGAGCGCGTGCGGTCCCAGGTTCATCCGGTAGCCACCGGCGGACGTGGTCTGCGCGCGGCCGCCCAATTCGCTGGCGCGCTCGAGGACGGTCACGGCCCGGCCGGCCCGGGCGAGGTAGGCAGCCGTGGCCAGGCCGGCGAGGCCGCCGCCCACCACCACGATCGCTTCGTCACTGGACGTCGGCATGGAAACCCTCCGTGGGTGTGGTGTCTTGACCGCACCACGTCCGGCGGCGGCCAGAGGTTACAGCCTGGCTGGCCGCCGCCGTCCAGCCACGGACCCCGCTTGCCGGGGGCGCTCGACAGTGGCAAGGCAGGGCGCATGGAGGGCGTGGGGCGCCTCCTCATCCTGCTCGGTGTGGTGGCCGTCATCGTGGGCGTCGGGCTTCTCTACCTGCCGCGCGTCCCGTGGGTCGGGCGCCTCCCGGGCGACATCGTGGTGCGGCGCGAGGGCTTCACGGTCTACATTCCGCTCGCGACCTCCATCATCGTCAGCATCGTGCTCACGCTGCTGTTGAATCTGTTCTTCCGGCGGTAGGTCTACAAGGTAGTAATCTCGGGCACTTAGATCGGAGATTGCGCCTTGCCTTCGGGCCCAAGGCTCCCTATCATCGCGCCGCTCATGCCGGATCGGCTCGACCAGGCCCCGCGCGGGGGGTCCCGCGGGACGCCGGCGTCCCAGGCGGCGCAGTCGGCCGACGCCCGGCGGCGGCGCCGCGAGGGCCTCATCATCATGCTCACCGCGTGTGCGGTGGTCGCCTTCGCCCTCTTCGAAACCCGTCTGCCGCAGTTCGCCGGCAGCGGCTCGCTCGGCACCGACGCGATCCTCGTCCTGCTGATCAACTTGAACCTCATCCTGCTCGTCCTGCTGGTCTTCCTGGTGGGGCGGAACATCGTCAAGCTGATCCTCGACCGTCGCCGGCGCATCATGGGGTCGCACCTGCGCACGCGGCTCGTGGTGGCGTTCGTCGGTATCGCGCTCCTGCCCGCGACGATGCTCTTTCTCGTCGCGCAGGTGTTCCTCAGCAACTCCATCGAAGGATGGTTCAACGGACAGGTGGAGCGCGCGCTCGAAGGGTCGCTCGACGTGGCGCACGCCTACTACGAGGACCTCGCCGTCACCTCCCTCGGCTTCGCGCGCGAGACCGCGAAGCAGCTGGCGCAGCGCGGGTTGCTCAAGCCCGACAAGCGCGCCGCCCTGAAGGCGTTCCTCGGCGAGCGCCGCACCGAGTACCAGCTCGACCTGATGGAGGTGTTCGCCGACGGGCAGACGCTCGGCCGCGCGCGGCGCCCAGAGCTGCAGGGCAAGGTCGGCGTGGACCCGTGGTCAGCGCTCGTGAAAACCGCCTCGACGGGGACCGAGACGACCGGCATGGATGCTGTCGGCGAAGGCGACGTGATCCGCGCCGCGGCGCCGATCCTGAGCGATGGTCGCGTCCTCGGAGTGATCGTCGTCGACGCCTACGTGCCGAACAGCGTGGTCAAGCGCCGCGAGGAGATCGACCGCTCGTTCGGTGAGTACCTGCGCCTCAAGGTGCAGCGCCGGCCGATTCGCACCGCCTACACCATCACGCTCATCCTGGTGACGATCGTCATCCTCTTCGCGGCCACTTGGGTGGGCTTCTACGTCGCGCGCGGAATCACGGTGCCGATCCAGCGCCTCGCCGAGGGCACCAGGGCCGTGGCGCAGGGCGATCTCGACCAGCGCATTCCCGGCGAGGGGGACGACGAGATCGGGACCCTGGTGACGGCGTTCAACCACATGACGGGTGATTTGAAGACCAGCCGCACCGAGCTGGACGTGCGCCGGCGCGACCTCGAGATCGTGCTGGCGAACATCGCCGCCGGTGTGGTGTCCGCCGATCCTCGCGGGCGCGTCACCACCGTGAACCGCGCGGCCGCGGAGATGCTGGGCGTCGACGCCGCCACCGCCGTCGGGCGGCCGATTGCCGACCTGCTCGCGGGCGACGCGCACGCCGAGCTGCGCCCGGCGCTCGCCCCGCTCCTCGCGGGTGAGGGCAGCCTCGAGAGCCAGCTCACGCTGACGCGCGCGGACGGCGACGAGGTGACCGTCCTCGTCACCGGCACGGGCCTGCGGGACGAGGCCGGTCATGCGCAGGGGGTGCTTCTCTTCCTCGAGGACGTCACCCATCTGCTCCGCGTCGAGCGCATGGAAGCGTGGCGCGAGGTCGCGCGCCGGATCGCGCACGAGATCAAGAATCCGCTCACCCCCATCCAGCTCGCAGCGCAGCGCTTGCGGCGCCGCTTCGGCACCCAGCTGCGGCATGACGGGGCCGTGTTCGACGAGTGCACCCGTACCATCGTGCAGCAGGTGGAGGAGCTGAAGAACCTGGTGAACGAGTTCTCCACCTTCGCGCGCATGCCGCAGGCCGAGCATCGGCCGTGCGACCTGAACGAGCTCGTCGAGGAGGCGCTCGTCCTCTTCCGCGAGGCGCATCGCGAGATCGACTTCGTCTGCGAGGCGGATGCGGCCCTGCCGCCCCTCGAGCTCGACCGCGAGGGCGTGAAGCGCGCGGTGGTGAACATCCTCGACAACGCGGTGGCCGCCTGCCGGGCGCGGCCGGCCGTGGTGTCGAACGAGCGCCGCCGGGTGGCACTGCGGACGCGCTACGACCGCCGCGTCGGGGTGGCGCGGCTCGAGATCGCCGACGACGGCATCGGCATGACCGCGGAGACCCGGGCCCGCGTCTTCGAGCCCTACTTCTCGACCAAGCCCGACGGCACGGGGCTCGGCCTGGCGATCGTGTCGGCCATCGTCGCCGACCACAAGGGGTTCATCCGCGTGCGCGACAACCCGCCGCGCGGTACACGGTTCATTCTCGAGTTTCCGGTTCGCAGCCAGCCGGCGCAGGTGGTGGCCCGCGCGCGCCTCGGCGCGTTCGGGTCCTGAGGAGGCAGCCATGGCGGAGACGATCCTGGTGGTGGACGACGAGGCGCAGATCCGGACCACGCTGCGCGGAGTGCTCTCCGACGAGGGGTTCGACGTCGTCGAGGCCGAGAACGGCCGCGCGGCGCTGCAGATGCTGGCGCGGCAGCCCCCGCGCCTGGCGATCGTGGACATCTGGATGCCCGAGATCGACGGCATCGAGCTGGTGCAGCAGATGCGGAGGCAGGCCCCTGCGGTCCCGATCATCGTCATCTCGGGGCACGGGACGATCGAGACCGCCGTGCGCGTGATCCGCGACGGCGCCTTCGACTTCCTGGAGAAGCCGTTCCAGCTCGACGCGCTGCTGCGGGTCGTCGGCCGCGCGCTCGACGAACGCACGCCGGGACGTGTGCTCGCAGCGCCCGTTGGGGGCTCGCCGCAGGCGAGCCGCGCACCGGCGCGCCGCCTGCCCCAGCGCACGATCGGCCGGGGCGTGGTGGTGAACGGGCAGGGGCTCCATTCCGGGGTGCGGACCGGCTTGATCCTCCAGCCGCTGCCACCGGGCAACGGGATCGTGTTCGAGAGCATCACCAGCGGCGAGACGGTGCCGGCGCTCATCGACCACGTCGGCTCGACCGGCTACGCGACCACCCTCGCGCGCGGGGGCATGGTCGCCAAGACGGTGGAGCATCTGATGGCGGCGCTGCACGCGCACGGCATCACCAACCTCCTCGTCAAGATGCAGGCCGAGGTGCCGGTCCTCGACGGCTCGGCGGCCGAGCTGTGCGCGCTGCTCGCCGAGGGGGGAGTGGTCGAGCAGCCCGAGACGGTGGACGAGCTGGTGGTCGACCGGCGCTACGCCCTCGGCGGCGACCACCCGGCGGAGAAGGGCATCAGCATCGAGCCCGCGGATCGCTTCGAGGTGCACTACACGCTCGAGTACCCGCCGCCGATCGGCCATCAGGAGTACGACTTCCGCCTGACGGGGCCCGAGGCTTTCGTGCGGGAGATCGCGCCCGCGCGCACCTTCGGGTTCGTCAAGGAGATCGAGACGCTCGAGCAGATGGGACTCGCCAACGGCGGTCGGCTCAACAACTTCATCCTGGTCGGCGACGAGGGCGTGGTGAACGCGCCGCTGCGCTTCCCGGACGAGTTCGTGCGTCACAAGATCCTGGACATCATGGGCGACTTCTACCTGCTCGGCCGTCCCATCCGGGGCCGCGTCGTGGCGCGCAAGACGGGACA
>JBKPDC010000240.1:0-5834 GCA_046727715.1 Thermodesulfobacteriota bacterium
AGCAGAAGACGGCATACGAGATCACGTTAGGCGTCTCGTGGGCTCGGAGATGTGTATAAGAGACAGCCCCGGGCCCACGCGGCCCCGCTGCGCGCAGACGAAGCACCCCGCCACGGCGGGCGCGCCGCCGGCCGGGCGCCACGGCTCCGGCCGCGCGGCCACGAGCTCCTGCTGGGCGGCGAGCAGGGCGTCGGCCGTCGCCGGCCACCCCGTGCTCGTGTAGTCCAGGGCCACGGGCGCGCACATCGATTGGTATTCTAGCCGACCTCGCGAAGGAGGTCGTCGAGCCGACCGTGCTGCAGATCGACGTCAGGGTGCTCGATCTTCCCGGCGTGGTCATTGCCGACCGGAACGCGTCCCGGGGCTATTGTCGCTGCGCCCCCGCGCCCGACGGACTCCACTCATCGACCGCGACGAGGTGTATGCCGACGGCAGGTTCGTTCCCGCCGTGGCCTCCTTGCTCCCGCGGAAGCCATCCGCTACGCCGGCGGCGATGTACACTCTCACCCTCGACGGCCCCGGCAAGAACGCGCTCTCGAGCGCGCTCATGGAGTCGGTCATCGAGCGGCTGCGTGCGGCGAACGGCGAGCCCGTGCTGGTCACCGGCGCCGGCGACGCGTTCTCCGCCGGCCTCGATCTCAGGGAGGTGGCCGCGCTCGACCGTGACCGGGCGGAGCGCTTCCTCGGCACGCTCGAGCGCATGACGGAGGCGCTCTTCACCTACCCGGGTCCGATGGTCGCGTGCATCAACGGGCACGCCATCGCGGGCGGCTGCGTGGTGGCGCTGTGCGCCGACTACCGTGTCCTGGCCGACCAGCCGAAGCTTCGCATCGGGCTCAACGAGGTCGCGCTGGGCGTCCAGTACCCGCCGCAGCTCTTCGCCGTGGTGCGCCATCGCGTGCCGCCGCGGGGGCGCGAGCGCGTGGTGCTGGAGGCCGCACTGTACGACCCGCAGACCGCCCTCGCCCTCGGCCTCGTCGACGAGGTCGCAGCCGACGTGCACGCCATCGCCCGCCGCCGGCTCGAGACGCTGGCGGCGCACCCGCGCGAGGCGTACGTGGCGGCGAAGCGTGCGCTGCGCGCCGGCGTGATGGACCTCTCCGAGTCGGCACGGCGCTGGTTCCGCGACGAGCTCGTGCCGTCCTGGGTCACACCGGCGGTGAAGGAACGCGTGACGGCCGTGCTCGCGCCCAGGCGCTCGTGACGGCCCTCATCCTCGCCGCCGGTGTCGGCAAGCGCCTGCTCGGGACGTCGGGCGGGAAGCCCAAGTGCCTGATCGAGATCGCCGGCCGGAGTCTGCTCCACCGCCTACTCGACGCGCTGGCCACGGCCGGCGTGGACGAGGCCGTGGTGGTGACGGGGTTCGGCGGCGACCTGGTACGCGCCGCGCTCAGCGCGCAGCCTCCCGCCCTGGCCGTTCGCTGCCTCACCAACCCGCGCTACCGCGAAGGCGCCATCCTCTCGCTCTGGACTGCCCGCGAGTACCTCGACGGCGACGTCCTGGTGATGGACGCCGACGTGCTCTGCGCGCGAGCCATGCTCGAGCGTCTCGTCCACTCGCCCCACGTGAACTGCTTCCTCCTCGATGCCGGCCAGGAGAGCACCGGCGAGGAGCAGATGCTGCTCGTGCGGAACGAACGCGTACGCAACATCGTGCGCGGTGGCGCGCCCGGCTACGAGCTGATGGGCGAGTCGATCGGTTTCCTCCGGCTCTCGGCCGATGCGGCGCGCTTGCTGCGCCAGCTCGTGGAGCGTCGTGTCGATGCGGGCGACACCGGCATCGAGCACGAGGAGGTGTATCCCGAGCTGCTGGCACGGGTGGACGTTGGCTTCGAGCGCGCGGACGGCCTCCCGTGGATCGAGATCGACTTTCCGGACGACATCACGCGCGCCGAGCGCGAGGTGCTGCCGCGGATCGACGCCCTCGACGCGCGCTCCGGGGCATGAGCGCCTCGGCTCCGCTCGACAACCCGCGCGACGGCTACACCGACCGGCTCCTCTACCGTCCCCTCGCCCGCCCCATCACACGTCTCCTCCTCCCCACGCCGGTCTCGCCGAACGCCGTCACCGTCGCGAGCGCCGCCGTCGGCATCGCCGGGGGCCTGCTCGTCGGCAGCGCCGGCGCCGGCCGCGTGCTCCTCGGCGTCGTCTGCCTCGTCGCGTCCGGAGTGCTCGACTGCTCGGATGGCGAGCTGGCGCGCCGGCGCGGCGCCACCTCCCGGCTGGGGCACGTGCTCGACATCACCGGGGACACGGTCGTCAACCTGGCGCTCCTCGCGGGCATCGTGCGGCGGCTCGCACACACGGGCGCCCTGCCCGGTTGGCCGGTGCTGGCGGCCCTCGGTGCCGGCGTCGTCGGGGCGTTCGCGGTCATCACCTGGAGCGAGGCCACCGAGGCGCGCCGCCATCGCGTGACGCGATGGGAGAACGGCGTGCTCGACGGCGTGCTCGCGCCCCTCACCACGCGCGACTGGTACGTCTTCCCGATCGCGTTCGCGCTCGCGGGACGGCTCGATCTGCTGGTGCCGGCCGCGGCGGCCGGCGCGCACGTCTTCTGGCTGACGACGCTCGTGCTGCTCCTGCGCGTCCTGCGCCCGGTTCAATTCCACGGCAGGGAGCCGCGTGTGCGCCAGTAGCGGTCAGGCGGCTCGGCGAAGGCGGCGAGTTGCCCGACGTCGAGCCGCGGCGCGGCCCCCACGGGCGCGGCGGTCGCGTGCGAGGCGAGCTGCGCGGTGGTCGCCGCGCCTGACAGCACCACGTCCACGAACGGATGCGCCAGCGCGAAGGCGATCGCCAGACGATCGAGGGGCAGCCCGTGCGCCACCGCGCGGAGGCGGTCGAGCAGCGCGGCGTCGTCGCGGCGGTCGTTCCAGTCGGTCAGACGTCCGTTGGCGTGCACCTCCTTCACGATGACCCCGAGCCCCGCGTCATGTGCCGCGGCCAGATCGGGCGCCAGGGACGGCTCGAGGAGGTTGAACGTGGCCTGCACCACGTCGAACACCGGCTCCCCCTCCACCTGGGCGGCCAGCGCCAGCCCGAGCGCGCGCGCGGACTCCGGACCGCTCAGCGTGAGCCCGACGGCGCGGAACGCCCCGCTGCGTCGCGCCTCGACGAGCGCCCCGAGCAGCCGCGGATCGCCGAGCGCAGCGGATTCGGCCGTCGCGCTGTGGATCTGGTAAAGGGCGAGCCGCTCCCCGAGCAACGCGCGCGTTTCCGCCAGCTGCGCCCGGAACCGCTCGAGCGACAGCGCTTTCTCCTCGTGTACCGGCGCCTCGACCGCCCAGCCGGCGGTGTAGCGGTAGCCCCACTTGCTCCCGACCGTGATCGCGTCCGGTGACACGCCGCGCTCGGTGAGCCAGCGAGCGAGGAATTCCTCCGCGCGGCCATAGCTGCGCGCGGCGTCGACGTAGCGCATCCCGGCGGCACGCGCGGCGTCGAGCACCTCGGCGCAGCGCGCGTAGAGCGCCTCGGGCGTGCGTTCGGAGCCGAGGTCGCGGGTCCGCCCGAGCGTGATGTAGCCCGGGCGGCCGATGGCGGCGAGCCCGAGGCCGAGCCGCGAAACGACGAGCCCGATGCGGCCGAGCGAGCGGTGCTCCACCCAGAGACGCCTAGCCGCCGCTCACGTCGCCTGCAACGCGCGGCGGCCGCCGCGCTGGGCCAAGTACAGGAGGCCCACGGCGTCGAAGAGGAGCTCTCGGGCGCGCTTCAGGAGCCACACGGTGACCGCGTCCGCCTCGCTCATTCCCAGGAACGTGCACAACCAGACGCCGCCCAGTTCCTGCGTTCCGATGCCGGCGGGCACGAGGATGGCTGTGGCGCGGATGGGCTGCGACAGGGTCTCGATGATGAAGGCGTCGAGCCAGGAGACCGATCCGCCGATCAGCGCGACCATGACGACCACCTCGGCGACGCCGATCAGCCAGCCGAGGAAGTGCAGGCTGGTGGCGTGCAGGAACGTGCGCGGCTCCCTGCGGTAGAACTCCCGCAGGCGGCGGTCGAACGCCGAGGTCGCGGCCTCCAGACGTCCGACCAGCCACGCGCGCGGCGCCACGCGCCGGAGCAGTTTCCAGAGCGCCATGCCCGGGCTGCGTCGCTGCACCCAGACGAGCGCCGCGGTGAACACGACGCAGCCGACGCACAGCGCGACGAGCCAGCCGGTTGCGAGCCGCGGGCGGTCGAGCCGCCAGAGGAATGCGCCGACGCCGAGCGCGGTGAAGAGGCTCTGCGACGCGACCAGCGCGGTCTTCGAGATCACGACGGACGCGAGCGCGTCGGCCGCCGTGACCTGCCAGCGGCGCAGGAGGTGGGCCTTCACCGGCTCGCCGACGGCCCCGGCGGGGGTCAGGCTGTTCACGGCCTCGCCGGCCATCCGGGTGAGCATGATCCCGCCCAGGGGCACGCGCCCTGGCGCGGGCAGCGTCAGGCGCCAGCCGAAGGCGTCGACCACGGTGACCAGGAGATACGGGACGAAGACCAGCGGTGCCGCCCAGCCGAGCGCCCGCAGTCGCTGCCAGACGGGCTGAAAGCCGGTGTGATGCAGCAGCCAGCCGAGCAGCGCGAGGCCGCCCGCCAGCGCCAGCAATGAGAGGAGTCGGCGGCGACGTCCGCCGCCGGCGGGCACTATACGGTGCCCCCGCCGCTGGCGGAGCGGTCGGCGCGCTCGAGCACCTCGACGACGCGCAGTGAACGCGCGCCGCTGGTGAGCGGCTCGGCGCCGGTGCGGACGCACTCGACGAAGTGGGCGGCGGCGAGCGCCAGGGGCTCCTCACCCGCAGGCACCTCCAGCGGCCGGCCCGCGAACCCCGAGATGGGCACGATGGGGATCGCGCCGCGGCCGGTGTTCGGCGGGGGCCTCAGGTCGAGGGTGTAGTCGTAGAGCGTGATGCCGCGCTTCTCGAAGCGTCCCTCGTAGGCGAGCATGCGCTCGCGGCCGACGACGACGACCTTCGCGGTCTTCTCGGGGTGCAGCCAGCTGAGATAGATGTGCGCCGACGCGCCGCCCGAGAGCTCGAGATCGCACACCGCCATGTCGGCGACGCCGGACTGGAGGTACGCGTGCTGGTGCAGGCGGATGGCCGTCACGGGTTTCGGCACCAGGTGGAAGAGGATCGAGAGATCGTGGGGCGCCGAGTTCCACCACACGCTCGAGTCGCGGCGGATGCGGCCCATGCCGAGGCGCTCGAACGACAGGTGCATGATCTCGCCGAGACCGCCCGCGTCGATGATGCGCTTCATCTCGCGCACCAGCGGGTCGTAGAGGAAGGTCTCATCGACGAAGAGCACCCGGCGCGCCGCCGCGGCGGCGTCGACCAGCTCGCGGCCCCCGGCGGCGGTGAGCGCGAGCGGCTTCTCCACCCAAACGTGCTTGCCGGCGCGCAGCGCCGCCAGCGCCATCGCCTGGTGGCGTGAGGGCGGTGTCGCGATCACCACCGCGTCGATGTCGTCGCGCGTGACGAGCGCCGCGAAGTCGTCGGTGCAGCCCAGGCCGGGGTGGTCGGCGCGCGCCGACGCCAACCGGTCAGGATCGAGATCGCAGAGGGTCGTGACCCGTGCGGCGGCGAGTCGGGCGAAGGTCCGCAGGAGGTTCCTGCCCCAGTATCCGACTCCCGCGATGCCGATGCTCGGCTGCTGCGCTCCCATGGAGAACCCTCCTCACGCGGAACACGCCGTGCTGCCGCGCATCCGCGAAGCGGATCACGTTGTGCCGGACGCCGAGTGCCACGGCCGCGGCCGCGACCAGCCCCGCTCCCGTCACCAGCCAGCCGCGCGCTGCGGCGACGAGCGCCAGCGCCACCAGTGCCGCGGCGCCGGCGCCGAGGGCGCCGGCCGTCCCG
>JBKPDC010000241.1:0-7183 GCA_046727715.1 Thermodesulfobacteriota bacterium
GCACCCGGGCGCCATCACGGCGCCTCCCCCCGCTTGATCCGCGACGTCGGCGCCGCCTTTTCGGGCTTGCCGACGGCGCGACCGATGCTGTCCTCGCCGAAGCGCGCGACGATGCGATCGAGCGCGGCGTTCAGGCGGACACGGGCGGCGCGGCGCGGGTCGTCGAAGAGTGCCAGCTGCGGCGGGGCGCCGTCCTCGATGCCGGTCGCGGTGACGCCGATCAGGCGCACGGCACGGCGCGGGCGATGTCGATCCCACAGCGCGAGCGCGACGGCGGTGAGCGCGTTGCCGTCGTCGCTGGGTGCGGCGAGCGGTGCCTGGCGCGTCTGCAGCCGGTACTTGCCGGCGCCCAGGCGCTCGGCGAGCTTGATCTTCACCACGACCGTGCGCGCGCGCACGCCGTCGCGGCGCAGGCGGCGGGCGACCGCCTCGCCGTGCGCGATGATGGCCTCGCGGACCGTGCGGTCGTCGCGCACGTCGCTGCCGAAGGTGTTCTCCTCGCCGTACGACTTCGCCTCGCGATCCGACTCGACCACGCGGACGTCCTCGCCGGTCGCGAGGCGCTGCAGCGCGTCACAGGCGGTTCCGACGTGGCGGCGCAGCCGGGCCGTGTCGGCGGCGACGAGATCGCCGATGGTCGCGACGCCGGCGGCGCGCAGCGCGGCCTCGGTCACCGGCCCGACGCCCCACAGCCGGCTCACCGGCAAAGGACGGAGGAACTCCCGCACCTCGTCGGGCCCGACCGCGAGGAGGCCGTCGGGCTTCGAGAGGTCGCTCGCGATCTTCGCCACCATCTTCCCGGGACCGATCCCGACCGAGACGGCGAGCGCGGTCGCGGCGCGCACCCGCTCCTTCAGCAGGCGGCCGATGGTGAGCGGGGCCCCGAGGAGCCGGACCGACGCGGTCACGTCGATGAACGCCTCGTCGAGGGACAGCGGTTCCACCAGCGGGCTCACGCTCTCGAAGACGGCCCGGATCTGCGCGCTCACCCGCCGGTACTTCGCCATGTCGCCGCGGACGATCACGGCCTCGGGGCAGAGCGCGCGCGCCTGCACCGTGGGCATCGCCGAGCGCACCCCGAAGCGGCGCGCCTCGTACGACGCGGCCGCCACGACGCCGCGGCCGGAGGCGCCGCCCACGATGACGGGGCGCCCCCGCAGCTCCGGTCGATCGCGCTGCTCCACCGCCGCGTAGAAGGCGTCCATGTCGGCGTGCAAGATGACCGCCACACCGCAGGCGGTAGCACCGCGTACGGATGCTCGCCACCGGCGGCCGATCGATGGTAGACGGCAGCCATGGCGATCGTCGGTCGGGTCCTCGAGCTCTGGCGCTATCCGGTGAAGTCGATGGGGGGCGAGCGGCTCGAGGGCGCGACGCTCAGCGCCATGGGCATTCCGGGCGACCGTGGGTGGGCGGTGCGTGACGAGGCCGCCGGCGAGATCCGCGGCGGCAAGAAGCTCCCGCAGCTCATGCGGTGCAGCGCGCGCTACGTGCGCGAGCCCGCAGGCGACACCGTACCGCCGGCGGAGATCACGCTGCCCGACGGTGCCACCATCACCACGGACGACCCCGGCGTCGCGGATCGCCTGTCCGGGCTCCTCGGGCGCACCGTCACTCTGTGGCCGCTCCAGCCAGCGGAGCATCGCGACCATTACCGGCGTGGGCTCCCGGACAAGACCGACTTGATGGACGAGCTCCGCGACATCTTCGGCCGCCTCCCGGACGAGCCGCTCCCGGACCTGTCGGTCTTCCCGCCCGAGATCATGGAGTTCACTTCCCCGCTCGGCACCTACTTCGACGCCTTCCCGCTCCATGTTCTCACCACGGCGTCGCTCGCGGCGCTCGGCGGCGCCACGCCGGAGCGCTTCGACCGCCGGCGCTTCCGACCGAACGTCCTCGTGGAAACCGACGCCGGATTGTGCGGCCTCGTGGAAGCCGCCTGGGGATCGCGGACGCTGCGCATCGGCGAGGCGGTGGCGGCGCTCCAGGTCCCGACCGCCCGCTGCAGCATGGTCACACAGCCGCAGCCCGGGCTGGCGAAGGATCCGCAGGTCCTGCGCACGATCGTGCGCGACGCCGAGCAGAACCTTGGCATCTATGCCACCGTCGTGTCCCCCGGACCGGTACGCATAGGAGATCCGGTCGAGCTCGTTTGACCGCCGGTGACGGCTCGCCCGCTTTCTGGTAGCTGGCCGCTCCGTGGGGCAGGCGGTGATCCCGGGGGGCGTCACGGTCATGCTCGCGCTCGGCCTGGCGGCGCCAGTGGTCGCGCAGGAACTCCCCAGCTGGCGCGACCGCGTCACGTTCAGCGTCAGCGACCGGGTGCGTGGGGAGTTCGTCGACTGGTTCGGACCTCCCCGGCGCACGCCCGACGGAGACCCGATTCCGCCTGGAGCGGAGCGCTACGACTTCTTCGCCAACCGCTTCCGCGCCGGCGTGCGCGCGCTGCTCCCGCCCGTCGAGCTGAACCTCCAGTTCCAGTACACCGAGCTGGCCAATGTGCCCGAGGACGCCAGCCTGGTCCCGCCGATCGGCAACCTCGGCACCGGGGCGATCTACTTCGCCAATACGCGGCGCTCGCCGCAGGGTGAGCCGGTCCTGAGGCAAGCCACGCTCACCGTGCGCGGCAGCGGCGTGACGGCGACGTTCGGGCGCTTCGAGTACCGCGACGGGCTCGAGGTGGTGCCCGCCGACGCGACGCTCGCCGTGCTGGCGCGGACGCGCATCGCGGAGCGTCTGGTCGGCCCCTTCGACTTCACGAACGTCGGCCGGACCTTCGACGGCGCCCGCATCGCCTACGACACGCCGGACTGGAACCTCACCGCCATGGGCAGCCGGCCCACGCAGGGCGGCTTCGAGGTGAGCGCCAACCGCGAGCTGGACATCGAGCTGGCGGGGCTCGCGTGGACGCTGAAGCGTCTGGCACACGCCCCGCCGCTGAACGCACGCCTCTTCTACCTTTACTACCGCGACGGCCGCGACGAGACGCTCAAGGTGGACAACCGGAGCCTCGCCGCACGCATGGCCGACAAGGACCCGATATCGATCAACACCATCGGTGCCGACGCGATCGCGGCGCTCGACGTGGGTCCGGGGATCGTCGACGCGCTGCTCTGGGGGCTCGTGCAGACCGGCACCTGGGGCCGGGAGACCCACGGCGCCTGGGCCTGGGCGATGGAGATGGGATATCAGCTCCCCCAGCTTCCCGCTGCCCCCTGGCTCCGCGCCGGCTGGGACCGGTCGTCCGGCGACGCCAACCCGAGCGATGGCCACCACCGCACGTTCTTTCAGCTCATCCCGACGGCACGCACCTACGCCCGCCTCCCGTTCTTCAACCTGATGAACTCGAGCGACGTCTTCCTGGAGCTCATGCTGCGGCCCCATGAACGGGTGCTCATTCGCAGCGATCTGCACTGGCTGCGCCTGACCGAGGGTCGCGACCTCTGGTATTCGGGCGGCGGCGCCACGAGCAATACGTTCTTCGGGTACGCGGGCAGCCCGGCGTTCGGCTCGCGCGCGCTCGCCAGGCTGGCCGACGTCTCGGTCACCGTCCAGCTACACCAGCGGCTGACCTTCGAGGGGTACTACGGGCATGCCTTCGGCCGCAGCGTGGTGGGGTGGACGTTCCCCGGTAAGGACGCGAACTACGGCCTCGTCGAGCTGACCTTCGCCTACTAGAAGAGCCCGACGCGAGACGAAGGCTCGAGCCGGTTTCTCAGACGCTCTCCATCACCGTCGGCCCCGTCGGCGTGGCGGGGAGCGAAGACGGCTCGACGGTGACGAAGAGCTTGCCGAGGGGCGCCGTGTACGATTCGACCGGGACGACGAACTGCGCCAGCACGGCCCCCGTGCGATCGGCCCTGAACTCGCCGCACGGCACGTCCTTCTCGTTCACCTTCGCCCACAGGCGATAGACTTGCCCTTCCGGCAGCGCGGGCATTCCCTTGAGCACCACGGCGCCCTTCTTGGCGTCGAGATCGAGCGCAACGCGGCCGATTGCGCCGCGCGCGGCGCCCGTGCCGGCGAGCGCGAAGGAACGGACCACGTTGGGCTCTTGGAGCGCCGCGGTCATCTCGTGCTGCAGCGTGAGCTCCCGCCGCGTCCGCCAGGCGTCTATCCCGAAGGCCAGCGCCAGCGCGGCCGCGGCGGCGGCGGCAAACTGACTCCATACGATCCGTCGCGGCGCCCGGGGGGCGGGCGCGGCGGGGGTGGTCGTCTGACGCGTCCGCGCGGCGGCTGCGTCGAGCACGCGCGCGCGCAACTCCGGCGGCGGGTCCGCGAGGGCCGCGTACGGCATCAGGTCGAACACCTGTCGCAGGCGACGGACCTCCGCCGCGAGCTGCGCGTCGCCCCGCATCAGCTGCTCGAGAGCCTGCGCCTCGTCGCGCCGCAGCTCGCCGAGCACGTACTCGACCAGGCGATCCTCGGAGACGTCGATGGGCTGACTCATGGCGTCATCCCGTCAAGTCCTGGAGCGCGCGCTTGAGCGTCATCAGCGCGCGGCGGGAGCGACTCTTCACCGTGCCGAGCGGCGTGTCCAGGTCGGCCGCGATCTCCGCCTGGCTGAGCCCCTTGAAGTACGCCAGCTCGAGCACCTGACGCTCGGCCTCGGGCAGATCGGCGAGCGCACCGCGCACGCGCTCGGCGCAGTGCTGCATCGACACGCGCTCGAACGGCGTCGGCGGCGAAGGCGCCGGTGGCATGGCCTCGTGCCACGTCTTGAGGAGCCGCACCGAGCGGCCGCGGCGGCGCAGGCGGTCGATCGCCCGCGACCGGGTCATCGTCGTGAGGAACGCGCTCACCGACCCCCGGCTGGGATCGAACGCCGTCGGCTCGCACACGATCACGAAGACCTCCTGCGTGAGGTCCTCCGCCTCCTCGCGGGAGCCCAGGATGGCGAGCGCCAAGCCGTAGACGAGTTTCGCATACCGATCATAGAGCGGTCCGAGCGCGGACGGGTCTGCCGCCGCGGCCCTGAGCAGCTGCTCGTCCGCCTGCGGAGAACGATCGGCAGGATCGTCGGAGGTCCCGTGCAGACCCGCCTCCCTACCAGCCGAGCGGGCAACGTACCAGGGGTATCTGTAATACGTTCGGGCAGGTCTGACGGATGCAGTCAGTCACCGCTCGATCGCGGCCAGCCCGATGATGCTGGCCCGACCGTCCCCGATCGTGCCCAGTGTCCGGGCGGCCCCCGTGGCGAGGTCTATGGCGTAGAGGGAAGCACCGGACGCCGCGTAGCCTTGATCGGTGCCCGCCGCGTCCGTGACGATGTCGAACCCGCCCGTGGGCCCGAAATCGACCCCCAGCGCGCCGACCGTGACCAGGACGCCGTCGTTCGGCGGGTCCTGGAGCACGAGGACGTCCCGGTCGGCGTCGATCTCAAGGAGCTTGGTGTCCGGTGCGTCGGGCACGTTGTGGGTGTACGCCGCGGCCGTCACCCGCGGACGCGTGCCGGCACCAGGGTCGCCGTCCCGATAGCGCAGTGGTCCATCGACGGCGGTGGCGCCGAGCGTCACGTTGACCCTGAGGTTCTGGCCATCGCGGCTGACCAGCCGCAAGCGGTCGGCCTGGGGGTTGAAGTCCACGCCCGAGCGCGCATCGCCGTCGAACGGCACCGTGAGCGAACTCGCCTTGGTCGCCTGGCCGCTCGCCGGGTCGATGCGGTACACGTCGTTGGTGGTGCTGACCCCGTAGAGCACCCCGTCCGCAGGCCGGCGATCGATGCCGATCAGTCGTCCGGACACGCCGTGCGGGGTGACGCGGCGGACCTCCGCCGGACGGTCCGCGCGGAAGGCGAGCAACGCGCCGTCGTCGCACAACGCGAGGAATTCGATCACCGGTCAGAGTTAGCCTTGCGCAGCCCGTCTCGGCAACTCGCTGGCGCCGCCGTGATACCGCAAACGGGGGCGCGCCGGTTTGAGGCGTAGGTGCAGGGGGTAGTCCGCCGCGTGCGCGCCGTTCGTGGCGGCCCGCCGCCGGGACCGACGGGCGAGCAGCGCCGCTCGCAGCCGCTGCGCGTCGATGTCGAGATGGTGAGGGATGTCGGACCCGATTCAGCGGGGCGCGCCCGGGTCGCTCGGGTCGTACTCGACCTGGAGCACGGTGCTGTTCGACCCGAGTCCGGCGTCGCCGGAAAAGATCACCCGACCCTGCCCCTTGTAGTAGTAGGCCGTGCGGCTGCGATCGGGCCCGAAATACCACGGGATGAACTGCTTCCCGGTGATATAGGGCCTGATGGTGGTCGGGGCGCCGGCGATCTTCTGGACCTCGTCGGGGCGCATGCCCTGACGGATGCCCGCCAGCTTGCTGCCTGCGGGCGGCGGGACGGCCGCTGGCCCCGGACCTGGCGATGGGGACCGCCGGGCGCACCCGCCCGTCACGGCGAACAGCACGAGCGCCGACAGCGCCAGACCGACCGAGCGTCGCATCCCGAGACCTCCTGCCCGCGCAGGATCCCGCCGCGGGGCGCAGGCTCCTTACGCGATGCGGGAGGCGCTGTCGAGGCTAGGCCGCCCGCGGCAACGGGCGAGGCGCGGGATGCGGCATCGCCTCCGGTCGCCCGCGGTCGAGGGCCAGCGCGACGAAGGCGTGGCTCACCGCGGCGAGCTCGCGCCGCGTCCGTCCTCCCGGGTGGATCACCGGGCCGAAGGTGAGGCGCGCGTCGAGTCGCCGCCGCCGCAGCACCCGCCTCACCGATGCGACGAAGGTCATGTCCCCGACGAACGCCGCCGCGCGGTCGGGGGCGCCGTCGGAGCCGGGGTAGCGGATCGCAACCGGCTGCACGGGCACGCCGGCGTCGATGGCGGCCTGGAGGAACGCCGCATGAAAGCGTTCGACACCGTCGCCCTCGGTGGTGGTGCCCTCCGGGAACACCACCACGCGCTCGCCGGCGCGCAGCGCCGCCGCCACCCCATTCTTCACCCGCGCGGCGTCGCGGACGTTGCCGCGCACGTGAAAGAACGTGCCGAAGCCGCGTGCGATCCCGCCCGCGATCGGCCAGTGCGCGACCTCGCGCTTGGCGACGTAGCGCGCGCCGCCGAGGACCGCATTCAGCACGTAGACGTCGAGCCACGACACGTGGTTCGCCACCAGCAGCACGGGGCCATCGTGCAACGGGCGGGCGCCGCGCACGCGCGGCCGGACGCGGACGATGGCGAGCGTCTGCGCGGCGCAGCGCGCGGCC
>JBKPDC010000242.1:0-2901 GCA_046727715.1 Thermodesulfobacteriota bacterium
GGAGATGTGTATAAGAGACAGCCGCCCGTGCGCGCGGGGTGCGCGCGGGCGTGCACAGCGTGGCGCAGGCGCGGGCCGTCGCCGCCGACCTCGTGGTCCGTCCGCGCGACCCGGCGGTGGAGGCGTCGGCCACGCGCGCCCTCGCCGACGTCGCCGCCTCGCTCGCGAGTCGCTGCGAGCGCTCCGACGACGGCGCCGTGTATCTCGATGCCGCCGGCGCGACGCACCTTGTGAGCAGCGAGCGGGGTCTCGCGACCGCACTCGTGGCGCGGGCCGCGCGTGTCGGGCTCGCCGCGCGCGTGGGTGTGGGGGCCAGCAAGACGGTCGCCCGCCTCGCCGCGCTCCACGGCGACGGCTGCGAGGTGGTGCCGGCAGGCACCGAGCTGGGCTTCTTGGCGCCGCTGCCGCTCACCTGCCTGGCACCGCCGCCCGACGTCGCCGCAACGCTCGCCCGCTGGGGCGTGCACCGACTCGGCGACCTCGCGCGCCTGCCGGCGGCCGAGGTCACCACCCGCCTCGGGCTCACAGGCGCGGCGCTGGTGCGCGCAGCGCGGGGGGAAGACGAGCGGCCGCTGGCGCCGTCCCCGCCTCCCGCCAACGTCGAGGAGGCCGTCACGCTCGAGTCGGCGCTCGACACCATCGAACCACTGCTCTTCGTGCTGCGCGCGCTGGTGGAGCGTGCCGTGGCGCGCCTCGGCCTCGACGGCGTCGGCTGCGCGCGGCTCGGCGTGACGCTCGGGCTCGACGACCGCAGCCGCGACGTTCGCACGCTCGACCTGGTCGCGCCCACGCGCGACCAGAAGACGCTCCTCACCTGCCTGCGCGTCGCCCTCGAATCACGGCCGCCGCGCGCCGCCGTCGTGACGGCGGCGATCATGGCCGTGCCCGAGCGCGTGCGTGCCGCACAGCTCGGCCTCTTCACGCCACCCGGCCCGGCCCCCGAGCGGCTCGCCACCACCCTGGCCCGCCTCGGGGCGCTGTGCGGCCCGGGACGCGTCGGCGTCCCCGTGGTGGTGGACACGCACCGGCCCGGCGCCGCCGACATCGCCGCCTTCACACCCGCGCCCGCCGCGCTGCCTGACACCGCCGCGCCCGAAGCGTCCTGCCGGCTCGTCGTGCGCGCGCTCCGTCCGCCACGTCCGCTCGAGGTGTTCTCGGAACGTGACGCGCCCTGCTTCGTGCGCGGCACCGGCCTCGGCGGCCGCGTGGTGGCGATCGCCGGGCCGTGGCGGATCGTCGCGGAGTGGTGGAGCGATGTGCCGTGCGCCCGCGACTACTACGACGTGGAGCTGACCGACGGCGGACTCTACCGCTGCTATCGCGAGCAGGCGTCGGGCGCGTGGTTCGCGGACGGCATCTACGACTGACGGACCAGACCATATCATCGTATTGACGTTGATACAGTCGCCCGCATACTGTGCGTGCATGGCGCAGGCCAAACGCATCACCGCCAACCTCCCCGAAGATCTCCTCCGGGAGGCGATGAAGGTCACGCGCAAGGGCATCACTGATACCCTCGTCGAGGGACTCCGGCTCATCCGTCGCGCCCGCGCCTACGAGAAGGCCATGGCGCTTCGCGGAACGCTTCGGCTCGACGTCGACCTGGAGGCTTCTCGTGAGCGGGGTGGTCGCTGACACGTCCGTCTGGATCGACTTCCTCGCGGGAGTACCGACTCCGTCACTGGAAGAAGCACTCGCGCGGGGCGTGGTGGTCCTTCCTCCCATCGTCGTCGCAGAGCTCGTGAGCGGCGCGTTGCGCGCACGAGATCGGACGGCCATCGAGGATCTGCTGCGCGAGCTCCCGCTCCACGAAACGCCTCGCAGCCACTGGATGCGCGTGGGCGACCTGCGCCGTTCCCTGCGAGCGAGGGGGGTCACCGCTTCGACGCCGGACGCACATGTCGCGCAGTGTGCCATCGACCGTGACGCGATCCTGCTCGCTCGTGATTCGGTGTTCCCGCGCATCGCGCGGCATTCGAGCTTGCGGCTCGGTACACCTTGAGGGGACGCACCGTCGAGGGATGCGCGTGCCGCACCACCCCCGTTGACACGATCGGCCCGCCTGGAGGACCTTCCCCCATGCGCCTGCGCCAGGTGGTCATCGCTGCGCGTGACCTCGAGACGACGGTCGCGCATCTCACCGCCGTCCTGGGCATCGCCGTGTCATTCCGCGACCCGGGCGTCGGGGAGTTCGGGCTCGTCAACGCCGTCATGCCGGTCGGCGACACGTTCCTCGAGGTCGTGTCGCCGGTCGCCGCGACGGCGCCCGCGCGTCGCTTCCTCGACCGGCGCGGCGGCGACGGCGGCTACATGGTGATGCTGCAATCGGATCGGCTCGACGACGACCGCCGCCGCATCGCCGCGCTCGGCGTGCGCGTCGTCTGGCGGATCGACTTGGACGACATCCGCGACACGCACCTCCACCCGGCCGACGTGGGCGGCGCCATCCTGGCCCTCGACGACGCCCGTCCAGCGGCATCCTGGCGCTGGGCGGGACCGGACTGGGAGACGCACGTGCGCACGGATCGTGTGCGCGCGATCACCGGCGTGCACCTCGCAGCGACGGATCCCGAGGCCCTCGCCCGGCGCTGGGCGCAGGTGCTCGACCGGCCCGCGATCCGCGTGGCCGCGGACCGGTTCGAGATCGCGCTGGCGCCCGGCTCGTTGCGTTTCGGCCCCAGCGCCGGCAGCGCGCCACCGCACGTCACGGGCTACGAGCTCGGCGTCACGGATCGCGCGCGTGTGCTCGACACGGCGCGAGCACGCGGGCTCGTCGTCTCGGACGACGCGGTCACCATCGCCGGCACGCGCCTCGCGCTGCTCTGACGTGGACACCCTCGACGACGTCCTCGATCGACTGGAAGCCCTCGACGACGCGGGCGACGACGAGACGCTGCGCGC